>JAJXZP010000007.1 GCA_021779995.1 bacterium | reverse complement strand
CTCATCCGAGGTACGGCGACCGGGCCTACTGGGACGCCCGCCACGCGCGGCCGGTCGAACAACCTCGCTACTATCACTGAGTAACCGCGCAAGCATCGCTCCCGACCGGCCTTGACGCCGAAGTCGGCGCGCTGGAGTGGGAATATAAAGGAGCGGTATCGTCGGATGTGCCGACGAGCGGCATCCGCGCGACGAGCATCGGACCATTCCAGTATCTGCATCCGCTCCGAAAATTCGCGGCGCCGGAGATCGTCGTCGACCCCGGCGCGCACTCATGAGCCCGGGCGGCGTCGAGCGCGGCCTCGGCCTGCGGCTCGACGACATCCCGATCCTTAGCCTCTCGCCACCTTGACCCAGGCGCCGCCCCTGGCGCTGGACTCGACGGCCGCGACGACGAAGCGCAGGCCCGCGAGGCCGTCGGCCGAGGTGGGAAAGTAAAGCGCGAGGGGATCGGGCTTCTTCCCGGCGATGCGGGCAGCTATGGCCTCGGCCGCGTCGGAGTAGAGGTTCGCGAAGGCTTCGGGGAAGCCCTCGGGGTGGCCCTTCACGATACGCGAGGAGCGGCGGGCCAGGGGGAGGAGCTCGGGGCCGCCCGGCGTGTAGATCCTGGCGCTGCCCGAGAGCGGCTTGAAGACCAGCTCCTGCGGCGTTTCCTGCTGCCACTCCAGGCTTCCCAGCGTGCCGCTTACCCGGATGCGAAGGCAGTTCTCGACCCCGGCCGCGGCCTGGGTGACCCAGAAGGAGCCGCGCGCCCCGCCTGAAAGCCTTAAGAGAGCCCCGGCGTAGTCGTGGACCGTGCGTCCCGGCACCACGGCTCCCGCCTCGGCCGCCAGCTCCTCGACCTCGAGTCGCGAGATGAAGCGCAGGAGGTTGTGCGCGTGCGTGCCGATGTCGCCCAGCACGAGAGAAGGCCCGCCGCGGGAAGGGTCGTAGCGCCAGGGGAGCCTGGGGCCCGAAGGGTCGCTCTCGTCGGCCTTCCCGCCCTGCACGTACTCGACCTGGACGAGGCGAATGGTCCCGAGCTGGCCCGCCTCGACCATGGCCCGGGCCTGCCGGACCATGGGGTAGCCCGTGTAGTTGTGCGTCAGGCAGAAGACGCGGCCGCTCCCGAGCGCGAGGGCGTGGAGCTTCTCCGCTTCCTCGAGGGTGTTGGTCATGGGCTTGTCGCAGATGACGTCGTAGCCCGCGGCCAGGGCGGCGCTCGCGTACTCGAAGTGGCTGTCGTTCGGGGTCATGATCGCGACCACGTCGACGCGGTCGTCCCGCCTGGACTCGGCCTCGAGCATGGCCGCCACGGAGCCGTAGGCCCGTCCTGCGGGCAGGCCGAGCCCGCGCCCCTGCTCCAGGGCCTTCGCCGGATCGGACGAGAGCACGCCGGCCGCCAGCTCGTAGCGGTCGTCCAGCCGCGCCGCCATGCGGTGCATGCCGCCGATGAAGGAGCCCGCGCCGCCGCCCGCCACCGCCAGCCTGAGTCTGCGCCCGAGAAGGGCCACGATAGGATTGCCGTTCACGATTGCCTCCGAAGGATGTATAGTAACGATCTCGACGCCGAGCTGCAATGTCGGCCCTCAAGCGTCGGCCCTCGAGCGTCGATCCGAGCGTCGATCCGAGCGTCGATCCGGCATCTTTGCGCGCGTCGGCCCTCAAGCGTCGGTCCGAGCGTCTTTGCGCGCGCCGGCCCCGCTCATAGCCCGATTCGCCCGACGAGCCGCCTGGTGGCGCGTCTGTCGTACCAGTCGTGCTCCACGAGTTCGAGTGCGTCGACGGACGCGGTCCCCATCGCGGTCTCGCGGTTTTCCTCGATGAAGGCGCGAAGCTCGCCGGGACTGGCGAGGGGGGACATGAAGCGCGCAAAGCTGACGTGCGCCGAGTCGGAACGGTATCGCTCATCGTTCGCGTGGCCGGCGCCCTCCATCAACTCCCTGATCGTCCGTCTGAGCCCCGCGAGGACACCCTCGTCGTATCCCTGGATGAGGCCGGCCGCGTCGCTGAACACGATGCCCGCGAAGCGGATGACGAAGGGCTCGAGCGTGCGGGCGGCCCCGCGCGCCAATTCGAGGAAGGTCAGCTCCAGAGCCGGATCCCGCCGGTACGTCGCGCTGCCCCGGATGAAGTCGAAGACCGTGACGTGCAGGTCGCACGGCGGATAGCAGTACTGTCCCGGCTCTATCCGCCTCAGGGAGTTCACGAGCGTATCGTAAGCTCCGGCGAAGGATCTGATGGGGATTATGAGGGAGAGCCCCAGCCGGGAATCGGGGATGCTCCCTCCCAGATAATCGTCGACGCTGATCTCGCCCGAGGCGATCTTGCCGATATTCTCCGCATGGATTCGGTCGTACAGTCTTCGCGAGCTCAAACGAATGCTCCTCCAGCCGACGCCCATACGTCTACCGCGGCCTTTTTAAGATGCTGTGCCGGAACCAGAGTACGTCGAGCCTTCGGAAGGGTCAACGATGTGGGAGACAGAGGCGGCCGCAGGTTCGACCGAACCGAAGGACGCGCCCGCCGGACCGGCACTTCCGCTCCGGCGGCTCCCGAGACGCTTCCCGCATCAACCCGGTCGCGGGGCCCGGCAGAGTCCCCGGGGCTTCCTTCCTGGCGGGCTTCCCGGCCTTCGGCGGGACGGCGGTGATCCCGCGGAGAGCGCCTTGACAAACGCCGCCGCGGGAATAGGATGGTCGGACGAGATGATCTCGGAGGTCGGAGCTCGGCCCGGCTTGCCGACCGCAGGCTTCGCTGGAAGGGCCCTCTCCCGATATGGAGCCTCACGGTGATTAAAAACAGCAATTCGAGGAATCGGAAAGAACTGATCCGTCTGCTCTCCGAAAAGGAACAGGAGATCGAGTCGCTCAGGGGCCGC
>JAJXZP010000033.1 GCA_021779995.1 bacterium | reverse complement strand
CGCGGCTCGGAGAGCCTCCAGGGGGAGGCCCTTGCTCGCCTCGTAGGCGGGGAAGCGGCCGTAGGGCAGGCTGACGTCCAGGTTGCCGCGGACGTCCTCGAAGCCGAGGGCCTCGTCGCTCGGGACGAGTTCCTTGGCGCTCTCGCCCGCGGCGGCGAGGCTCGACATGAGGGCCTCGGCGCCGGCTGCCTTGTCGACCAGGAGCGCTATCCGGTAGGCGCGGCCGACGGCCAGATCCTTCGCGCCGCCGGGGAGCGGGGCCGAGGCCAAGGCCACGGCCGGGGCGGCGGTATCGCTCTTCGAAGCGGCAGGGGCGATGACGCCGCCGTCCGGCCCCGGAGCCTGAGTCGAGGCGAGGGCGCCGCGGAGCGAGGCCGCGAAGGTCGTCGAAGCCTCGCGCTCGCCGAGCCCGAAGACCTCGTTCCAGTCGAAGGAAGAGCTCGTCTGGTCGACGATGTCGCCGAAGGAGCCGGCGAGCACCTGGTAGAGCATGCCCGAAACGTAGAGACCGCGCTTCAGGACCGCGCCGTACATGATCACGTCCATCCTGGTGCCGTCGCCGCTCGTATATAGCCGCAGGTAGCATCCGGGATCGTCCTGCAGGAAGATCTTCGCCTGCACGAGATAGCCCATGGAATTGTTGCGCTTGATGATGCAGGAGCCTTGGGTGTACGGGGCTCCCGTGCCGTTGAGGAACTCGACGTAGAAGTCTTCGTCGCCCGGCACGATGCGGACGGTGACGGTACCGGCATTGTGGCTTTGCATGACATGTTCGCCGAAGGCTTCGGCCAGCTCGCGCGGAGCGCCGATGACCCTCGAAAACAGCCTGGCTCGCAGATCCGAGTTGTCGGGGAATTGTCGTGCGATGTAGTGTCCCAGAGAAGGATCCGAGTTCGCCCAGGAGGCTGCGATCGCGAACAGGAGAATAGCCGAAACGGTGAAGAAACGCCTAATGTTCATCGATACTCCACGGCTTGCACTCTAGGTGCGGTTTGGACCGAACAACCGGCCGGTTTTTCCAATACACCGAATACCATAGCACGGATCGCGCCGAAACGAAAAGCTTCGCTCCGTTTCATCCGGCGGGTCCCGGTTTACCGCCGCGGCCGCGGCATGCTAGGCTTAGCCTCTCATGACCGTTTCGCGCAGGTTCGCCGTCGGGCTCTCGGGCGGGGTCGATTCGGCCGTCGCTGCGGCCCTCCTCCTCAAGGAAGGGCACGAGGTCGTCGGCCTCACCATGAAAATCTGGTCGGGCGCGCTGAAGGTGCAGGAAAGCGTCCGGCACGCCTGCTACGGCCCCGGCGAGGAAGAGGATATAGCCGCCTGCGAGCGCCTCTGCGCGAAGCTCGGCATACCCTATCGCGTCATCGACCTGGCCGCCGAGTACGAATCGCGCGTGGTGGACTACTTCCGCGCGGAGTACCTCCGCGGCAGGACCCCCAACCCCTGCGTCGTCTGCAACCGCGAACTCAAGTTCGGCTTTCTCCTGGAGCGGGCCCGACGGGCGGGCCTCGACTTCGACTATTTCGCGACGGGGCACTACGCCCGGATCGAGGAGCGCGGCGGCGTGCGGCACCTGCGCGCGGCCCTCGATCCTGCCAAGGACCAAAGCTACTTCCTCTATCGCCTTCCCTCGAAGCTCCTCGAATCGGTGCGCTTTCCCCTCGGTTCGCTGACGAAAGACGAGGTAAGGAGCACTGCCCGCGCGCTGGGCCTCGAACTGGCCGACAAGCCCGAGAGCCAGGACTTCGTCGCGGGCGGCGACTACGCCCCCCTGTTCGCCGATTCGGCCCCGAGCCCGGGCGACATCGTCGATGCCTCGGGCCGAGTCCTGGGACGCCACCGCGGCCTGCCCTACTACACCATCGGCCAGCGGCGCGGCCTCGGCATAAGCCTCGGGGCGGACCCCCTCTACGTCCTGCGCATCGACGCCGAGAACAACAGGATCGTGGTCGGCCCGGGGACGGGACTCTTCGCCGAGGCCCTCCGCGCCTCCGACTTCTTCCTGCAGAACCCCGCCGGCCTCCCGGCTCCCTTCCGCGCCCTCGCGAAGATCCGCCAGAATCACCGGCCCGTCCCCTGCCTGGCCGAGGTCTCAGGCGAGGGCGCCCGGATCGAGTTCGACCTGCCGCAGCGGGCGGTGGCTCCGGGCCAATCCGTCGTGCTCTACGACGAGGAAGGCCTCGTGCTCGGCGGCGGCATCATCGAAAAAGCCCTACCTTGACCCTGACCGGGACGACGAGTATATTCATCATAAGGATGAGTTTGATGACCGTCATGGTCGACAAGCTCGCCGCAAGCGATTCACGTACCGGATACACCGGGGGGTGCACCGGTCTCGACCTGAGCGGTCTGGATCGCGGGTTGCAGGTGGAGCCGCCGATCTCCTGATTCGGCAAACTCTTAATTGCCAACAACAACGGCAATCTCGCTCTCGCCGCGTAAGCGTCGATAAGCGACGGGCTTGCGGTTGCGCCGCCTCGAGCGGCCGCTAAGCCCGTAACCGACCGAGGCTCGCTCCGCGCACGGCCTGGATTGCGCGGGGGACAGAACCCAGGATACGGGAAGGAAGGCGCGCCGCCCCGCTGCCCCTTCCCCGACAACCCGAAAGGACGGATAAACCTGTAGACGCTCGCCCTCCGCGCCCGGGGACGCGGGTTCGATTCCCGCCACCTCCAAAAATCAAAGACCTCCGCAAGGAGGTCTTTGATTTTTATGGGCGGGAATCGAACGGGCGAAGGCCCTGGCTGCCGACCGATTCAATGAGGTCGGCAGCCAGTCGAGCGCGCAGGGATGCGCGCGAGGGCCTTCGCCCCGGCCCTGGAAGCCTGAGCCAGGATGGCGAAGGCTGGAAGGGTCGACTCCCCCCACC
>JAJXZP010000084.1 GCA_021779995.1 bacterium | reverse complement strand
TGGGCGCCGAGGGAAAGAAGATCGCCCTGGTGGCGGCCAGGTTCAACGACCTGATCGTGACGCGGCTGATCGAAGGGGCGCGGGACTGCTTCCTGCGCCACGGCGGAGACGAGAAGAACCTGAGCCTGGTCCTGGTTCCGGGAAGCTACGAGATACCTCTGGTCGCGGGCCGCATGGCCGACAAGGACGTCGACGCCGTCGTATGCCTGGGCGCGGTCATCCGCGGGGACACTCCGCATTTCGATTACGTCGCGGCGGAAGTGGCCAAGGGCGTCGCCGCCGAATCCCTGCGCAGCGGCCGCCCCGTCATTTTCGGGGTTCTGACCTGCGACACGCTCGAGCAGGCCCTTGAGCGCGCCGGCGTGAAGAGCGGCAACAAGGGCTGGGACGCCATGCTTTCCGCCCTCGAAATGGCCGACCTCATAGGCAAGCTCGGCTGATTATCGCCCCGGAACTCGCGGAGCTGTTGGAGGGGGACGTTCCACCGTCGCTGCCGGTCTTCGCCGCGCCGCCTGCTCATCGAAGAAGGCCCAGGACGACCGGTAGGCGCGAGCGGTTGACTGCTGATCCCCAAAGAAACCGCGTGCGACAGGTTCGGCGAAGTACCTCGAGGCGGCGCCGATGCCGAGCGCGAACGGGAACCTGGCCTTCTTCGTTTCTCCGCTCCGTTGTCCTGCTCGCGCGAGTTCACTCCTCGATCGGCACTTCTATCCGGAGGCTGTCCGGGCCGCCATAGTCCTTGACGTATCCGACCCGGAGCAGCATCTGCACCTCAGGCCCTACGCCGACTCTCCCGGCGAGCTCCTCGTTCCAGGGACGTTCTTCAAGAGCCGAGCTCATGGGGTGCACGGCGATCTTCAGGCGGGTGGCCGCGAGCCAGAACCTCTCCAAGACTCTGCCGGCATCGATGAGCGACTCGACCGAATTGTCCGGACTCGATACGACGACAAAGCCGGCGCACGAGGAGGCCTGGGCCTTCACGGTCTCGACGGTTTGGCCGCGGAAGGATTTCGACATCAAGGCGCGACGGTCGATGAAGGTGGAGGCGAACCATCTCTTGATGCCGGAGAGGCCCATCGCCGTCCACGTGAGTCCGTCGTGGGATTGCCGGGCCTCCTTGTCGTTCAACCGCACCCAATCGGCGAACTCGGCCTCCTGGGCATCGTTGTCGACTTGCTTTTCCATCGACTGGACGATGGCCTCCCTCAGGTACCGCCCCTGCGGGGTCGCGAGAGGGAAATAGGCTATCTCGCCGCCGACGGATCGCAGTGCCGCCAGGTCACGGTCCGAAAGTTCCTTGGCGAGGAAGGGCGTGCGGATGGTGTGCCGCTCCGCGATGTCTTCCAGGGTCGGCTTCGATGATTCATCCCCGGTTGCCGTAAACCGTATCGTGGCGATTTTCTCGTCGGTCGCTTCATGCGCGATCACGGAGACCGTCGAAGCCATGCCGTAGGCCCGCGCAGCCTCGACGAGGTTCTCGATGAAGGCCCCGATAGAAATCATCGATTCGCGATTCTTCGGATCGACGGCGGGAAGCGCCCGAGCCGGATTGAAGAGGACGGTGATTTCATCCGCGGAGCTGACGCGGACTCCCCACATTTGCGCGTTATGGCTGTTGGGAGCGAGCGCCCCGTACTCGAGTATCTTTTTCATCTCCATGCTCACCCCCTTCGGGCTCCAATTCGCGGGAAAGCGGCTGTCGATTCCCGCGGCATCCGGGGCTTGGGGAATTCCGGAGCAGGCCGTCACGACCCAGATCGAGATGGCCGACAGGGCGAGAAGCGGCAATCCTGGTCTTCGTACGCACTTCATCTCGTGGCTCCTCTTACGGACTGACTCCGTTGGTTATGAGTCGAAACATTTCGCCGACGATGTCCTCGACTTCGCAGTCGAAGGCCCGCGCGATGTAGCTCCGCTTTCGCAGGATGAGATTTCCCAGGCCCAGCATCCAGGCATACAGGGCGAAGGCGGTCCTGACCGGGTCCAGTTCGCCGGAGACGCTTCCATCCGCTATGCCCTTCCGGACGCAGCCGATCAGCAGCTCGGTGCTCCGGTTGCCTTCGGTCTCCACCGCGTCCGCGAGCTCGCTCGGAACGGCCGATTTCTCGCGTCGGCTCTCGTAGAAGGCGATGGCCTCGAAGTACGCGGCGTGCTCCACGATGAAGGTGATATAGGCCCTTCCGAGCGAAACGAGCCGATCGAAGCCCTTCGCTTCCGGACGCTCTTTCACGACCTGGTCGAAGAGACGGTTGAGCGTCTCGAAGCCCCGAAGCACGATGGCGTCATACAGCTCGTCCTTGCCGGAGAAGTAGGCGTAGAGCGTCTTTTTCGTGTACTCCGCCTCCCGCGCGACGTCGTCCATGGTCGCGGCGGCGACTCCCTTTGAAAAGAATATGCGCTCCGCCGCGTCCACGATGTCTTCCCTGCGGAACCCCCGTGCCTTATCGCTTCGGTCCTTGGCGCTCATCCGGCCTCCCCGATGGATGTTTGGTCGAGGCTCTTTCAGCATGCGGACGCATGGTGAAAGGGCTACCAGAAATCGCGGCATGTGCGCGCGGTTTCGAAGAAACCGGAGCGACTACGAAGCCGATTCCAAGACGAACCGAGTTTGGAAATCGGTTCATATACTTTGAATATCCTAAAATACACTATTGGTATATCATGGGAATCCGATGGTGTAAAGCGTCTTCCGCAGGATTCGTTGAAAATTGAGTGGCGGCGAAAAACCACGAGCGTCCGCAGGCGCGGGAGCTGCATCCGGGCGATGTGGTGAACATCCCGCCCGAGCAAAAGCATTGGCACGGAGCGGCGAAGGACAGCTGGTTCTCGCACCTCGCCGTCGAGGTACGCGCGGAGGGCTCGACCAACGAGTGGCTCGAGGCGGT
>JAJXZP010000247.1 GCA_021779995.1 bacterium | reverse complement strand
GTCCTGATGCGGACGCGGAAGGCGCCCGGGACCTCGCGCTCGGTGGCGACGTAGAGATAGCCGCCGCCGCAGCCCGAGTACATGGCGCCGCCGTACTCCGCGCGGTAGGCGGCCGCTATGGCCGCCAGGTCGACGCTGATCACGGGATGGCGGACCGTGGCGGGCAGGATGGTCTCCCAGGCGAGCATGGTCTCGTTCATGGAAGCCTGGAGGCCGGCCAGGTCGCGGCCGACGATGGCGTCGAAGCAGGCTCGGCCCGAGGCGCCGAGTCTCCTCACCCAGCCGGGTTCGAGGTTCTTGGTGATGAGCGGCGAGTAGCCCTGAGGGCGCTGGGCCACGGGCAGGATCCAGATGACGCGGCCGAGCCAGGCGGCGACCGCCGGGTCCTTGTTCGACTCGACGCGGACCGGGAAGACGCCTCCCTCGTAGGATGCGTCGTAGTCGATGCGCGACACGCCGGGGTAGACGAGTCCTACCATGTCCTGGCTGCCCGAGGGATCGACGAGGCCCTCGTTCTCGGCGGCGTAGAGCTCCCGCACGAGGGCCGCGGGGTCGCCGGACGGCAGCTTGTCTCCCCATAGGCGCTCGGCGACCTTGCGCGTGCTCGTCGCCATGCCGCAGTAGTCCATGAAGCGGAACTCGGGCTCGACGGCCGCGACGACCATCGAGCCGGGAGGCGAGGGATCATGAAGGGAGACGAAGGGCTGGTCGATCCAGCCTCCGGCGAGGGCGAGCCTGTAGGGTATGCCGCCCACCAGGTCGGTGACGCTAGTGCTACACATCGCAGCTCCAAAACGTGAATATGGCCGACCGGAGTCCCGATCGACCGCGGAGGCGCGGAGAGAAGCCTAGGCTTCCCTTCGCGCCCGAGTCTCCGCTGTCGGACTCTCCAGCCTTCTCAGTCGACGTTGCTCTTGCCGGCCTTGCGGTCGAAGTACTGCTTCTCGATCCAGCGGTAGGTCTTCTCGAGGCCGACCTTGAAGGAGGTGGAGGGCTCCCACTTCAGCACCTGCTTGATGAAGGTGTTGTCGGAGTTGCGGCCGGCCACGCCCTTGGGCTGGCTGGGGGCGTAGGTCCGCTTGAGCTTGACGCCGCCGATGCCCTCGGCGATGGTGACGAGGTTGTTGATCTCGATGAGCTCGGAGGAGCCCAGGTTGATCGGGGTGGCCACGAGCTCGTCGCAGTGGGTGATCCTGTCGATGCCCTCGAGGCAGTCGTCGATGTACATGAAGCTGCGGGTCTGGGTGCCGTCGCCCCAGATGTCGATCGTGCCGGTGTTCCGGTCCTTGGCCTCGATCACCTTGCGGCTGATCGCGGCGGGGGCCTTCTCGCGGCCGCCGATCCAGGTGCCGTAGGGACCGTAGACGTTGTGGAAGCGCGCGATGAAGGTGGCGAGTCCCCGCTCGGCCCAGTACTCCTGGCAGAACATCTCGGAGATGAGCTTCTCCCAGCCGTAGCCGCGCTCGGCCATGGCCGGGTAGGCGTCGGATTCCTTGAGGGCCCGGACGTGCGGGTCCTTCTGGAGCTCGGTGTTGTAGGCGCAGGCCGAGGAGGAGTAGAAGTAGCGCTTGGCCCCGGCGCGCCAGGAGGCCTGGATGAGGTGCGTGTTGATGAGGACCGAGCGCAGGCAGTCGACGCGGTGCCGCTCGATGAAGCCCATGCCGCCCATGTCGGCCGCGAGGCAGTAGACCTCGAAGGCGTTCTCGGCGGCCTTGTCGCAATTATCCTCGTCCGACAGGTCGAGGCAGAGATTGTCGGCCTCGCGCGTTACGCGATACCACTCGCCCAGCGGCTTCTTGTCCACCGCCCGGATGCGGGTGAAGCCCTTGTCCTTGAAGTAGGCGACCAGGTTGCCGCCGATGAAGCCGCCCGCTCCGGCGACGAGGATGAGATCGTCCTTCTTCGCCGAAGGGATGGGCTCTTTGGCCTTGGGAAAGCTGTATTCCATGGAAACCTCCTGCCGGTCGGCTCAGGGTCGGCATTCGCCGCCCTCCTCCCGGGCATCGATTCGATCCTAGCCGCATTTCCCTCTTGCCGCAATACTCGAAATGCGTACACTTTGTAACGAAATGCGCAAGATAGCCCTCTGCATGGAACTCTCGGACTTCTACGAGCACGGCATAGCGCGCGGGGTCCTGCGCTTCGCGCGCTCGCGGCCGGACTGGCGCATCTTCGGCTACGGCTGGATGTTCCGGCCCCTGACCGACCTCGAGCACTGGGGCGGCGACGGGATCATCGCGCGCATCGAGAGCGCGGCCGACGCCGACCGGATAGCGGCCCTGAGGCTGCCGGTCGTCGACGTCGCCGGAGCCTACCTCCGGCCCGGCTTCCGCCAGGTCACCAACGACGACTTCCTCACCGGCTACCAGGCCTTCCTCCACCTGCGCTCCTGCGGCTTCGAGCGCTACGCCTTCCTCGGCGTGTCCGGAACCCTGTGGTCGAGCGCGAGGGAGGAGGGCTTCCTGCGCGGCCTCGCCGGGGGAGCGCCGGCCTTTCGCCGACCCCTGCCCTGGTGGGAGGGCGCGGTCGAGGCCCAGGAAGACCTGGCCGCCTTCCTCTCGTCGCTGGAAGCGCCCACCGGGCTCTTCGCCTGCAACGACACCGCCGGCCTGCGGGCGGCCGAGCTGGCGCGGCGCCTGGGCATCGCCGTGCCCGAGAGCCTCGCCATCCTGGGCGTCGACAACGAGGACATCCTCTGCGAGCTCTCCTCGCCGCCCCTGTCGAGCATCATGCTCGACTGCGAGGCGATCGGCTTCCGCGCGGCCCAGGCCCTGGCGGCAATCCTGGAGGGCTCGGCCGCACGCGATGAGCCCGCCTCGACCGGGCGCGCTCCGGCCCTGGGCTCGGAGGGCGAGCCGCCCTCGGCCGGCGGTGCCGGCGGCGGGGCCACAGGGCCGCCCG
>JAJXZP010000209.1 GCA_021779995.1 bacterium | reverse complement strand
GGCAGCGACGCGCGGCCTCATGCCTCAGGCGCGCCGGGGTCCGGAGAAGGAGGCGAGGAGCAGCCGCACGAGCTCCGCGAGGGCGGCCGACGGAGGCTTGCCGATTCCGAGGTCGTCCAGGGCGTCCCGGCGCTCGCGGTCGAGCCAGGCGTAGACCCTGCGGGCGATCTCCCCGAGCTCCTCGCCGCTGCGCGTTATGCGAACGAGCGAGGCGATCTCCTCGGCCGAGAACATCTTCCACTTGTCCTCGGACACGACGTGGTAGGTGCGACCGTCGGCGGAGCGCTCCAGGCGCATGCCCGAACTCTTTGTCGGTGCCGGTCCGCCTTTCGCCACGAGGGCTTCAGACTCCTCGTTGAGCCGCTCCACTTCCATGTTGTACCGGTGGATGTGCGCCTGTTCGAGAAGAAAGCGGAGCCCTTCCTCGTCCAGCTGCGGCAGGAGGTCCAGCAGTTCCTCCAGAGCGGGACTCGGCGGCTTCGCCTTGATCCTCGGGGCGGGCGCCCCGGACACCCGGGTTTTCCCGGTTTTCTTCCTCTCGACGCCGGAGCCCTCGGCCTCGCGTTTTTTCCGTTCGCTCATTCCATAGCCTCTCTCCGCAACTATAGCGCAGGGAACTCGCCGGCGACCGGCGAGGGCGGCTGCCGGCCGGAGTTGCAGGGACAGCGCGGGCGGCGGGTGGCGTTGCGGGGACAGCGGGCGACGGGCGGCGCGGCGAGGGAGGCCGACGGCGAGGGCGGCGACGACGGGCGACGGGCGACGGGCGGAAGCCGCTTTCATCCCGTTGCTTGCCGCGACACTTCGCCCGAGCTATGCTATGGGCCGCACGATACCGAACGGTCACGCACAGAGGGAGCAGTACATGAAAAACGAGACACTGGATCGCTATGCCGCCTATCTCGCTGAGGAGGGCAACGCTGCCTATCTCTACGACCGGCTGGCGGAGGCCGAGGAGAACGCCGATCTCGCCGAGGTCTACCGCAGGCTCGCGGCGACCGAGCGCAGGCACGCCGCGCTCTGGGAGGCCAAGATCACCGAAGCGGGCGGCAAGGTGCCGCAATTCCGGCTTTCACTGCAGACCAGAGTCTCGGCCTGGATGGCCAAGAAGTACGGAGCGCAGTCGGTCGCGCCCGCCCTGGCCAGGACGGAGCGGAAGGCGGCGAGCGCCTACGACGGCGTGGGCGCGGCCGAGGACGCGGGCCTGCCCTCGGAGGAGCGCTCCCACGCGCGGGTCTTCTCCTTGCTTGCGGGAGTGTCGAAGGGCATGGCGGGCGGCGAGGTGGCGCGCTTCGAGGGCCGGCACCGCGCCGGCGGCAATGCCCTCAGGGCCGGCACGCTGGGAGCGAACGACGGACTCCTGTCGGTGTACAGCCTCGTCATGGGCGTGGCCGGGGCGGGCGTGGGACAGCGGCAGATCCTCGTGACCGGGGCGGCGGGGCTCCTCGCGGGCGCCCTGTCCATGGCCCTGGGCGAGTGGATCTCGGTGCAGAGCTCGCGCGAGCTCTACGAGCGGCAGATCGACATCGAGCGTCAGGAGCTGGCGGAGAATCCCGAGGAAGAGATGCAGGAGCTGGCGCTCATCTACCGCGCCAAGGGTCTCGACGAGGAGCGCGCCAAGGAGACCGCGAAGCGCATCATCGAGGGCGGCAGCGAGAGCGCCCTCGACACCCTCGTGCGCGAGGAGCTCGCGATCGACCAGAAGGAGCTGGGCGGCTCGGCCTGGATCGCGGCCCTCACCTCCTTCGGGCTCTTCGCCGTGGGCGCTCTCTTCCCCACCGTCCCCTATCTGTTCTTCCAGGGCGCCGCGGGCATAGCGGCGAGCTCCGTCGTGAGCGCCGCGGGCCTCTTCGCCATCGGCGCCCTGGCCACGCTCATGACCGGCAAGAACCCCCTCACCCAGGGCCTGAGGCAGGTCCTCATCGGACTCGCGGCCGCGGCCTGCACCTTCGGCGTCGGGCACCTCATCGGCGCGAGCATCGCGGGCTAACCACCCGCCGCGGGCTGACGCGCGCCGCGGCGTCGCGCTGCCGCCTTAGGCCGCCTCGCGAGCTGACGCGCGCCGCGGCGGCGCAGGGGCGACCCGGAACGAGACCGGTCGCGCCGCGACGGCGCGCTGCCGCCTTTGGCCGCATCGCGGGCTGACGCGCGCCGCGGGCGGCCCCCCGCGAGGAGAGGCTTCCTAGGGCGAGACGCGTCGGCGGTCGCGCGGGAAGAGCGAAGCTTCCTTCACATTGGATAGGCCGAGGATCTTCTGCGTCAGGCGCTCGAGGCCGATGGCGAAGCCGCCGTGGGGCGGGCAGCCGTAGCGGAAGATCGACAGGTAGTCGGAGAGCGAGGCCGGGTCGAGACCGAAGGTCGCGCAGCTTTCGAGCAGCATGGGGTACTCGTGGATGCGCCGTCCGCCGGTGGTGATCTCCAGCCCGCGGAAGAGGCAGTCGAAGCTCAGCGTGCCCTTGCCCTTGGGATAGGCGTAGAAGGGCCTGGCCTTGCGCGGAAAGTCGTTGACGAACACGAGGTCCGAGCCGCGCTCGACGGAGGACCATTCGCAGAGCAGGCGCTCGGCCTCGGGATTGATCTCGTAGATCTTCCTGCCCGACTTGGCCACGATCGACAGGGCCTCCTCGTAGCTCACCGTCGGGGCGGCGTCCACCGACTCGGGGCTCGGCACCGTCGCGCCCCAGAGGCGCAAGGTCTCGGCGTCCTCGGCGGCGACGCCCGTGAACACGCTCTTGAGGATCCTCTTCTCGAGCTCGATGAGCTCGCGCTCGTCTTCGATGAAGGCCATCTCCACGTCGAGCGACACGTACTCGTTGAGGTGCCGCGGCGTGTCGTGCTTCTCGGCGCGATAGGCGGCGCCGATCTCGAAGACGCGCTCAAGCCCCGAGGAGACCATGGCCTGCTTGTAGAACTGGGGCGACTGGGCCAGGAAGGCCTTCTTGTCGAAGTACTGCAGTTCGAAGAGCCCCGTGCCGCCCTCGGTGCCGGTGCCGAGGATCTTGCTCGTCTTGATCTCGACGAAGCTCTCGCCGCGCAGGTACTCGGCGAAGAAGCGCAGGATGTCCGACTGGAGGCGGAAGATCGAGAGCAGCTTGGGATTGCGCAGCGAGAGCATGCGGTTGTCGAGCACCGTCTCCAGCGAGACCTGGTCCAGGCTCCCGTTCACCGGAATGGGCAGGGGCGAGTCGGCCCCGGCCAGGCACTCGACCTCCCGCACCTCGATCTCGACGCCGCCGGGGGCCCGCTCGTTGGAGCGCGCGAGCCCCGTGGCGCGGATCACCGACTCCTGGCCGAAGTCCACGGCGTCCTGGAAGACGAGCTGCACCATCCCCGAGCGGTCCCGGAGCACCACGAACGAGAGCTTGCCCATGGCGCGGATCCGGTGCGCCCAGCCCGAGACTTCCACCACCTCGCCCGAGCGGGCGGCCACGTCCTTCGCGAGCACTCTCATGACAGCCTCTCCATGACGATCTCCTTGAGCGTACCCGCCGCCGCCCTGCCGGACGAGGCCTTCATGGCCTCGCCGACGAGGAAGGCCAGGGCCTTCTTGTCGCCCGAGCGCACGCGCGCCGCGGTCGCCGCCTCGCGAGCCAGCACCTCGTCGACCATGGCGCCTAACGCGCCTCGGTCCGTGATCTGCTCGAGCCCCCGCTCGGCTATGATCGCCTCGGGGTCCTTGTCCTCGTCGAGGACGGCCTTCAGGACCTGCTTCGCGATGGTGCCCTGGATGCGGCCCTCGGCGAGGGCGCCGAGGAGGGCGGCGAAGCGCCGCGGGCCCAGGGGGCTGGCGGCTATGTCCTGCCCCGATCTGAGAAGCTGGGCGCGGAGCTCCCCGGTGATCCACGTCGCGGCGGTCCGCGCCTCGGCCCCCAGGGCCAGGGCCGACTCGAAGTAGTCGGCGACGCTCTTCTCCTCGACGAGCTGGTCCGCCTGCTCCTCGGCCAGCCCCAGGACGCCGACGAAGCGCCGCTTGCGGCCGAGCGGCAGTTCGATCGCGAGCCCTGCCACCCGCTCCAGGAAGGCCTCGCCGGGCTCGAAGGGCGGCAGATCGGGCTCGGGGAAGAAGCGGTAGTCGCTCGCGCTCTCCTTCTTGCGCATCGTCTCGGTGACGTCACGGTTCTCGTTCCAGAGCCGCGTCTCCTGCTGGATCGATTTGCCTTCCGCGAGGCGAGCGGTCTGGCGCCGGATCTCGTAGTCGAGGCCCATGCGGACGAAGCGCGAGGAGTTCATGTTCTTGAGCTCGACCTTGACGCCGAGGCCCCTGCCCTCCTCGTTGACCGAGACGTTCGCGTCGCAGCGCAGCGAGCCCTCCTCCATGTTGCCGTCGCAGACCCCGAGGTGGCGCACGAGCCGCCGGAACGAGCGCAGGTAGGCCTCGGCCTCCTCGCCGTCCTTGAGGTCGGGCTCGGTGACGATCTCGAGCAGCGGAAAGCCCGCGCGGTTGTAGTCGATGAGGGTCACGGAGCCGGCGTGGATGAGCTTGCCCGCGTCCTCCTCGAGATGGCACTCGCGGATGGCCAGGCGCCTCGTCTCGCCCTTCACCTCGAACTCGAAGCCGCCCGAGACGCCGAGCGGCGCGGCGAACTGGGAAATCTGATAGTTCTTGGGCATGTCGGGATAGAAGTAGTTCTTGCGCTCGAAGATGGTGCGCCGCGAGAGCTCGCAGCCCAGGGCCTGGGCCACGCGGTAGCCCATGAAGAGGGCCTCCTCGTTCAGCGCGGGCAGGACGCCCGGATGGCCCAGGCAGACCGGGCAGACATTCGTGTTCGGCTCGTCGCCGAAGCGGGCCGCGCAGGAGCAGAAGGCCTTGCTCTTCGCGAGCAGGTGGATGTGGATTTCGAGACCCACGTACGAGGCGTATTTCATCGGAGGAACTCCCGCGAGAAGGATGGCGGCTCGGGCAGGGGGAAGGCGGGGGCGAGTCTGCGCGCGCAGGAAAAGAGCCTGTCCTCGCGGAAGGAGGCGGCCAAGAGCTGGATGCCCGTGGGCAGGCCCCCGGAGAGCCCCGTGGGCACGGCGAGCGCCGGAAGCCCCGCGAGGTTGGCCGTGCAGGTGAACTTGTCGGCCATCTTCTGCTGGAACTGGTCCATGCCCGAGTCCCCATGGGCGAAGGCCTGGGTGGGGAAGACAGGCATGGCGATGAGATCGACCTCGCGCAGGGCCCCGGCGAGTTCGTCGCGGATGGCGCGGCGGAGGGTCTGGGCCTTGTGGTAGTAGCGGTCCTGGAAGCCCGAGCGCAGCACGAAGGTCCCGACCAGGACGCGGAGCTTCACCTCGTCGCCGAAGCCCTCGCCCCGGGAGCGCCGGACGAGGTCGTCCGGGTTCTCGGCTCCGGCGCAGCGGCGGCCGTAGGCTATGCCCGTGTAGCGCGCGAGGTTGGCGCTGGCCTCCGCCGTGGCGATGGTGTAGTAGGCGGGCAGGACGTAGTCCAGCATGGGCAGGTCCAGCTCCACGAGGCGCAGGCCTGAGTCGGCGAGGGCCGCGAGCGCGCCGCGGTAGGCGGCCTCGACCGCGGGGTCCAGGCCGCCGAGGCCCCGGACGACGCCGACGCTCTTCGGTTCGGCCGCCTCCGTGCCGGGCCTGCCGGGCCCGGCGACGGTGGTCTGGTCGAGCGGATCGACGCCGACCATCGCGCGGAAGACCTCCTCGACCACGTCGATCGAGCGGCCGAGGACGCCGGCGCCCTCGAGGCTGGAGGCGTAGGCCGCCAGCCCGAAGCGCGACACGGCCCCGTAGCTCGGCTTGAGGCCGTAGACGCCGCAGAAGTTGGCGGGCTGGCGCACGGAACCGCCCGTGTCGGTGCCGAGGGCGAAGGGCACGAGGCCCGCGGCGACCGCGGCCGCCGAGCCGCCCGAGGAGCCGCCCGCGACGAGCGCGGAGTCGTAGGGATTGGAAGTCCGCGCGAAGGCGGAATTGTCGCAGGAGGAGCCCATGCCGAACTCGTCGAGGTTGGTCTTGCCCACGACGAGGGCGCCCTCGGCCTGGAGCCGGGCGACGCAGGTCGCGGTGTACGGCGGCCGGTAGTCCTCGAGGATGCGCGAGCCGCAGGTCATGCGAAAGCCCTCGACGGCAATGTTGTCCTTGACGGCGAAGGGCACGAGCGCCAGAGCGCCTGTCGGGCCCTGCTCGGTCGTCGGAGCTGCCGCGGGCTCGGCTGGGTCACGGCCTGCCGGTCCCGCAGCGGCGAGCCGAGCGGCAGGCTTCGCGGCCGCCTGCCCGGCGCCCCTCCGGCCTGCGGGTTCGTCGGGCGAGAACTGCAGGAAGGCGCCGATACGGCCCTCCCACCCTTCGGCGTAGGCTTCATACGCGGCGCGCCGCTTCGGGTCGGAGAGAAGGCCGCTCCAGGGTTCCAGTTCGTCCAGCATAGGATGCCTCGTTTTCATAGGATGTTCGGAATGCCGACGAAACGCCCCTCGCGCTCGCTCGCCTGTTCGATCGGATCGGGCCCCGAGAAGGGACGCCGCGCGTCGGGCCGGAGATTGGCGGGGGCCTCCGCGCCTGCGGGAGCGGCGGGGCTGCTCGGCGCGGGGAACTCGTCCATCTTCGCGAAGAACTCGAGCATTCTCCCCACGGACTCGGCGAAGGCGCGACGCTCCTGCTCACCGAGGTCGAGGTAGGCGAGGTCGGCCGCCACGGAAAGCTCGTTCTCGAGCGCGATCGCGCCCCGCCGGAGCCTCGACTCTCCGCTCCCGCCCTCGGCGTCGCCTAATCCTTCGTTCGCATGCTCGGACTTGTCCACCATGGCTCCCTTGCCCGTGTCGGAGTGCGGCGGTCCGCTTGGGAAAGTCGCCGCCACGTGAACGGGGCTTTAAAAAAAAGCCGGCCCTCGGGGGCCGGCTTTTTCAGTTTCTCGCTCTTCTCTACGCGCGCTGCACCGGGCCCGCAGCGGCGGAGGGTCGGTTATTATTGTTCGAGTTGTTCCGGAAAGGTACGCTCGATAGAAACATCATGGAGCGAATCTATCCGAGCCCTCGCGGCCGCGTCAATCCCTCAGAATCGCACATCGACCAGGCAGAGCCCCTGCGGAGGCAGCATGCCGGGAGCGGAACTGCGCTCGGCCCCCTCCAGCAGCCTTCGAATTTCGCCCGCACCCAGGCGGCCCCGTCCCGCTTCCAGCACGGCCGAGGCCATGATCCTCACCTGGTTCGTGAGAAAGCCCCGCGCGGTGACCACGAAGTCGATCCGATCGCCCGCGGCGTGGACGCGCGCATCGTCAATCTTCCGTCGGCGATCCCCCGCCTCCTCGGCGTTCGTGAAGGCGCGGAAATCGTGCTCGCCGACGAAGAGAGCCGCGGCCGCGGCCATGGCCCCGAGGTCGAGGGGAGCCGCCACGACGAACGCGGCCCGACGCCCCGCGAGGGCCCCGGGTCGGTCGGCCGCAGGGGCCCCGGCGGCCTCGCCCCCGGCCGCGGCGAGAATGAATCGGTAGCGATAGGTCTTGGACTTGGCCCGAAACCGCGCGTGGAAGCGAGGGTCCACTTCCCGGCATTCCGTGCAGGCGATGTCGGGAGGGAGTTCGCGGCCGAGAGCTTCGGCGATCGCCTCGCAGGACAGGGCCGTGCGGGAGTGAAAACTCGCGCCCTGGGCCTCGGCGTGCACCCCGGCATCGGTCCGCCCGGCGCCCGTGACCTCGATCGCCTCGCCGAGAACCCGCGACAGGCTCGCCTCGACCTCGGCCTGGACGGTTCTGAACGGCTCGGGCTGCCGCTGCCAGCCGGAAAAACCCGAGCCGTCGTAGGCAAGGCGAAGCAGGAAATTGCGCCGCGGCATGGCTTTAGCGAGGAAAATCCGGCGAAGCCGGGACATGGGTGACGGCAAGTCGGCTGCTCATGGAGGGAGCATGCGCTCGGCGGCGCAGACCGGTCAAGGAGCGGCAGTGTCGGCGGCCCCTTCCCCATGGTACGGTTCCGGAGGAGCGCGCATCTTTCTCGAATCCTTTTGTCATCTTTTTGAAGAGGGGGCTCTCTACAAATCCGAGAAGAGAGCCGATAATCTTCTATCGAGAGAGGATGAGGAGGCTCCGGTCGACGGACCTTCAGTCGCATCCGACGACGGTTCCCGAGGCACCCGATGAATGAGACAACCAAGGAATCGCCTGTCGAGTCGACCGAAGAACTCGTCAGGCTCAGGACCGAGAACGAGGCGCTCAAGGGTCGGATCGTCCAACTGGAGCGCAAGCTCTCCCTCCAGCCGCAGACGGGGCTTCCCACGCACTTCCGTCTCGAACTCGAACTGGAGGAGCTGATCGAGACCTTGCGCCGGAAAGCCGACCGCGCGGGGTTCAGCATTCTCATCATCCAGCTCGGAGAGACCTACACCGTCGTGCGCAAGACGCTCAAGTCGAGCGTCAGCGAATGGGTGCTCTACCAGATGGGCTGCCGCATCAACGCCCTGCTCTCTCCTTCGGGGCGCGTGTTCCACACCCGCGAGAACGAATTCGTCCTCATCCTGCCCGCGCTGAAGGGGCCTCCGCTCGCGGCCTTCGTGAAAGGCCTCTTCGGGAGCCTCGGCGAGCCCCATATTTTTTCCGGCTTCAACGTCACGATCAAGGTGGCGATGGGAGCGGCCTACTGGCCCCAGCACGGCACGGAGCGCTCGACCCTGCTCCACAACGCGGACATAGCGGCCGGTTTCGCGAGCGAAGGACACCTTCCCTTCGTGCTCTTCAAGCCCGAGCTGCTGCGCAAGGCGGTCGAGAAGATCGAGCTGCAGAATTCCATCATCCGGGCCATCGAGAAGCCGGCGCTCGACTCCATCGGCGATCAGTTCGTCCTCTACTTCCAGCCCAAGCTGATAGCCTCCTCGGTGGAGGGCCGGGTCATCAGCGTCGAGAAGATCGAGGCCGAGGCGCTCATCCGCTGGCGGCATCCGACCAAGGGGCTGATCAGCCCCTCGACCTTCGTGCCCCTCGCGGAAGAGACCGGGCTCATCCTGCCGCTCGGCAAGTGGCTGATCTACCAGACCGCCCGGCAGCTCCAGTCCTGGATCCGCGCGGGCAAGGGGGCCATACCCGTCTCGATCAACCTCTCGGCGCGGCAATTCCGCTCGGACGACATCACGGACATCCTCGCCTCGGCGCTCTCCGCCTCGCACCTGGCTCCGGGACAGCTGACGGTGGAGCTCACCGAAACCAGCCTCTTCGAGGACCCGGCCGCGACGGCCGTCATCTTGGAGCGCTTCACCGCTCTCGGCGTGCGCCTGTCCGTGGACGACTTCGGCACGGGCTACTCCTCGCTCAGTCATCTCCACCGCTTTCCCCTGGACGAGATCAAGATCGACCGTCTCTTCATCGAGAACATCGGGACGAACCGGCAGGACAGGATCATCGTCCGCTCCCTCGTGGAAATCGCCAAGGGCCTGGAGCTCAGCCTGGTCGCGGAAGGGGTGGAAAGCCCGCGGGCCTTGGACCTGCTGTGGAAGATGGGCTGCCGCGGCTTCCAGGGCTTCCTCATCGCCGAGCCCTTGACCGACCGGGACTTCATAGCCTTCTGCGACAGGCTCGCCGCGGAGGGCATGCGGTTTTCGTTCTGAGCTCCGGCCGCCCGATATTTCGGATATAAATATCCGATTCGATCCCCCGGCACTCGGGAATCACAGTATACTTGGAGCGAAATCGGGGCGGGCGAAGGAAGCGCGGTTCGCGACCCGGCACATTCGGTTTCGGCGGCGGCCCTGCCGCTCCGACGGCGTCCCGGCCGAGGAGGAACTGAACATGATCCGCAAAATCACCGAGAGCGTTTCGTGGGTGGGAAAGATCGACTGGGAACTCAAGAAATTCCACGGCAGCGAATACTCGACCCACAAGGGCTCGAGCTACAACTCCTATCTCATACGCGCCGGCAAGACTGCCCTCCTCGACACCGTCTGGGCGCCCTTCGCCAAGGAGTTCGTCGACAATCTCGAAGCCGAGGTCGGCCTCCGGAACCTCGATTTCATGGTGCAGAGCCATGCCGAGGTGGACCACTCCGGCGCCCTGCCCGAGCTCATGTCCAGGCGCCCCGATCTGCCCATCTACTGCTCCGCCAACGCGGTCAAGTCGATCAGGGGCCAGTATCATAAGGACTGGGACTTCCGCGTGGTCAAGACCGGCGAATCCCTCGACATCGGGAAGGGAAAGAGCCTCGTCTTCGTCGAGGCGCCCATGCTCCACTGGCCCGATTCGCTGTTCACCTACCTCCAGGGCGAGGCGGTCCTCTTCCCCAACGACGCCTTCGGCCAGCACTTCGCCACCGAGGCCCTGTTCAACGACCTCGTGAATCAGGACGAGCTCTGGCACGAGTGCGTCAAATACTACGCGAACATCCTCACGCCTTTCTCGAGCCTCGTCGCGAAGAAGATCAAGGAGGTCGTGGGCCTCGGCCTTCCGGTGGAGGTCATCGCTCCGAGCCACGGCGTGATCTGGCGCGAGGATCCCCTGCAGATCGTGAACAAGTACGCCGAATGGGCCGCGGACTACCGCGAGGACCGCGTCGTCCTGCTCTACGACTCGATGTGGGATGGCACGAGGAAGCTCGCCGAGCAGATCGCGCACGGCATCTCGGACGCCTCGAGCTCGACCGAGGTCCGCGTCCACAACGTCGCCAAGACGGACAAGAACGACGTCATCACGGACGTGTTCCGGTCGAAGGCCGTGCTCCTCGGCTCACCCACGATCAACAAGGGCATTCTGAACGCGATGGCCGGCATCGTGGAGCAGATCAAGGGCCTGCGCTTCAAGGGCAAGAAGGGAGCGGCCTTCGGCTGCTACGGCTGGTCGGGCGAGTCTTTCCGCCAGCTCGACGAGGAGCTGCGCGAGTGCGGCTTCGAGGTCGTGTCGGAGGCTCTGGGCTGCCTCTGGGAACCGGGGCCCGAGGAGCTCGCCGCGGCCTACGAGTACGGCAGGGCCTTCGCCGCCAAGCTGTGAACGGCGCCCCCTCGTGAAGCGAGGCCCCGTGGAAGCTCCTGCGGCTTTCTGCCATAGTCTCGGCGAAAACCGCGAGGAGGACAGCGCGCCATGAAAAGCGTCAAAGTAGAAGACGGCCGGATCATCAAGGACGACTCGGGCGTCGTGGCCCGGGTGGTCTACAGCGCCCCGGAGGCCATGATCGTGCATATCGACATCCGGCCGGAGGGCTTCGTCAAGCCGCACGTGACGCCCATCGACATGGAATACTTCGTGATCGAAGGCCGGGGCCAGTTCATCCTCGGCGAGGACTCGATGGAGGCGGGGCCCGGGGTCTGCATACCGAATCCCCGCGGCGTGCCGCACGGGATCCGCAACCTCGGTCCAGGTCATCTGCGCGTCCTCGCGGTCAAGAACCCGCGTCCCGAAGGCGAGGCCTGACGGACTTCGTCCTAAGATTGAGGAGGTGCTCACGATGAGCGAAGCCACGGCCGGCGGAGCTGCCAAGCAAGCCGGCCTCAAGGAAATCATCAGGCGGCTCCATGC
>JAJXZP010000281.1 GCA_021779995.1 bacterium | reverse complement strand
GAACCGGGCCGCGGAAACGCATGAGCGAGCGGCTCAGGCCGCCCCGAAGAAGGCAGCGGCCGCGGCCACCGCCACGATGGACGCGAGCGAATGGGTCGACAGGGTCGTGGCCACGCGGCGATTCTCGGCCTCGTCGTGCACGGGCATGAACACGGCGATGACGAAGGGCGGCGGCAGAAGGAAGAGCACGAGCACCGCGAAGCGGTAGATGTCCGGCAGACCCAAAAGGCGCCGGGCGAAGAGCTCGCCCACCGCGAAGGCGAGGGCCGCCAGCAGCACGATCCTCGTCGCGGTGAGCTTGAGGGCGAAGGCCAGATTCTCGCGGTCGAGCTCGATGCCCGAGCCGATGACGAAGCAAATCAGGGGCACAGTCAGCGACTTGAGAATCGCGACGAGATGCCAGAAGGGGCCGGCGAAGAGCGCGACCGGGTCGGGCGCGGCCGGACTGAGCGCGGCTCCGGCCGGCGTGCCGGCCGCGATGAAGGCCGAGGCGCCCGTCGAGCCGGAGGCGGCGAGCTCTCGCGCGACCAGGCCCGCTACCAGACCCAGCAGTATCGCCAGCACGATGGGGGAGCGCAGGAAGTTGAGGACGAGGCTCCTCGCCCGCTCTCGCGCCGTTTCCAGCTCGGCGCCCGGATCGGCGCCGCCTCGCCCGGGACCACGGGCGGCGGACTTCGACGAGAGCCGCGCGGGCAACGATAGGAGCTGGGCCTGCAGCACCGAGAATACGAACAGCACCTGCCCCAGGTCGCAGGCGGCGAAAAAAGGCAGATTCGCGTCGCCCGCGATGCCGAGGAATAGCCCGTAGCCGAGCATGCCCGCCTCGAAACCCTCGAACATGAGGGGCGCATAGGGACTGTCGAGTCCGACTACCCTGCTCGCCAGACGCCCGACGAAGACCATGAGGATGCAGGAGGCGAAGACCGCGATGACCAAGAAGGCGGTGCGGGAATCGGGGCGGAGGCGGAAGAATGCGTCGAAGAGGAGGACCGGGAGGGCGAGGTTGACGACGATGCTCTTGAGCCCGGCCGTCGTGGCCGGGTCGAGTATCTTCCATGATCGAAGACCGACGCCCAAGGCGAAGAGAAGCAGCACGGGCATCACGTCGAGGAAGGTTTTGAATGCGCTCATGGACGAAGAGATACCATATCCTGCCCTTCGCGGGGAGGTCTGGGCGCTCGAGTAGGGCATGCTCCGGGTGGAATGAAATTAATTTGACTTGTATACAATCGGGTATATAATACCACATACATTTTGGAGCCGGACCGCGGGGATCATCGTTCGAACCGCAGGCGTCGAGGAGTGCGTCGTGAAGAAGGCGATCATACGCAAGGATTCGTACTTCGATTCCGTTTTCCTAATGGCCTTGAGCAAGAAGCTTAAGGAACAGCCCGGCGTCGGCGACGCCGTCGTGGCCATGGGCACGGCCATGAATCTCGAGCTCCTCGGCTTCCAGGGCTACGCCGCCGCCGAGCTCGCGGGAGCCACGCCCAACGACCTCATCATGGCGGTCGACTGCGCCGATGCTCCCGCGGTCGAAGCCGCCCTCGCGGCCGCTGCCGAGCTGCTGGCCAGGAAAAAGACGGGCGCTTCCGCCTCGGGCTCCGCCTTCGAGCCCGCCAGCCTCGATGCGGCCGTGGAGGAGCTGCCCGGCGCCAATCTCGCGGTCATTTCCCTGCCCGGCGCCTATGCCGCCCGCGAGGCCCGCAAGGCTCTGGAGCGCGGGCTGCACGTCATGCTGTTCTCCGACAATGTCAGCCTGGAGGACGAGATAGCCCTCAAGGAACTCGGCCGTTCGAAGGGCCTCCTCGTCATGGGTCCCGACTGCGGTACGGCCCTCATCAACGGTTATCCCATCTGCTTCGCGAACGTGGTCAAGCGGGGGCCGATCGGCGTCGTGGCCGCTTCGGGCACGGGCCTGCAGGAAGTGACCTGCCTCGTGGATCGCTACGGCTCCGGCGTCAGCCAGGGCATCGGCACGGGCGGGCGCGACCTCAAGAACGAGCGCGTAGGCGGCATCACCATGCTCATGGGCATCGCGGCCCTGGCCGGGGATCCCGCCACGAAGGTTCTGGTCGTCATCTCCAAGCCTCCGGCCGCCGAGGTCGCGGCCAAGGTGCTCTCGGCCCTGGGTGACTCGGGCAAGCCCTCGGTCGTCCATTTCATCGGCTTGGATCCGGCGAAGGCCGGAGCTCTGCCGCACAACGTACGCTTCGCCTCCAGCCTGGAGGACTCGGCCGCCCAGGCGGTCGCCCTGGCGAAGGGGAAGCCGCTTTCCCGGGCCGAGCTGGGCGGCGACGAGGCCGCGCTCGCGGCGATCGCCGAGCGCGAGGCCGGGCGCATGTCCAAGGCGCAGAAATACCTGCGCGGCTACTACACGGGCGGCACGGTCGCCGACGAGGCTCTCATCCTCCTCCACCGCCTGACGGGCAAGGTCCATTCCAACAACCAGACCGATCCCGCCTTCATCCTCAAGGACCCGAAGGTCTCGGTCGGGCATACGATAGTCGATCTCGGCGACGACGTGTTCACCGTCGGAAGGCCGCACCCCATGATCGACCCGAGCACGCGCACCGAACGCGTGCTGGCCGAGGCGGGCGACGGTTCCGTGGCGGTCCTCCTCGTCGACGTGGTCCTCGGCTACGGCTCGCACGAGGACCCCGCCGGCGCCCTCGTGCCCTCCCTTCTCGAAGCCCGTCGCGCGGCCGAGGCCAGGGGCGGCTACCTGCCCGTGGTGGCTTCCGTCATCGGCACGCCGGGGGACTACCAGGGTTTCTCGGGCCAGGTGGCCAAGCTCGAGGCCGCGGGCTGCATGGTCATGCCCTCGAACTACCGCGCCGTCGTCCTGGCGGCCAAGATCCTCGAAAAGGCGGCGGCGAAATGAGCGGAAAGATGAGCGAAACCAGGTTCGTGGAC
>JAJXZP010000017.1 GCA_021779995.1 bacterium | reverse complement strand
CCGCGGCGAAAACTGCCGCCGCGAAGGCCGCCGCCGGTTCCAAGGAGGCGGCGGCTGCGAGCGCCGCCGACGCCACGAAGGCCGGCGCGGCCGCGGGAGCGGCGGCTCAGAGCGGAGCAAAAAAGCTCGCCGAGGCGGCCGAGAAGGAAAAGGCCGTCGCCGCGGCCGAGACCGCCGCGGCCGAAGCGAAGGACAAAAAAAGGAAACCCGGATCCGCCCCGGCGGTGGAACTCACGCTCGCGCTCGCCCTTCCCCCCGCCACCCAAGGCGCGGCCGAGGCGGCCGCCGGCGCGAAGCCCGGGCACGGAGCCGTCGAGAAGAAAGGGGAGGCCGCGCGAAAAGAGCCGCATCTCACCGTCTCCGATCTGCGGCATTCCGCGCAGGGCCGGGCGGAGGCGGCACAGGGCGGGTCCGACGCGTCGAGCGTCCAGGCGATCGCGCCCCAGGGTCCGGCTCGCGATCTCCATCCCCAGCACGCTTCCGACCAGGGCGACCTGACCCGGGACCTGTCGCTCGGCGCGGGCAACGGCAGCCCCGACGCGAGCCGCGGCCGCGTCGATCCCGCGCTCGCGCCCCCGAGGGGGGCGGATTTCCAGAGCCTCCTGGCCCAGAAGCTCCACGACGGCTGGAACGGCGAGATCGTCAAGAACGCGCACATCGTGCTCAAGGACGGCGACTCGGGAATGATCCGGCTCAGACTCAAGCCGGAATCGCTCGGAGACGTCAAGATCGAGCTCAATCTCTCCGACAAGAATATCAGCGGCAGGATCGTGGTGCAGTCCGACGAGGCGAAGCACGCCTTCGAGCGCAACCTGAACGATCTCGCCGACGCCTTCCGGCAGGGCGGTTTCGAGTCGGCCAAGCTGGAAGTCTCGGTGGGCTCGGGCTCGCAGCAGGGGAATCAGGGCGCCGCCGGAGGCGACACGGGCGCCCCGTTCTACTCGGAGCGCCTGCGCGGAGCGGTCGCGCCGACCGCCCCGAGTCAGGCCGGTGCCTGGAGCTCCGCGAGGCGCGGGGCCGTCGACATACTGGCATAGGAGGATTTCGTGAACCTCATCGACATGAATATGAGCGGGCCCGACCTGGCCAAGACGAAGATGGAAGTCGACTCCTTCAACAAGACGATCAATTCCGGCAAGGTGGGCAAGCCCAGCCTGGGCAAGGACGATTTCCTCAAGCTGCTCATCACGCAGCTGCAATACCAGGATCCGACCTCTCCGGTCGACGACAAGCAGTTCATCTCGCAGATGGCCTCCTTCTCCTCGCTCGAGCAGATGACCAACATGAGCCAGAACTTCCAGAAGCTCTCGGGGCTGCTCGCTTCCAGCAACGCGACCCAGATGCTCGGCAAGACGGTCCAGATCGACGACGGAGCTTCCAAGGTCACCGGCGTGGTCGACAAGGTGGTCCGCGGCGACAGTCCCCTGATCGGGGTAGACGGCAAGTTATACGATTTCGCTCAGGTCGAAACCGTGATCCAGTAGGAGGGCTAGCCCCATGATGCGTTCGCTCTACTCCGGCGTGTCCGGCCTCGAAAACCACCAAGTCCGGATGGACGTCATCGGCAACAACATCGCAAACGTCAACACGACGGGCTTCAAGAAGGATCGAGTCACCTTCCAGGACCTGCTGTACCAGCAGATGTCCGGCGCGGCGGCCCCGACGGCCGAGGTGGGCGGCGTCAATCCCAAGGAAGTGGGCCTCGGGATGACGGTCGCGTCCATCGACACGATCCACACCCAGGGAGCGCTCCAGACCACCGGCGTCATGACCGACCTGGCCCTCCAGGGCAACGGCTTCTTCGTGCTCAAGAACGGCAACTCCACGCTCTACACGCGCGACGGCGCCTTCGGCATCGACCGCGACGGCAGGCTCGTGAACCCCGCCTCGGGCTACCGCGTCCAGGGCTGGCTGGCCCAGGACGTCAACGGAAAGCCCATGATCGCGAGCTCGGGAGCCTTGCAGGACATCGTCATCCCCGTGGGATCCAAGGACCCGGCCAAGGCCACCGGCCGCGTGGACCTCGCCTGCAACCTCGACAAGCGGACCATCGACGTCCCTCCGGGGGCCACTCCCGACACCGTGGAGCAGGGCACCTGGCGCGTGGAGGAGAAGATCTACGATTCCTTCGGCAGCCCCCATATCTTCCGCACCGAGTTCCGCAAGGTGCCCGGCCAGCCCAACCGCTGGACCGGCACGGTGACCGTCGATCCGGGCGCCAACCCGCCGACGAACACGGCGGTCTCGCTCGGCCAGAACCCCCAGCCGGGGCAGGGGAACACCTTCACCGTCGAATTCGACAACCGCGGTCTCCTGAGGCAGGTCACCGACGGCCAGGGCGGCCAGTCGCCGACCACCGGCGCCCTGGACATGGGCGTCTCCTTCGACGTAGCCGGCACGACCCCCGGCCCCGGCGGAGCCCAGACCCGGCAGACCTTCCGCATCAACCTCGGGGCGGTCGGCTCGGCCGAGAACACGGTCACCCAGATGGCCGAGCGCTCCTCGACGAAGGTCTTCAGCCAGGACGGCTACACGATGGGCTACCTCGACTCCTTCAAGATCGACCAGTCGGGCATCGTGTCCGCGGTGTATTCGAACGGCACCGACCGTCCGATCGGCCAGATCGCCATCGGGAGCTTCACCAATCCGGCCGGCCTCGAGAAGGTCGGCGAGACGAACTTCGTCCAGTCCAACAATTCGGGCATGGCGAACATCGGCCCTTCGGGCATAGCCGGCAAGGGGAAGATCATAGCCGGCACGCTCGAGATGTCGAACGTCGACCTGGCCGAAGAGATGGTGGACATGATCGTGACCGAGCGCGGCTTCCAGGCCAACTCGAAGACGATCCAGACCTCCGATCAGATGCTCCAGGAGCTTCTGACGCTCAAGCGATGATAGCCGAGCCCGCCCCGGCGGGCCTCGGGCCGGACGGCGGCG
>JAJXZP010000182.1 GCA_021779995.1 bacterium | reverse complement strand
CAAGCCGGTGCTCAATCGACCGGACCGGGTTCGGCGCACGCGCCGGGACGACGTCGCCACCCTCCTCGGCGGCATCGAGGGCGTGGTCACGCCCAAGACAGTGCGCGTTCCGGCCGAGGCGGTCCCGATCATCGGGCCCGGCCTCGGAGCGCCTGTCTCCGCCGCGGTCGGCCCGGCCCCGCGGGCTTCTTCCCTTCGGCGCCTTCGCGGCGCGGGCGTCTTCGCGCGGATGGCCGGGGGCGCCGGGCGGAATGCGGCGCTTCATCTGCGTCGCTCCGGCAGCTTCGGCTCGGCGATGGGCGGGGCCGTCGCGAGTCGGTCGAGGAGCCGCTCAGGCTCGGTCTCGACGACGAGATCGCCGAGCATCGAGGCCTTCAGGAAGCCTTCCTCCGACACGACGCGCAGGAAGGAGAGCAGCCCGTCGTAGAAGCCGGCGAGGTTGAGGAGGCCCACCGGCTTGTCGTGGTAGCCGAGCTGCCGCCAGGTCCAGGCCTCGAAGAGCTCGTCGAGGGTCCCGATGCCGCCGGGCATCGCGATGAAGGCGTCGGATCTCGCGGTCATGCGCGCCTTGCGCTCGTGCATGTCCTCGGCGACCACGAGCTCGCTGAGCTCGACATGGTCCACGAGCTCGTAGAGCTTGCGCGGGATCACGCCGGTCACCGAGGCCCCCGCCTCGAGGGCAGCGCGGGCGAGAATGCCCATCGTGCCGATGTTGCCGCCGCCGTAGACCAGGACCAGGCCGCGCCGGCCGATCTCGCGGCCCATGGCGGCCGCGCCTGCCGCGAACTCGGGCCGCCGCCCCGCGCTCGAGCCGCAGAAGACGCAGACCGAGGCGATCCTCGCCCGGGGATAGGCCGATTTCCCCTTCTCGACTACTGTATCGTTCATCGCCTTCGATACTACTACACTTCGAGCCTCGCTTTACAGCGGGGAAGCGGCACAGTAAATTGAGATAGGACGTGGCCAGATGAGAACGATCCCCCGCCGACTGTACCTACTCGGTTGTGTCGCCTGGGTCGGGCTGGGCTTTCTCTCCGGGGCCTCGACCTCGGCCTTCGCCGCCTCCTCCCCGACGAACGTCCACGTTCCCGCCCCCCCGCGCGGTCCCCTCCGCGTCGTCCTCGACGACAACTATCCCCCCTACTGCTTCCTCGACGGCGAAGGCAAGCCCCAGGGCATCCTCGTGGACGAGTGGCGGCTCTGGGAAAAGCGCACGGGGGTCCGGGTCGAGCTCGACGCGGTCGACTGGAGCGAGGCCCAGGCGATCATGAAGGCCGGCGGGGCCGACGTGATCGACACCATCTTCTACACCCCCGAGCGGGCCGAGCTCTACGACTTCACCCCTCCCTACGCCTCCATCGACGTGCCGGTCTTCTTCAGCAGGAACCTCAGCGGCATCGCCTCGGTGAGGGACCTGCGCGGCTTCACCGTCGGTGTCAAGGAGGGCGACGCCTGCATCGAGGTGCTCAAGGCCGCGGGCGTCGACAGTCTGAAGCTGTATCCGAATTACGAGTCGATCGTGCGCGCGGCCGGAGCGGGAGATCTCGTCGTCTTCTGCATCGATCGGCCTCCGGGGCTCTACTACCTCTACAAGTTCGGGCTGCAGAATCAGTTTCGCTCGGCGCTCTCGCTCTACACGGGGCAGTTCCACCGCGCGGTCCTCAAGGGCCGGACCGAACTGCTCGAGCTGGTGGAGCGGGGCTTCTCGTCGATCAGGCAGACGGAGTACGAGCGCATCCTCCGCACGTGGACCGGCCGCGAGCTGGGGATGCCGGCCTACCTGCGCTACGTCGCCCTGGCCGCGGCGGCGTTCTTCGTGCTGCTATTTCTCATGGCCCTGTGGAGTTTCTTCCTGCGCCGCACCGTGCGCCTGCGCACCCGCGAGCTCAGCGAGGCCGTGGCCGAGCTCTCGGCGGCGAAGGCCGAGGCGGAGCGCGCCTCCCAGGCCAAGGGCGCCTTCCTCTCCAACATGTCGCACGAGATCCGCACGCCGCTGAACGGCATCGCGGGCATGGCGAATCTCCTGCGCGAGACCCGCCTCGACGAGGAGCAGCGGCGCTACGTCGAGATGATGAGCGTCTCGGCCAGGCTCCTCGGCGGCATCGTGAACGACGTGCTCGACCTCGCCAAGATCGAGTCCGGCAAGCGCGTCCTGAGGCCCGAGGCGACGCGGATCCGGGATCAGGTCGATTCCCTGCTCCAGGCCTTCAGGCTGCAGGCCGCCGAGCGCTCGCTCGACCTCCGCCTATCCTGCGCCTCCGGCCTGCCCGAGCTCCTCCTGATCGACGCGACGGCCTTCAGCCAGATAGCGATCAACCTCGTCGGCAACGCTATGAAGTTCACCGAGCGCGGCCACATCGAGCTGCGGCTCGGCTGGACTGCCGAAGGCGAAGGGGGAGGGCGCCTTGTCCTCGAGGTCGAGGATTCGGGCATCGGCATCCCCCCGGAGAGCCTCACCGAGATTTTCGGCCGCTTCACCCAGATCGAGAGCCACGCCGCCAAGAAGCGCCAGGGCACGGGGCTCGGACTCGCCATCGTCAGCGAGCTCACGCGCCTGATGGGCGGAAAGCTCGGCGTGAGGAGCGAGCTCGGCTCCGGCTCTACCTTCACGGTCGAACTGCCCGCCGAGCAGGTTCGGGCGGAGTCGCCCGACGGCGCGGAAGGCGAGTGTCCGCCCGCCGGCGTCGGAGACTCGCCGACGACTCCGGCCCGGCCCTCCGACGGCGCGACCTCGGCGGCCGACTCTTCCGGCGCGCAGCCCTACCGCGTGCTTGCGGTCGAAGACAATCGAATCAATCTTCTGTACCTGGAGCGCTTGCTCGAAAAGGCCGGCTTCCGGGTCCAGACCGCGGCCGACGGCCGGACGGCGGTCGAGCTCGCGCTCGGGTCCGACGCGGCGTTCGACCTGCTCGTCATGGATATCCAGATGCCCGAGATGGACGGGATCGAGGCCCTGCGCTCGATCCGGCGCGGCGGACTCGATGCCGAGCGGCTCCCCGCCGTGGCGCTCACGGGGTATGCGCTGGAGAGCGACAGGAAGCGCTTTCTCGAGGCCGGCTTCTCCGCCGTGCTCGTGAAGCCCTTCGAAGGGGCCGGCTTGGTCGCCCTGGCCCGGCGTCTCGTCGAGGAGCGCCGGGCGCGATCCGAGACTCGCCGCGCGACTGACTCGCCGCGCGACTGAGGCGCCGCGCGACTGAGGCGCCGCGCGACTGAGGCGCCGCGCGACTGAGGCGCCGCGCGACTGAGGCGCCGCGCGACTGAGGCGCCGCGCGACTTTATTTTTTCCACTATCACACCCGGGAGGCGCTTTCCATGTCGGACGTACGGCTCGAAACGGTCATCGATCAATTGCGCGGCAATCTCAAGGGCGCGGGCATAGCGCTCCCCGAATCGGAGATCCAATCCATCGCCGAGCGGGGCTATCTCAAGAGCGTCCTCGCCTTCGAGCGCGCGACGAAGGACATCCCCATGGACCTCGTGCCCGACTACCTGAGCGCCTGGGAGTGCCCGGAGGAGGACGAGGTCGAGGGGGAGAGCGGCGGTCCCGCGTTTCCCCTCACGGCAGAGGCCGGACCCCGCTCGCCCGCCCCGGCCGCATCCGACTTTCGCCCGGCCGACCCGGGCCGGGCCGACCTGCTCCAGATGCCCATCCACCAGGTCGCGCCCCATATCCGCTCGCTCGAGCTCTCGCCGCGCGAGCTCGTGGAGGCCTCGATGCGGCGCATCGAAGAGCGCGATCCCCTCATCAACGCCTTCCAGCTCGTCCTCGTCGACGAGGCGCGAAAGGAGGCCGGGCGCGCCGAGGAGGAGATCCGTCGCGGACGGTACAGGGGGCCGCTGCACGGGATTCCGGTGGCGGTCAAGGACATTCTCGATGTCGCCGGCACGCCCACGACAGCCGGGTCCATCATCTTCTCGGATCGGATCGCGAAGGCCGACGCCACGGCGGTCGCCCGGCTGCGCAAGGCCGGGGCCGTCATCGTCGGCAAGACCAGGATGTCGGAGTTCGCCTACTCGCCCGGCTCGAACAACGACCACTACGGGCCCACGCGCAACCCGCGCGATCTCGACCGGGACACGGGCGGCTCCAGCTCGGGCTCGGCGGCGGCCGTCGCGGACGGCATGGTCTTCGCCGCCCTGGGGACGGACACGGGCGGGTCGATCCGCATTCCGGCCTCGTTCTGCGGCCTCTCGGGCTTGAAGCCCACCTACGGCCGCCTGAGCCTCCACGGGGGCATGAGCCTGGCCTGGTCGCTCGACCACCTCGGCCCCCTGGGCCGCGACGTCTCCGACGTGGCCTATCTCCTGGGCATGCTCTCGGGCTACGATCCCCTCGACGCGCGCTCGCGTAGGCAGCCCGAGGCCGACTCGGGGGCCTGGGCGCGGAGGCCCGAGGGAGTGAAGGGCCTGCGCGTGGGCGTCCTGGGAGACGACGGCTCGGGCCGGAGCCTGGCCTCGGAGGACGTGCTCTCGGCCTGGCGGGCCGGACTCGGCGCGTTGCGCGACGCAGGAGCCGTCCTCGTCGAGATCGACCTGCCCGAGCTGCAGTCCCTGCGGACCCTCAACGCGACGATCCTCGCCATCGAGGCCGCGACGCTCCACCTGAGCACGCTGCGCGACCGTCTGGCCGACTACGGGGACTTCCCGCGCCTGCGGCTCCTCGCGGGCTGGGCCTACGGCCCGACGGATTTCGTGCGGGCCCAGCAGGGCTACCAGGTCGTCCGCCACCGCTGCGACGAGATCTTCGACAAGGTCGACCTGCTCTCGACGCCCACGATGAGCTCGGAGGCGCCGAGCCTGGGCACTCCGGCCCGGCTCTCCTTCACCTCGCCCTTCAATCTCCTGGGCTGGCCCGCGATGAGCGTACCCTGCGGCCTGGGCGCCTCGGGCCTGCCCCTCGGCCTGCAGCTCGTCGGCAGGCCCTGGGAGGAGGCGACGGTGCTCCTGGCCGCCCGCGCCGTCGAGGCCGGACTGTCGCCGCGTTAGGCGTCGGCGCGTTAGCCGCGCTCGACCAGGACCTTCGTGGACAGAAGACCGCAGGCCGCCAGGATGTCCTGTCCCCGGGACTTGCGGATCGTCGTCATCACGCCGGCGGCCTTGAGCCGCTCCTCGAAGGCGAGCATCGCCTCCTCGGTCGAGGAGCGCAGGGGGGTGTCGGGGATGGGGTGGAAGCGGATGAGATTGACGCGGCAGCGGATGCCGCCGAGGAGGCGCACGAGCTCCCGGGCGTGACGGAGCGTGTCGTTGAGGCCCCCGAACATGATGTACTCGAACGAGACGCGGCGCTGTCCCTCCGGTCCGCTCGTGCGCAGGAGGGACAGCACCTCCTTCAGGGGATAGGCCTTCTGCACCGGCATGAGGCTCTCGCGCTCCTCGTCGAAGGGGGAGTGCAGGCTGATGGCGAGGTGGCATTCGCTGCGCTCGAGGAAGGCCTTGAGTCCCGGAATGACGCCCACCGAGGAGACGGTGATCCTGCGCGGGCTCAGGGCGAAGCCCCAGCTCGAAGTGAGCACCTCGAGGCTCGCGAGCACGTTTTCGAGATTGTCGAAGGGCTCGCCCATGCCCATGTAGACGATATTCGTGATGCGCTCGCGCTCCGGCAGGCTCGCGTACTGGTTCACTATCTCGGCGGTCGAGAGATCGCCCTGAAAGCCCTGGCGCCCCGTCATGCAGAAGAGGCAGCCCATCTTGCAGCCGACCTGGGTCGAGAGGCAGAGCGTGGCCCGGTCGGCCTCGGGAATATAGGCCGCCTCGACGAAATGCCCGCTTCCTGAGCCGAAGAGGTACTTCTTGGTCCCGTCGGCCGAGACCGATTCGCGCTCGGGCGGCGAGCGACCGAGGTCGTACTCGGCCGCCAGGGCGGCGCGAAAGGGCTTGGAGAGGTTGCCCATGGAATCGAAGTCGGAGGCGCACTTCTTGTACAGCCAATCGGCGAGCTGCGAGGCGGCGAAGGCCGGCTGGCCCAGTCGTGCGGCGATCCCGCGCAGCTCGTCGAGGCTCTTCCCGAAAATGACGTCGTTCACCTTTCTCACTCCTTCGAAACTCCGGCATCCCGCCCGGCCATCGGCCGCCGGCCTGCGGCCGAGCCCGTTCCCTGTCGCAGGTCGAGCCGGCGCGCGGTCACCGGTCCGCGGTTGCCAGCCCGCAGCCGCCGGCCAGCGGCCGCTGCCCTGTGGCCAAGCCCGTCCCCTGCCGCAGGTCGAGCCGGCACGCGGCCGCAGCGAGGCGCTTGCCCGTTAGGCCGGCCGCGAATTATCATTCACGGCATGAAACGCCTCGCGGTCTTCCTCGTTCTGTCCCTGGCGGCGGCCGTCCTCGCTCTCCTCGCCCTCGGGGCCTCGCCCGGGACTTCCGCGTTCGCCGCGGCTCTCGATCGCGGTTCGTTCGCGGCGCGGCCCGGCTTCGCGGTCGCGGCCATAGCCGGGGCCCTGGCCGTCGTGTGTTTCCTGTTCGGCGCCTTCACCGGAGACTATTCCTGGGTCGACAGGATCTGGTCAATAGCTCCCGTGCTCTTCGCGTGGATCTACGCCGGCGCCTCGCGGCTTTCTCCCCGTCCGACCGTCGCGGCCGTCCTCGTCACGCTCTGGGGCGCGAGGCTGACCTTCAATTTCGCGCGCCGCGGCGGCTATGCGGGCTCGGAGGACTACCGCTGGGCGGTGATTCGCGATCGCATAACGCATCCTCTGGCGCGGCTGATCTTCAATCTCCTGTTCATCTCCCTCTTCCAGCTCGCCGTGCTGGCTCTCTTCACGGCTCCGCTCAGAAGGCTCGCCGCCTCCCCCGGGCGGGCGGCTAGTCCGCTCTTCGCGCTCGCCGCGCTCCTGCCGCTTCTTTTCCTCGCCTACGAGACGGCCGCCGACAGCCAGCAGTGGCGCTTTCAATGCGCCAAGGCCGGCTACCGCGAAGCCCTGGCCCGCGGCGAAAGGCCCGAAGACCCGACGGGCGACTTGGCGCGGGGCTTCAGGACCACGGGCCTCTTCGCCCTCTCGCGGCACCCGAATTACTTCGGCGAGCTGGGCTTCTGGTGGAGCGTCTATCTGCTCGGCTGCGTCGACGGCCGCATCGCCCACTGGACCATCGCCGGGGCCCTGGCCCTCAGCGCCGTCTTCGTCGGCTCGACGACCTTCACCGAAGAGATCAGCGCCGCCAAGTATCCCGACTATCGTCGGTACCGGGCGAGCACCTCGGCCCTCGTGCCCTGGTTCAGGAAGGCCGCCCCCGCGGTTGCCACGGTCGACTGAAGCCGCCCCCGCGGTTGCCACGGTGGACTGAAGCCGCCACAGGCCGTTTCGGCGGACCCATGGACAAGTGGACGGACTGAAGTCCGCTTCGTTGGAGGCAGGTCCGAGCCGGCTAAGGCCGGCGGGCCTCCGCACCGGGCCCGCTCTACTCCTCCTCGCGGAGCGCCGCGAGCGTGGCGCGGTTCAGGGAAAAGCGGCTGAACTGGCCCTCGCGGCGCCTGACGATAATGCCGCAGTCTTCCAGAATCTTCGTATGATGGCTCACGAGAGCCACGCTGGCGCCGAGAGCCGCCGCGAGCTCTTTGCCGCAGGCCTCTCCCTTCGACATGAGATGATCCACCAGCCTGAGGCGCAGCGGATCGGCCAGAGCGGCGTGCAGCTTTGCTCTCTCGCTTACATCCATACCGTCAATGTACCCCTTTATCCCCGGTAAATCAAATAGTCAAATTATCATTTGACTATTGTATTAGTGGACCGCTATATTACGAGTCAAGGAGTCAACAATGGCACGAGATTTTTTTGAGGCTGTCAAGTCGCGCAGGACCGTCTACGGCATCGGCAAGGCTTCCACCGTTTCGGATGGGCGCCTGGAGGAGATCATCGGCGAAGCCCTCAAGCATGGTCCCTCGCCCTTCAATTCCCAGTCGGGACGCATCGTCCTTCTTCTGGGGAAGCGGCACGACGAGCTCTGGGACGCGACGAAGGAAATCTTGCGGCCCCTGGTTCCGGCCGAGGCCTTCGCCCAGACCGAGCAGAAGCTGGCTGCCTTCAAGGCGGGCTACGGAACGGTGCTGTTCTTCGAGGATCAGAAGGTCGTTCAGGGTCTGCAGGAGAACTTCGCCCTTTATAAGGAGAAATTCCCCGTCTGGTCGGGGAACGCCACCGGCATTCTCCAATTCATCGTCTGGACCGGCCTGACCGCCGAGGGCCTCGGCGCCAGCCTGCAACACTACGACCCGCTCGTCGACAGGTGGGTCCACGAGCGGACCGGCGTGCCCGAGAGCTGGAAGCTCACCGCGGAAATGCCCTTCGGCAAGCCCACCGCGCCCGCCGGCCCCAAGGAATTCCAGCCGCTGGACGGCCGCTTCAAGGTGCTGCGCTAGTTATTTCGCGCGCTCGATGAAGGAGCCGTCGCGGGTGTCGAACATGATCTTGGTGCCGATGTCGCAGAACAGCGGCACCGCGACTTCGATCCCGGTGTCGAGGGTGGCGGGCTTGGTGCTCTTGCCCGAGGTGTCGCCCTTGATGCCGGGCTCGCAGTAGGTGATGGTGCGGACGATGGCGGTGGGCAGGGTGACGGAGACGGGCTTGCCCTCGTAGAAGGCCACCTCGACCTCGAAATCGTCCTCGGGGGTCATGTAGCCGGCGGCGTCGCCGAGATCATCCTTGGTGAGCTCGTACTGCTCGAAGCTCTCCTGGTCCATGAAGACCCAGGTTTCGCCGTCGACGTAGGAAAGCTTCATCGTGTGGTAGTCGAGCGAGACATCCTCGAACTTCTCGCCCATGTCGAGGCCGAGCTCGGAGGTCTGGCCGGTCAGGATGCTCTTGACGCGCAGTCTCTTGACCTGCCCGTTGCGCCCGCCTTTGATGCCCAGCATGCGCTGGACGACGACGACATCATTGCCCGCCTTGAAGACGGTGCCGCCGCGGATATCTCCTGTCATCAACATAGGTATTCCTCGCCTGAATATGGTATGCCGTAAGTCCGCGCCATGCGGATCGGCCTTGTGGCCCGAATCGGCGCCGTATTCTACCCGATCTCGCCCAGGAATGTCATCAGGTGCGCGGCCAGGTCGCCCCGGGCGACGAGGTCCTCGGCGAAGGCGCGGAAGGGCTCGGCCGCCCGGGCGTCCAGGAGGGGCGAAATCCGCTCTCGGCCGCCCGCACCCGGCTCGTCGCGCTCGCGGTCGTTGAAGGCCAGGAAGGCCTCCTCGACGGGGCCGAAGTCGGGGCCGTCGCCGGCGCCGTCGGCGGCGCCGAAGTAGGGTCGCAGCCGGTCGAGGAGGGCGCGCACCTTCACGAGCTGATGTCGCTCGTCCTGCAGGTAGGCGTGCCAAAGAAAGGGCCTGCCGGAGAGGGCGGCCCGGGCCAGGCTCTCCTCGCCCCTGACGATCGAAAAGTCCGAAGCCAGGAGGACCTCGTCCCAGATTTCCTGGGGAAGGAAGGGGAGCTCGAGGAGAGGGAAGGGCCGCCCGGCCGACTCCCAGGCCGCGAGGAAGCAGGCCCGGCTCCGGCCCGCCGCGGCGAGGACCGCCAGGGGCCGCTCCCGGTCGGCCGCGGCGAGGTCCTCTACGACGCGGCCGAAGTCCTGCTCGTAGCTGAAGACACTCACCCAGCGGCGCCGGGCGAGGTCGCGGGCGAGGTCGCGGTCGCGGTCGCGGTCGCAGTTGCGGCATCGGGCGCGGTCGCGAAGCCCGGCGGCGGCCGCTTCCGCGGTCCGCCCGCCACTCCTGACCACGCTGCTCCGGGCAACGCCGCCTGATTCGGCGCCGGACTCGCCGGACCTGCCCGACTCGGCGACGGACTCGCCGGATCTGCCAGACTCGCCGCCGGACTCGGCAGACCTGCCCGACTCGGCGCCGGACTCGGCGGACCTGCCCGACTCGCCGCCGGACTCGCCACCGGCAGGGGCCTCGCCGGTTCCAGCGAAGATCGCGCCCCTGGCCGCGAGTTCCTCGGCCAGCCGCGCCCTGAGCTCCTCGCGCCCGCCTGAGCGGCCCTCCGCCGCGAGGGCTGCCTGTCGCGCCTCGCGGAAGCGGCGGTCGATGATGAGGCCGCCCGTGCCCTCGGAGAAGCCGGGCATGAACATCCACTTCTTGACGAGGCCCGAGCGCGTCGCCGAGGGCAGGAGGTGGAAGTCGGCCGCCCAGCTCTCGGCCGTGAGGTGCTCGATATTCACCACATACCGCGGCTCGGGATCGGCGGAATCGTAGAGTATCTCCTCGAAGCGCTCGGGCCGGCCGCAGGCGAAGCACTCGAGCACCACGCGGGGCGGCCGCTCGGCAAGTCCGGCCCAGTCGGCGTTCCAGCGAAGCACCGTCCAGCCGCGGACGAGCTGCGCCTCGCATTCCGGGTCCACCTCGGGGCAGAGCGCGTGAAAGGCCCGCAGGTCGTCGACGTGGAGCCGCAGGGCGAGCGTGCTGTCGAGGTCGGAGAGGGCCTTCGCGAGGCGGTAGGCCACGCCGATGTCGCCGAAGTTGTCGACGACCTTGCAGAGCAGGTCGATCGTCATGGGGCGACACTCGGGAGAGAAGCAGTTGACCGTCCGTCGCGCATTCGCCGATTCCGTCCGAAGCCTCCGCGGCCTCGGCCAGAGACTAGTCTCGACGACTCGGGGCAGTCAACCGCCTTCCCTGCCGCGCGGCTTTGACGCTTCCGCCGCGAAACGCCTATACTTCGATCGATGATATCCCACGACACCGATGACGGAGCGGAGCGTCTCCGAAACCTTCTCGATCACCTGCCCATCGGAGTCTATCGAGTGAAGCCGGAGGGCGACTTCCTCGAAGCCAATTCGACCATGGCCCATCTCCTCGGCTTCGACGACGTCGCCGAGCTCCTGCGGGTCAATGCCGAGGCACTCTATCCCGAGCGGGATTTCCGGCGGAAATTCCTCGACCGGGTCAGCTCGCTGCCGCGCGGCTTCGAGGAGATGATCATGCGCGGAAAGGATGGAAGACTCCTCTGGGTGCGCAATTACCCGCATGCCCAGCGCGGCGAGGACGGCTCGATCCGGTTCATCGACGGCGCCCTCATCGACGTCACGGAGCTCAAGCGGGCGGAGGAGGAGCTCAGCCGCTCCGAGCACGACTACCGCAGGCTCTTCGAGGGGGCCCACGACGCGCTCATGATCTTCGAGATCGAGGGCGAGATCATCCTCGACGTCAATGACAGCGCCTGCCGCCTCTACGGCTTCGATCGGCAGGAGCTCGTCGGCATGTCCCTCGAGCGCATCTCGAAGAACATCGCCTACGGCAAGAAGCGGATCGCGCGGCTCCTCGGCGGCGAGGAAGAGCGCAGCTTCGAGACGAGCCACTACCGCAAGGACGGCACGGAGATCCAGCTCGAGGTCAACGCCACGCTCGTCACCTTCAAGGGCAAGCAGGCGATCATGAGCATCAACCGGGACGTGACCGAGCGGCAGCGCAGACTGCGGGATCTGTACCGACAGGCCCTCACCGATCCCCTCACCGGCATCGCCAACCGATTCCTCTTCGACGACCACCTGGCCCTGGCGCTGGCGCACGCCGGCCACAGCGGGCTTCCCCTCGCCGTCCTCTTCCTCGACCTCGACGGCTTCAAGCAGGTCAACGACGGTTACGGCCATGCGGCCGGCGACGAGGTTCTCAA
>JAJXZP010000152.1 GCA_021779995.1 bacterium | reverse complement strand
GGCGCCGCCGGGCGCACGGCCGCCGGGCGCACGGCCGCCGCGCAAGGCGCCGTCGGGAGAGCCACCGAGACCGCCTCGGCCCGCGGCGAGGCCCTCCTCGCGCAGAAGGCAGGTGAGGGCCCAGACAGTCCCGCCCCCCGAGCCCACGCGCCCGGCCGGCGGGTCGGGATACACGCGGAAGTCGATCTCGCGCGGGTACAGGCCGCGCTCGACCCGCCGCGCGATGAGCGAGCGGAAGACCCGGGCCTGCTTTTCCCCCGAGGCCGTGATGATGCAGGTATCGAATATGGGCATCGCTATCTCCCTTTAGCTCCGCGCCTCTGTGTCTCTCTTCAGTCCTTCGCTCTTCTCTTCACGGTAGTATTCCTTGAACCAGGCGGCGAAGCGGTCGACGCCTTCCACGAGGGGAGTGGAGGGCTTCCAGCCGAAGTCGCGCTCCAGGTCCGACACCTCGGCCGCGGTCGCGCGCACGTCGCCGCTCTGCATGGGCAGCAATCGCCGCTCGGCCTTTCGGTCCAGCGCCTTTTCGATCGCGGCGATGAGCGAGTCGAGCCGTTCGGGGGCGCTGTTGCCCAGGTTGTAGAGGCGGTAGGGCGCCGAGGAGGAGGCGGGATCGGGAGAGCGCGGATTCCAGTCCGGGTCGGGCCGGGCCGGGCGGTCGAGCACGCGGACCACACCCTCGATCACGTCGTCGATGTAGGTGAAGTCGCGGAGCATGTCGCCGCCGTTGTACAGATCGATGGGGCGCCCCTCGACGATGGCCTTCGCGAACTTGAAGTAGGCCATGTCCGGCCTGCCCCAGGGACCGTAGACCGTGAAGAAGCGCAGGCCGGTGGCGGGAAGGCCGTACAGGTGCGCGTAGGCGTGGGCCATCATCTCGTCGGCCTTCTTCGTCGCGGCGTAGAGGCTCACCGGGTGATTCGCGCTCCCGTGCACGTCGAAGGGCAGGGCCTCGTCCAGGCCGTACACCGAGGAGCTCGAGGCGAATACCAGATGCGCGACACCGGATGCTCGGCAGAGCTCGAGCACGTTGAGGAAGCCGACGACGTTCGCCTCGACGTAGGCGCGGGGATTCTCCAGGCTGTAGCGCACGCCCGCCTGGGCCGCGAGATTGCACACCCGGTCGAAGGGCCCTTCGGCGGCGAGGCTCTCCATGGCGGAGCGATCCTCGAGCGCGGCCCGGCGGAAGGAGAAAGCCCCCCGGCCGCGCCGCGCGGACCGGTCCGCGCTCACCGTGCGGAGGGCGGCCTCGCGCTCCGCGTCTTCACGCTCGACGCCGAGCAGCCCGAGGCGGCCGTACTTGAGTTCGGGATCGTAGTAATCGTTGATCGAGTCGACGCCGACCACGTCGTCGCCCTCTTCGAGGAGGCGGCGGCAGAGATGGAAGCCGATGAAGCCGGCGGCGCCGGTCACGAGGGTCCGCATGGAATCTCCTTCACGATGTACGAAACTGCCGGCGCGCCGCTCAGGCGCCCCGCTCCGCGGGGGGATACAGCAGCGCCTCGTAGGCGTCGGCGGCCCGCTCGAGGCCGAAGTCGGCGGCCCGCTCGGGGCCTCGTGCCGCCAGCGCGCGAGCGAGATCGCCGTCGTCCAGCACGCGCCGGAGCCCGGCTTCCAGAGCCTCGACCGAGCCCATGGGGTAGAGCAGCCCGTATTCCCCCGACTCGTATCCCTCGCCTGGACCCAGGCGAGGCGCGCCGCCGCCCGCCGGGTCGAGGATCTCGCGCGGCCCGAAGGCGCAGTCCGAGGCCACGACCGGCAGGCCGACGGCCAGCGCCTCCACGATGGCGATACCGAAGCCCTCGACCTCGGAGGAGGACACGAAGGCCCGCGCCCCGGCCAGGGCGGGAAAGGGATCGGCGAGGCGGCCCAGGAAGCGTATCCGCTCGGCCAGCCCCGAGTTCGCGGCCGAGGCTTGCAGCCGCAGGCGATCGGGGCCCTCGCCGACGAGATGCAGCTCAAGATCGGGGTAGTCCGGCGCCAGGCGGGCGAAGGCCGCTATGAGGTCGCCGAAGCGCTTGAGGGCGACGAGCCTGCCGACCGCCACGATGACCGAGCGCGGCGCGCAGCGTGAGACTGCTGCGGCGGCGGCCGCGGTGTCCACGGGATTGTGCAGCACGATCGAGCGCTCGTTCGGCAGACCGACGAAATCAGCCACCTCGTCGGCCGAGCCTCGCGACACGCTCGCCACGAGCTCGGCCCGCGGATAGAGCCGCTTCGTGAGCGCCGCGGTGAGGCGGCCCGACAGTCCCTCGGAGGCCAGGCGACTCACCCGCGTGTGGTTTACGAGAATGGCGCGGTGTCCCGCAGCGCTCTGCCCCACGGCGCGTCCTGCGGCAGCGTCGGCGGCGGCGTCAGCGGAGCCCGCGGTGCTCTGCCCCACGGCGCGTCCTGCGGCGGCGTCGGCGGCGGAGCCCGCGGCGCGAGGTCCGGCTTCTCCGCCCGCACCGGTGCGAGCGGAGAAGCTCTGTCCCGCCGCCAGGACGTTGACGAAGTTGGCCCGAAAGAGGTGACTCATCACCGTCCCGACATTCTCGCGCCGCACATAGTCCGCGAGAGCCTTCGCCAGGAGGGGCAGCGCGAGCAGCTTGAGCGCGGCGCTATCGCCACTGTCCTGCTTCGAGAGCAGGACGGCGGGAGGATCGACCTCGATCGCGGCCCCGGAAGGAGCGCGCTCCAGGCAGAGCACGCGCAGGTCGCGCCCGCGGCGGCGCAGCTCCGCGGCCACCGCCGCCACGGCGCGCTCGGCCCCGCCCGTGCCCAAAGCGTTGATGAGGAGGACCGCCGGACGATCGGCGGCGCGCCGAGCCTCCCCGCTCGTCCGGCCCGTATCGCGCCGCGAGAGGCCGCCCGACGCGCCGTCGCGCGGGCCGCCCTCCCCTTTCCCGAGATTCACGAAAGTCCCAGGCGCCCGGCGAGGGCGTACAGGGGCGAGAGCCAGTGATCCTCGCGGACGAGCGCG
>JAJXZP010000293.1 GCA_021779995.1 bacterium | reverse complement strand
ACGAAACAGCTGTGTCGGCGATACCGCCGCGCTCCGAGGTTCCCGAGAAGGATAAGTGGAATCTCTCCAAGCTCTTCGCGGACGAGAAGGCCTGGGAGGCCGCCTTCGGGGAATACCGGGCCATGCTGCCCCGCATCGGGGGCTACAAGGCCACGCTCGGCCGATCGGCGGAGTCCCTGCGCGACGCCCTCGCGTTCTACCGCGACTTCGGCTCCCTCGACGAGCGGCTCGGCGTCTACGCGAGCCTGCGGCAGTCCGAGGACGAGGGGCTCGACGCCTCGCGCGGCCGCTTCGCCCGCTACCTGAGCGCGGCCACCGAGGCCCAGGGCGCCTGGTCCTGGATGGTTCCCGAGCTCCAGGCCCTGAGCGAGAGTTTCGTCGAGTCCTGTCTGGCCGAGCCCGGCTTCGCCGAGTTCGCGATCTTCGTGCGCAAGCTCCTGCGCTTCAAGCCGCACGTCTTGAGCGAAAATGAAGAGCGCCTCCTCGCCCTGCAGGGCGAGACGGCGCAGACTCCGCACGAGGCCTTCTCCGTCCTGACCAACGTGGACCTCGACTTCGGCAGCCTGGATACTCCCGAGGGTCCGCGCCCCCTCACCCAGTCCACCTTTTCCTCGTTCATGCGCAGCCCCGACCGCGCTCTCCGCCGCCGCGCCTATTCGCAGTTCTACCGCGCCTTCGAGACGCACAAGAACACGCTGGCCGCCCTGTACGCCGGCTCGGTCAAGCAGGACGCCTATTCGGCGAAGGTGCGCAACCACCCGGGCGCGAGGGCGGCCTCCCTCTTCCCCGACGACGTCTCCGAGACCGTGTACGACAACCTCGTCGCAGCCGTGGGCTCGATGCTCCCGGTCCTGCACGAGTACTACGAACTCCGCCGCCGGGCGCTCAGGCTGGAGGAGCTGCGGCACTACGACGTCTATGTGCCCATCGTACCCGAGGTGAAGGCGAGGCACAGCTACGCCGAGGCCGTGGACATCGTCTGCTCGGCGCTCGCCCCGCTGGGCGGGGACTACGTCCGCACCATCCGCTCGGGCTTCGAGGACGGCTGGGTCGACCGCTACGAGAACAGGGGCAAGCGCTCGGGCGCCTTCTCCTCAGGGGCCTACGGCAGCGATCCGTACATACTCCTCAATTACCGGGACGACGTGCTCCACGACGTCTTCACCCTCGCTCACGAGGGCGGCCACTCCATGCACTCCTGGCACTCCGCCCGCTCGAATCCCTTCCTCTGCGCCGGCTACACGATCTTCGAGGCCGAGGTGGCGAGCACCTTCAACGAGCAGCTCGTTTTCCACTACCTCTACGAGCGCGCCGACGACGACGAGATGCGCGCCTTCCTCGTCAACACCAAGCTCGACGATCTGGTGGGCACGCTCTTCCGGCAGACGATGTTCGCCGAGTTCGAGGCGCGCAGCCACGCGATGCACGAATCCGGCGAGCCGCTGACGGTCGACTCGCTGCGCGCCGAGTACCGCCGGCTGCAGGAGAAGTACTTCGGAAAGGCGATGGTCCTCGAGGAGGCGAGCGACCTCGAATGCCTGCGCATCCCGCACTTCTACTCGGCCTTCTACGTCTACAAGTACGCCACCGGCATCTCGGCCAGCATCGTCCTCGCCGATCGCGTGCTCCGAGGCGAGGGCCGCGACGACTATTTCGCCTTCCTGCGCTCGGGCGGCTCGCGCTTCCCCATCGAGGCCCTGAAGGTGGCGGGGGTGGACATGTCGAGCCCCGCGCCGGTCAAGGCGGCCTGCGACCAGTTCGCGCGTTATGCGGCCGAGCTCAAGCGGCTGCTGAAGCTTTGAGCCAGGCTTTTGTCGTTGCTTGATGGGGCGGGTCCTGTCGCGGGCGAAACAGGGGCGACTGCGCAGTAGCTCCATCGTCCCTGTTTCGCCTGCGCCACCCGCCGCGCTACGAAGCATCCCCAAAGTTGCTCATTCCCAGGCCGGCCAGGCTTGGCCTCCGGGAGACGATGGTCCCAGCAGTCGCCTCCGCGGTCGTATTCTGAAAACCGGAACGAAGCGCTTCCCGAACGAAGGTGCTTCGGGATCGAACCCCGTCGACACCGCGCGAGGCATTGTAGGGCGGCGGGTGGCTCGGGCCGGGGGCGGGTGCTGGAGCTACCGCGGAATCACCCGACACCGGCCCGAGACAGGACCCGCCCTGCGAAGCCCAGGCGGGCGTCGCCGGGAATCATATCCCCAGGTACGCCTTCCGCACGCCCTCGTCGCGGGCGACGTCGGCTGCGCTGCCGGAGAGGACGATCTGTCCCGTCTGGAGCACATAGGCGCGATGCGCGACCGAGAGAGCCATGAGGGCGTTTTGCTCGACCAGGAGGATGGTCGTCCCGCGCGAGTTGAGCTCCCGGATGACGTCGAAGATCGCGTCGACGAGGACGGGCGCCAGGCCCATCGAGGGCTCGTCCATGAGCAGGATCTTGGGCTCGGACATGAGGCCGCGGGCCGTGGCGAGCATCTGCTGCTCCCCGCCCGAGAGGGTGCCGCCCTTCTGCTCTTCCCGCTCCTTGAGGCGCGGGAAGAGGGTGAAGGCGTAGTCGATGCCCGCCGCCACCTTGGCCCTGTCCTTGACGATGTAGGCGCCCATCTCCAGGTTCTCCCGCACGGTCAGGCGCGGGAAGATGCCCCGGCCCTCGGGCACGAGGCCCAGGCCTTCATGGTGGACATGGTTCGGCGCCATGGTCGTGATGTCCTTGCCGGCGAGGCGGATCGAGCCCTTCTTCGGATGCAGGAGGCCCGAGATCGAGCGGAGCGTCGTGGTCTTGCCGGCGCCGTTCGCGCCGATGAGGGTGACGATCTCGCCCTCCTCGACCTGGAGCGAGACGCCCTTGAGCGCGTGGATGTTGCCGTAGTAGGAGTGGATATCGTGCAGCTCGAGCAGGCTCATGCGCCACCTCCGGCGGCCGCAGCGCCGGCGGCCGCCGCGCCGACGCCGGCCGCGCCGACGCCCGCCG
>JAJXZP010000262.1 GCA_021779995.1 bacterium | reverse complement strand
GGCGGTGGGACTCTCGAGCCCGCTCGTCGAGGAGTACTTCACCGGCACGCCCTCGCGGGTGGGCGGCATCGGCATCGCCGAGCTCGCCCGGGAGGTCGAGGAGCGCCACGCCGCCGCCTTCGACGAGCGCTCGCCCGACTTCCGCACCCTGCCGATCGGCGGCGACTGGCAGTGGCGGGCCGACGGGGAATATCATCTCTACAACCCCGAGACGGTGCACCTCCTGCAGCGCGCCTGCCGGGAGGGCGACTACCAGCTCTTCAAGCGTTATGCGGCGCTGATCGACGACCAGTCGGTCAGGCAGTGCACGCTCCGCGGCCTCATGAAGTTCAAGGAGGCCGAGAGCGTCCCCCTGGACGAGGTCGAGAGCGTCGAGTCCATCGTGAGGCGCTTCAAGACGGGCGCCATGTCCTTCGGCTCCATTTCGAAGGAGGCCCACGAGACCCTGGCGATCGCCATGAACCGCCTCGGGGGCAAGAGCAACACGGGCGAGGGCGGCGAGGACCCGAAGCGCTTCCGGGCCGACGCGAACGGCGATTCGCGCTGCAGCGCCATCAAGCAGGTGGCCTCGGGACGCTTCGGCGTCACGAGCGAATACCTCGTGAGCGCCAAGGAGATCCAGATCAAGATGGCCCAGGGAGCCAAGCCCGGCGAGGGCGGACAGCTGCCGGGCCGCAAGGTCTACCCCTGGATAGCCGAGTGCCGCGGATCGACCCCCGGCGTGGGCCTCATCTCGCCCCCGCCCCACCACGACATCTATTCGATCGAGGACCTCTCCGAGCTCATCCACGACCTCAAGTGCGCCAACCCCGAGGCGAGGATCTCGGTCAAGCTCGTGTCGGAGGTGGGCGTGGGCACGATAGCCGCCGGCGTCGCCAAGGCCCGGGCCGACCTCGTGCTCATCTCGGGCTACGACGGGGGCACGGGCGCCTCGCCCCGCACCTCCCTCCGGCACGCAGGCCTGCCCTGGGAGCTCGGCCTGGCCGAGACGCACCAGACCCTCCTCCTGAACAACCTGCGCTCCACCATCACCGTCGAGACCGACGGCAAGCTCATGACGGGCCGCGACGTCGCCATAGCCGCCATGCTCGGCGCCGAGGAATTCGGCTTCGCGACCGCCCCCCTGGTGGCCCTCGGCTGCGTGATGATGCGCGTCTGCAACCTCGACACCTGCCCGGCGGGCATCGCGACGCAGAATCCCGAGCTGCGCAAGAACTTCAAGGGCAAGCCCGAATACGTCGAGAACTTCATGCGCTTCATCGCGCGGGACCTGCGCGAGCGCATGGCGGCCCTCGGCATCAGGCGGCTCGTCGAGCTCGTGGGCAGGACCGACCTTCTCGACATGGAGGCCGTGGAGAAGAATCCCAAGACCGGGAACCTCGACTACTCGAAGATATTCTTCAGGCCCCAGGTTCCCGCCGAATGGGGCCGGCACTGCGTGAAGGCCCAGGACCACAACCTCGACAACTCGCTGGACCGGCGCGTGCTCCTGCGGCTCTGCGAGCCCGCCTTCGAGCGCGGCCAGAAGGTGAAGGTCACGATTCCCGTGCACAACGTCAACCGCGTCGTGGGCACCATCCTCGGGGCCGAGATCACCAGGCGCTACGGCGCGAAGGGCCTGCCGGAGGACACGATCGACCTCAAGTTCGTGGGCTCGGCCGGGCAGAGCTTCGGCGCCTTCATCCCGCCGGGGGTCACCCTCAGCATCGAGGGCGACTCGAACGACCACCTGGGCAAGGGGCTCTCGGGCGGCAAGATCGTCGTCTACCCGCCGGCCAACTCGTCCTTCAAGCCCGAGGAGAACATCATCATCGGCAACGTGGGCTTCTACGGCGCCACCTCGGGCGAGGCCTACGTCTGCGGCATGGCGGGAGAGCGCTTCTGCGTGCGCAACTCCGGCCTCACCGCCGTGGTCGAAGGCGTGGGCGACCACGCCTGCGAGTACATGACCGGCGGCAGGGTGGTGATCCTCGGGCGCACCGGGCGCAACTTCGGCGCGGGCATGTCGGGCGGCGTGGCCTATGTCCACGACTCCGACGGCAACTTCCCCTCGCGGGTCAACGGCGAGACCGTGGATCTCGAGGAGCTCACCGATCCGGACGAGATAGCCGCGTTGCGCGACATTGTCGAGGCCCATGCCAGGGCCACGGGCAGCGCCCGGGCCCGGCGCATGCTCGCGGGCTGGGCGGGGGCGGTCAAGCGCTTCGTCAAGGTCATGCCGCGCGACTACAAGCGCATGCTCTCCGCCATCGAGGCGGCGAAGCGCGACGGCCTCGGCGGCGAGAGCGCCCTCATGGCCGCCTTCGAGCTCAACAATCGCGACCTCGCCCGGGTCTCGGGCAGCTAGGAGAAGGACTATGGCTAAACCTACCGGGTTCATGGAATACGAGCGGGTGCTTCCCCAGGACAGGCCGGCCGCCCAGCGGGTCGGGGACTGGAAGGAGTTCCACACGGCCTTCGAGGCCGAGGAAGAGGCGAGAGCCCAGGCGGCGCGCTGCATGGACTGCGGCACGCCCTTCTGCCATTCCGGCGTCCTCTACTCGGGGGCCGTCTCGGGCTGCCCCATCCACAACCTCATCCCCGAATGGAACGACCTTCTGTACCGCGGCCTCTGGCTCGAGGCGCTCCGGCGCCTGCGGCTCACGAACAACTTCCCCGAGTTCACCGGACGCGTCTGCCCGGCGCCCTGCGAGGGCGCCTGCACCCTCGGCTCCATGCCGAAGCCGGCGATCGCGATCAAGCTCAACGAGGTGACGATCATCGACCGCGGCTGGGAAGAGCGGCGGATGCAGCCCACGATGCCGGCCGCTCGCACGGGAAAGCGCGTCGCCGTCGTGGGCTCGGGCCCCTCGGGCCTCGCCTGCGCCGACCAGCTCAACCAGGCCGGCCACGAGGTGACGGTCTACGAGCGCGCCGACCGGGTGGGCGGACTCCTGACCTACGGCATTCCCAACATGAAACTCGACAAGAAGGTCG
>JAJXZP010000079.1:10903-11674 GCA_021779995.1 bacterium | reverse complement strand
CGATCGGATCGAGCGCCGTGGCGGACAGCAAGCCGTAGAAGGGCAGGGCCATGGCGCCGCCTCGATTGCGTCGAACCCGGCAGAGCCCCGCGGCACCCGGTTTTATGGCGCAGCGGTGAGGGCACAACGAACAGCGGACGGTATCGTCGGGGCCCCGCTCCCAATACTCGGCGGAGCGACTGCCGGTCGGCTCGGGCATATTGTCAGTTGCGGCTGCCGACGGCGTGCATGATCCGCTCGTGTAGACGGCCGGTGTCGCCGTGGAACCGGGGAGGATTTTCCACCTCGAAGGGTTCGTATCGGATTCCAAAGCTGCCCCGGCGCACCCAGAGCTTGGCCAGCGAACGGCTCTGGCCGGTTTCGTCCACCGGCGAGGGCAGCTCTTCCATGCCTTCCACGTCGGCCACGCGGAACTCGAGAATGGCGGGTTCCCTGTCGCCGGCGTCGCCTATGAGAAGGCACTTCTCCCCGTCGTAGGGATGCTTGCGCAGGGTCCCGACGAAGGCGACGGCGTCCTGCGGCACTTCAGTCTTATACCGCACGAGCTCGGACAGGGGTTCCGATTCCAGATACTCGGTGAGGCTCATGGCTTCCTCCTTTGCCCTGGGGCGAATCCGAAGTCCTTCATTACAATGATAATAGCCCAGGCCCCGGAAAGTAACAGCATGAGGGCGACGAACCAGTCTCCGAAGCGTTCATAGATGGTCGGCGAGGCCGTCTCGTAGACGGGAACGTCGACGATCCGGGATTCGGGCTTGAAAAAGGGCAGGG
>JAJXZP010000079.1:0-10893 GCA_021779995.1 bacterium | reverse complement strand
AGCTCGCCGTGGGCGCCGACCACGCAGGAGAGGCCGCCGTTGGTGGAGCGGACGAGCGTTTTCCTGAACTCGATGGAACGGAACCGGGCGGCCGCCCAATGCTGAATTTCCGCGCTTTCCGTCGTCGACCAGGAGTCGTTCGTCAGGTTGACGAGAAGTTCGGCGCCGCGGAGAAAGAACTGCCGGCAGAGGCTGGGAAACGCGTCCTCGAAACAGATCGGCGCTCCGAATCTGATGTCTCCGCTTTCCGTCGGCAGGGAGAAGACCGTGTAGGTGTCGCCCATGACCCATCCCGAGTCGAGGCCGACCACTCTCTGCATGAACCTCCTGAAGGGGGTGTAGTTCCAGAACGGTATGGACTCGGCGAAGGGTACGGGATGCACCTTGCCGTAGCTCGCCACGAGCCGCGCCTGGGGGTCCAGGAGGATGACGGCGTTCATGGCCCGCAGCGGATGCCAGCTCAGGACGTCGGGAGCCCCGGTGAAGACATAGGTCCCCGTCGAGCGTATGAAGGGGATGAGGGGCATGTTCGGCGGTTCGGTGGAATAGTAGTCGTAGCCGTCCTTGTACGGCGCTCCCAGGCTCATTTCGCTGAACAGGATCAGATCCGGCTTGACGCCGGGCGACCGCGCCAGAGCCTTCTCGCTCAGGCTGATGTTGGCCTCGAGCGCGGCCGTATCGCCGGTGTTCCAGGGGTCGACATCCTGTTGGACGATGAGGACCTTGAGATGCGCCCGGATCGGAGGCGTCTGCGACAGGCGCCAAAGCCCGTACCCGAGCGTGAACGCGAAGAGGGCGGCCGCATAGACCGCGTAGGAGCGCAGCAGGCGGAAGGGGAAGGGGCGGCGCCCCTTCCTGTCCGAAAGCCGTGGCGGCTGCGCTTCGCCGCGTCCGACGATGCCGTAGATCACCTCGACGAAAACCGCATTGCAGAACGCCAGGACGGCGCTGACCCCGTACACCCCTGTCGTATCGGCTATCTGCAGGAAGGCCAGGAAGCGCGTCTGGGTATAGGCGAGCAGTCCCCAGGGATAGCCGAGGAATCCGTTCGATTTCATGAACTCGAAGACGGCCCAGATGGCGGCGAAGGCGAGGGGGCGTCCGATTCCGCCCTTTCGCGCGAAGAAGCCCAGATAGAGACCCAAGACCGCATACACCACTCCGTAGGCCAAGGTCGTCGAGCCCAGGGTCCAGAATGCGAAATCCTTGAAGAAGTAGAGCCAATAACTGGAGAGGGCGTGCTGGAGCGCGCCGAACACCGCCGTCGTGAGCGCCGCGTCTCCGTAGGTTTCGGCATCGAGGAGCGCCGCCCATACGGGGATGAGCGCGAGGAAGCCGAGCGGCGGAAGGCCGAATTTGAACAGTTCGTTGGGCAAGGCGAGCGCCATGAAGACAGCCGAACTCGCGGCCAGAAGCGCATGTCTCAGGAGCCGGACAGATCGCGCCCGCCCCGTCTCAGGACCACCGTGGATGCTCATGACGCCTATCGTAGCCTCGGAAAGCGGGAAAAGAAAAGAGTCGCGTCACGTCGTTTTTTTTCTATAAAAGCGGACATGGGACCTGCCGTAGCTTCTTTCATCTTCGATCGTCAGCGCCTCGGAGTCGATCGACGGAGGATGTTCAGACGGATAGTGCATGAGCGCGATCCCGCCGGGCGCCAGGCTGGCCCCTCCCGCGAGGCTCAAGAGGATTTCGTCGCGATACCGATACGGGAAGGGTGGATCGCAGAAGACCAGGTCGAAGGGCCTGCGATTCCTCAGAAGAAACCGCTCGGCGGGCATCGCCTTGCATTCGATCCGCTCCTCCGCGATTCCGACATTCCTGAGGAGGACGGGAAACTTGTCGCGGTCCCGTTCGACACATACGACGGGATCGGCTCCCCTGCTCGCGGCCTCGAGGGCGAGAATGCCGGTACCCGCGAACAGGTCGAGGAAGGACAGGCCCGTGAGCTCGCCGAGCACCGCGAAAAGCGATTCGCGCATCCGGTCCATGGCCGGCCTGATATCGAGCGAACCGTGGGCGAACTCCACGGTCCTTCCGCGGTATTTTCCGCCGGTGATGCGCATCGAGCCTTCAGTCCTCGCCGCGCTTGCGGAAATCCCGCCTGAGATCGCGCTCCACGTCGCGCTCCTTTATGTCGGCGCGCTTGTCGTACTGCTTCTTGCCTTTGCACAGGCCGAGCTCGATCTTGATGAGTCCGTTCTTCAGGTAGATGGAGAGGAGGATGAGGGTGTAGCCCTTCTCCCTGACGCGGCGGTCGATGCGCTTGATCTCCTGGGCGTGCAGGAGGAGTTTCTTCTGCCGATCCGGATCGTGGTTGAAGACCGAGGAGAAGCCGTACTGCGCCACGCGAAAGCCGCGTATCCACACTTCGCCGTTCCGCACCTCGGCGAAGGCGTCGGGGAAGGAGACGCGTCCGTCTTTGATGGACTTCACTTCCGTGCCGAGGAGGACGATGCCGCACTCGAAGGTCTCGTCGACCGTGTAGTCGAAGCGCGCTCGCCTGTTCATCGCGACGACTTTCACCCCCTCGGGCCTGCTCATGGACGAGTCTCCGGCTGTGGGCTGATCGCGGTGGTGGGCCGCAGCATGTCGCGCATTGTCGCCCGATTATAGGAACCGCGGGCGGCCTTGTCAACGAAAGCGAGGCGTGCTAGTCTCCGTCCCCGATGATCGGTCAGTCTGGCTCCCCGAGCGGAGCGTCATGATGTTCGCGGCAAAACGTCGGTCGTATGCCGAGGCGGTCGAAAGCCGCAGACGTCTCGGTTCGCGCCTTCTGCTTCTCCTCCTGGTCTTTCTCAGCTTCCAGGTGGTGAGCGGGCTTTTCGTGGCCGCCTATTCGGTAAGCTCCCGATCCATGTCCCCCACGCTCGCGCCGGGAGACTTGGTGCTGGCGACGCCTCTGGCCTTCGGGCCCAAGACCGTGTTCGGCAAGCTCCCGGGGTTTAGGCACCCGGCGCGCGGGGATATCGTGCTCGCCGAACCTCCCTTCGCCATGAGGCCGGGATTTTGGCCCACCGTGTTCGATTCCTTCGTCCGCTTCGTCACCTTTCAGCGTTTTTCGCTGCTTTCCCACGGCCACTCCGCCGTATTGGCCGGACCTACCGTCCAACGCATCGTGGCTTTGCCCGGCGACACTATCGAGATGAAGAATTACGTCTTCAGAGTCAAGCCCGCCGGTTCCGGGCATTTCCTCACCGAATTCGAGCTATCCTCGGCGCGCTACGATATCGCACCCTCTCAGAGCCCTCAGGGTTGGAACGAGGCCTTTCCCGCATCGGGTTCCATGCCCGAACGGACCCTCGGCAAGGACGAGTATTTCCTGGCGGGCGATGCGCGCGGTCTGGCGAGCGATTCCCGCCTCTGGGGTCCGGTCAAGCCCGATCGCTTGCTCGCCCTGGTCATCCTGTGCTATTGGCCGCCTTCCCGCTTCGGCTCGCCGTGAGTCCGGACGCCTCCGCCGAGGCTTTTTCCCCGCCGTCTTCGCTCTACGTCCACGTCCCGTTCTGTAGCTCCTTTTGCCGGTACTGCGATTTTTTCTCGCTCGCGGCCGGCGGCGTGTCGGCCGCGTCGATGTCCGCGGTGGTGGATGCCACCCTTACGCGCGCCCGCTCTCTCGCGGCGCGTTTCGGGACCACGACGTTCTCGACGATCTATGTCGGAGGAGGCACGCCGACGGCTCTTCCGTTCGGCCTCCTAAAGCGTCTCCTGGAGGGCCTGAAGCCCTTGGCGGCTCCCGACTGCGAATGGACCGTCGAAGCCAACCCGGACAGCCTCGCTCCCGAGCAGCTCGAGCTCTTTCACCGCTGCGGACTGACGCGCGTCAGCGTCGGGGTTCAGAGTCTCGTCGAGGAGGAATTGATCCTTCTCGGCCGGTCGCATGACGCCGAGACGGCGCTCTCCGCGCTTAAACTCTGCGTCGACTCCGGCTTTACGACCTCGGCCGACCTCATCGCGGGCATCCCCTCGGGCGCCCCCCCCGATCGTCTCGCGGACTCGGTGGGCCGTCTTCTCGATGCGGGCATTCATCACCTGTCGATCTACGACCTCACGCTCGAGGAAGGCACGCCGCTGTTCGCCTCAGTCTCGCGCGGCGAACTGCGCCTCCCCGATGCCGATCGTCAGTACGAATCCTGGACCCTCGCGCGGCGGGTTCTGGACCGCTTCGGATTTCGCCGCTATGAGGTCTCCAACTTCGCCTCTCCGGGTTTCGAATGCCGGCACAACCTCGGCTATTGGCGGCTGGTATCCTACATCGGCGCGGGTCCCGGCGCCGTTTCGACACTGGTGGGAAGGCCTGGCGGCGGCGGGGCGGCTCTCCGCATCGAAGAGGGCCGCGACCTCCCCGGCTACACGGCCGACCCCGGCGTGGCCGCGCGAGAAACCGCGATTGCGCCGCGCGATGCCGCGTTCGAGCTGATCATGATGTCCTTTCGGACCATCTTCGGGCTGGACCTGGACGATTTTTCCGCGCGCTTCGGCCACGAGGCCACAGAGCTGCTGCAGGACAGCTTTGCGGCCTGGAAAGGGCATCTCGGCGCGGGTGAAAGCGCGCCCACGGACCTCGTGGCGCGCCGTCGCCTGGCGCTGGATCAAGACGGCATCGATATCCTGAACCGTTTTCTGGAAGCCTGCCTCGGAGAGATCTATGAGCGGTATCCCGCGGGCGGAGATTCGTAGAGGAGGGTCGTGTGGCCGATCAACACACCGCAGTTCTCCACCGAGGCTGCGCCTCGTGCACCGGCGGGATATTCACGGCAGCCCACATCCAGCCCATATGGAGCGGCATGAAGGCGCTCGGCATCGTCGGCGAATGCGGCGCGCGGCGCGCGAGAACCCGCCGGCGTTCCTCCGGCTTCAGACGAAAAAATCGTAGCGCGAGTTGATCCTTCGGGCGTAATCGGGATCGAGGCCGACGTTGTAGCGGCGCTCCGTGCCGACCGTCGAGGGCGGTCCGTGCCCCGGCAGGATGAGGCAGTCGTCGGCCTGGTCCAGGATGCGCGCCTGCAGGCGGTTGGCGAGGGTGGCGGCGTTGAAGGAGCTCAGGGTCTTGCCGATGATTCCGGCGTGGAGGGCGTCCCCGGTGAACAGGAATTTGTCGATGCGGTAGACGATCGAATCGGGAGAGTGGCCCGGAACCGAGTAGCAGTCGACCTGGTAGCCGCAGACCTCGATGGCGTCGCCGTCGCGCACGGCCCGGCAGGACGCGCCGCCCACCGACGAGTTCGCGGCGAAAACCTGGGCGTCGTAGATCTTGAGGAGGGTCGAAAGTCCCCGGATGTGATGCGTATGATTGTGCGTCACGAGGACGGCGCGGAGCGCGTACCCGTTTTGTTCGATGTGATCGAGGATCGCCGCGTTCATCTCGGCCGGATCGACCATGAGCGCTTCCTTGCTCTCGTCGTTGCCGAGAAGGTAGCTGTTCGAAAAGCCGTAGAGCGAGTAGTGCTGGTAGAGTTTCACTGGTAGAGGTGCTCCAGGTCGCTGATGACCTCCGCCGTGTTCGAGTTCTTGAACGAGACGTTGGTCTGCTTCGTGGGGATGAGGTAGACGCGCTTGAGGTCGCAGTTCACGAAGTCCGAGTTTTCCAGTTCGCAGCGGATGAAGCGGGAGTTGTAGAGGTTGGAGGAATTGAACGTCGATTCCGCGATGAGCGCCCCGTCGAAGCTGCAGTGAAGGAGTTCGGAGTTCTCGAACGAGACATTGAGGAGCCGTGCGCTCCCGAAGGAGCAGAATTGGGCGTCGGAGGCCGAGAAATCGCAGGACTCGATTTCCGCTCCGTCGAAAAAGCAGATCCTGAACGAAGAGTTGGTGAAGAGCGTGTTTTTGATGGTCGCGCCCATGAAGGCGCAGCCCACGAAACGTCTGTTGGAGAGGTCGAGCCCCACGAGCGGGATGCCGGTGAGGTTGAGGTCCTTGATGTCGTTCTCCTCTGCCAGCAGGCGAGTCGCGGCCGCGATCGACGCCGCCGCGTCCCGCGCATGGGCGAGGCAGCGATCGGAGCCGGCGAAGGCCAGCGAGGTGCAGCCGAGGAAGGTGCAACGCGCGAATCCGTACATGCTCCCAGGCTACACGATCGGCCGGTTCGGAGCAAGACTGCCGACGGCGGCATCGGCGCTGTCGGGCCTTCTCGAACCCCTCGGTTCGGCGAAGAGCGCCTCCCTCGGCGCCTTGCCGCTTTGCTCGGCCTTGGCGTACAATGCCCGCATGTGCTCTTACTGCGGCATGCCCATGGCCTCGGATCGGAAACCGGGCTTCAACGATACCTGCGAGACCTGCGGGAAGGATCTCCACGCCTGCGTCAACTGTCGATTCTATCGGCGGGGTGCCAGGTGGGACTGCCTGGAGACCTCGCTCGACGGTCCTGTCGCGGACAAAGAAGCGCGCAACTATTGCGAATGGTACGAGACGCGGCCGGAGCTCTTCGCCCCGGGTCAGGGGCGGGCCTCGGACCGAGGCTCCGCGGACACGGCTCGCGGCGATTTCGACAAGCTGTTCGGGACGTGACCGCCATGCCAAACGAATCGGATCCCATCGTCATCATGGATTCCGGCGTGGGCGGCCTGCCGTATCTCGAGACCGCCAGGAAACTCCTGGACAAGGAATCCTTCGTCTACCTGGCCGACCGCGCGGGCTTCCCCTACGGCACCAAGTCCGGCGACGAGGTCCGGCGTATCGTGCTCGACCGCGTCGCGCGCCTCGTCGAGCGTTTTTCGCCCAAAGCCGTCGTCATCGCCTGCAATACCGCTTCCCAGGCCGCGCTCTCCGCCGTCCGAGCGGCGCATCCCGCCCTGGCCTTCATCGGAACCGTCCCGGCGATCAAGCCCGCGGCCGCTCGCACGAAGACGGGCGTCATCGGCGTCATCGCCACGGCGCAGACGGTCAGGGACCCGTACCTCGACAGTCTCGTCGCGCGTTTCGCCCCCGGCGCGATCGTCATCAGGGAGCCGGCCCAGGAACTGGTGGCCTTCGTCGAGCGCAGGCTCTTCGACGCCGCGATCGAGGAACGGCGCGCGGCCGTGGCCGGCCATATCCGCCGGCTCGTCGACGCCGGAGCCGATCAGATAGTCATAGCCTGCACTCACTTTCTCTATCTCCGTGACGATATAGCCGCGATCGCCGGAGCGGGCGTCGACATAGTCGACTCGCGCGGCGGAATCGCCCACCGGCTCTCCGTCGTGCTTGCCGAACGCGCGCTGCTGCGGACCGCCGCGGCCCCGGACCGCCGCGGCCTCTTCCTCCTGAGCGGCGACGAACCGGCCGAGGCGCCGTATCATCGCTTCGCCGGGGAATTCGATCTCCGCGGGCCCGAGTTGCTCACCCTTTCCTAACGACGATGCAAGGTCTCGTCCTGTCCGGCACGAACAACGTCTTTCTCGTCCAGGGCGACGACGGGGCGCGCCGGCTCTGCTCGATCAAAGGCAAGCGGCTCAAGGACCAGAAGGGCCTGTACAATGCGCTCGCCGCGGGCGACCGGGTCGAGTTTCTCGCCGACGCCGCCAGCGCCGACCGCGGGCTGATCTCGCGCCTCCTGCCCCGCCGCAATCTTTTCGGCCGCTTCAACGAGAAAGGCAAGGCGGTCCAGGCCATAGCGGCCAACGTCGACCTCGTCGTCTGCATCTCCTCGCCGAGCTTCCCTCCCTTCAGGCCGCGGTTCATCGACCGGGTCGCGGTCCTCGCGGAGGCCGCTTCCGTTCCCCTGCTCATCGTGCTGAACAAGGCGGACCTGGGGGCGGCCCAGGAAATCGCCGCGCGGCTCGCGAGCTACGAGGGCCTCGGCTATCGCACGCTGCCGGTCTCCGCGGCGACGGGTGCCGGAATGCCCGAGCTGCGACGACGGCTCGCCGGCAAGACCTCCGTGTTCGCGGGCCAATCGGGCGTCGGAAAATCGAGCATCCTCAACGCGCTCGAGCCGGGGATCGGACGCAGGGTCGGCGCCGTGTCGGAGAAGTACGACCGCGGCAAGCACACCACGACGATGGCCGAACTCTTCATGCTCGGCGACGGGGAGACCAGGATCATCGATACGCCCGGCGTGCGGCGGCTCGCCCTGCGCGGCATCGATCCCAAGGCGCTCGACGCCTATTTCCCCGAACTCTCGCCGCTCGCCCCGCTGTGCGAGTACGGCCTGTCCTGCACGCACACCGACGAAGCCGGCTGTCGCGTCGTGCGGGCGGTCGTGGACGGTCTCATTCTCGAAGACCGCTTCGAGAGCTACCTACGCATCAGGGAAGAGCTTCTGGCGACCTCCGAGCATCGGCCCGCCGAGGGACGTCCGCGCTCCCCGCGCTCGCGGGGCGACGGCGTCAGAAAGACCGCGCGGACCCTGCGCCAGAGGCGGGGGCCGGAATTCCACGAGGATGACGATGACGAATGAACACGCGTTGCGGCTTTTGGAGTTCGAGCGGATCCGCGAGGACGTGGCCGGGTATTGCCTCTCGTCCGAAGGCAGAGAGGCGCTCCTGCGCGAGCTGCCGCTCGACGAGAGCGCCTCGGTGGCCGAAGCGAAGGCGGCCACGGCTTCCTTCCTGGCGCTTTTCCAGGAGAATCCGGAGCCGCCAGCGCTCAGTTTCCCCGATATCGGGGCAGCCGCCCGGCTCATCGCGAAGGAGGGGACGGTCCTCGACCTGCAGGAACTCCTCGACCTGGGGCTCTGGGCGGAGTCCTTCGCCGCCTTCGCTTCCTTCGCCGCCAAGGCGCGTTCGGCCAAGGTGGCCGGGCTGACGGCGGCCGTCCCCGATATCGCGGCGGTGCCGCGCGTCGCGTTCCGGATAGTCAACAAGGACGGTACCCTCCGCGACCTGCCCGAGATCCGCGCCGTCCGCGAGAGCATAGCGCGCGTCCACCGCGACATCGCGGCGATCACCGACTCCTTCCACCGCGACCCCGAGATACGCGGGATGCTCCAGTCCGACGAGCCGACGGTCAGGGACGGCCGCACCGTGCTCGCCCTCAGGGCCAACTTCAAGTCCCGCGTGCGCGGGATAGTGCACGAGGTCTCGTCCACGGGCCAGACCGTCTTCCTGGAGCCCGAGGCTCTCGTCCAGAAGAACAACGAGCTCGTCCAGGAGGAGGCCAGGTACCGGCAGGAGCTGGCGCGGATCCTCCGCGAGGCCACCTCCCGTCTCCACGAGCTGCACGAGCCGCTCGCCCTGGCCCGGCTGACCATGGCCGGGCTCGACGGCGTCTACGCCCGCTCGCGTCACGCGAAACAGGGCGGCCTCGTCCTGGCGCGGGACCTGAGCGAGGGCTTCGTGCTGCGCCGAGCCCGGCATCCCCTGCTGGGCCGGGGCGCCGTGCCCATCGACGTCGACCTGCCCGCGGACACGCGGACCCTCATCGTCACGGGCCCCAACACCGGCGGCAAGACCGTCACGCTCAAGACGATCGGTCTCCTGGCCCTCATGAACCAGTTCGGCCTGGGCGTCCCGGCCGCGCCCGAGACGGCCTTCGCCGTCTTCGACGCCGTGCACGCGGACATCGGCGACGAGCAGTCGATCGACCAGTCGCTCTCCACCTTCTCGGGGCACATGCGCGTCATCGGCGAGATCGTGCGCGGCGCGGGAAGACGGAGCCTCGTGCTGCTCGACGAGCTCGGCTCCGGCACCGATCCCGAAGAGGGCTGCGCCGTGGCGATGAGCCTCCTCGACTGGTTCATCGAGCGGGGGGCCTTGACCGTGCTCACGACCCACCACAGCATCCTGAAGAACTACGGCTACACCCGCGCCGGATGCCTCAACGCCTCGATGGATTTCGACAAGGAGAGCCTCTCGCCGAACTACCGCATCCTCATGGGCGTGCCCGGCGAGAGCCGCGCCCTCGATGTCGCGGCCGCCAACGGGCTTTCCGCCGAGATCGTCGGCGCGTCCCGCCGCTATCTCTCGGAGGAGCGGACCGACGTGAGCGAGCTCATCCGCGGGCTCACCGAAAAGCACCGCAGGCTCGAGGACATCGAAGCCGACCGGCGCAGGCGGCTCAGGGAGGCCATGGAGGAGCAGCGCAAGACCGACCTCGCCTCGCTGCGCCTCAGGCAGAAGGAACTCGAGCTCAGGGAGGACGGCGTCTCCGAGCTCAGACGCCTCCTCGGCGAGAGCCGCAAGAAGCTCGAGAACCTCGTCAAGGAACTGCGCGAGGGAGAGCTGAGCGCCGACAAGACGAAGGCCGTCAAGGAATTCCTCGCCGACCTCGCGCGCGGCGTCGAAGCCCAGGAAGCCAAGCTGGAGTCTTTCCGCGAGGAATCGCTCGAGCTGTCCGCCGCCGCCGATCGCGAGGGCTCGGCCGCCCTCGCGTCGCAGGCTCTCGGTCCCGTCGCGGAAGGAAGCCCCGTGCTTATAGGCGCAGCCAAGCGCCGCGGCGTGGCGCTCAGGCGGGCCAAGAAAGGCTACTGGCTCGTCGAGACCGATTCCCTCAGGCTCACCGTAGCGGAGAGCGAGCTCCGGCCCGCAGCGGAGACCGCGCCCGCGAAGACGCAGATCCAGGTCGAGCTCGCGCCGCGGGGCGAAGGCGGCCGCGCCCTCGCGGCCTTCGAGTTGGATCTGCGCGGCTATCGCCTGACCGAGGCTCTCGAGGCGGTCGAGAAGCAGCTCGACGCCGCGAGCCTCCAGGGCCTCGGCCTCTTCTCGATCATCCACGGCACCGGCGAAGGCATCCTTGGCAGGGGCATCCACGAGTACCTGCGGAACCATTCCGCCGTCGCCGACTACCACTTCGCCCGGCCCGAGGAGGGCGGCTACGGAAAGACGGTCGTCAGGCTGAAGTGAAGGCCCTCCGAGGCCCGGGCGGCCCGAGGAGGGCGGCTACGGAAAGACGGTCGTCAGGCTGAAGTGAAGGCCCCCCTGAGGCCCGGGCGGCCCGAGGAGGGCGGCCTCAGGCCAGATCGCCGACATCCTCCCA
>JAJXZP010000089.1 GCA_021779995.1 bacterium | reverse complement strand
CGCAGCAGGGTGGTCTTGCCGCAGCCCGAGGGGCCGACGACGGTCGTGATGCCGGAGGCGGCGATCTCCAGATCGACACCGTCGACCGCCCGCACCGTCCGGCCTTCGACACTGAAGCTCCGACGGAGCGCCTCGAGGCGCAGAGCGGCGCCGGCGGCCGGCCCCGGAGAGCTGGCCCGCTCGCCCGACCGCCCGTCGCGCCCGGCGGATGGGCCGCGCTCGGCTCGACCTAGGCGTACCACTGCGCCCTCACGTCCGCCCAGGGCAGGAGCCGCGCGGCGGCCCGGTAGGCCGCGCGGTCGATGAGAATGCCCAGGATCCCTATCGCGAAGATGCCGGCGAAGACCACGTCGATCCTCGCCATCTCCTCGGCGTCGAGAATCCAGTAGCCCAGGCCCGAGGAGGCCGCGATCATCTCGGCCCCGATGATCGAGCGCCAGGAGAAGCCGAGCCCCAGCCGCAGGCCGTTGAGGAGGCTCGGCACGCTCTCGGGCAGCATGATGCGCTGCAGGATGCGCAGCCGCGAGAACCCCAGGCTCCGTCCCATCTCTAAAAGGCGCGGATCGACATTCCCCAGCCCGGTCACGGCGCCCATGAACACGGGAAAGAAACTCGTGAGCACGATGAGAGCCAGCTTCGAGCCCTCGCCGATGCCGAGCCAGAGGATGAGGACGGGTATGAGGGCCAGGGGCGGGATGTTGCGCAGGAAATTGAGGAGGGGATTGAAGGCCGAGGTGAGGCGCGGGGCGAAGGAGGCGAGGACCGCCAGGGGCAGGGCCAGGACGACCGTGATGCCGAAGCCCACGAGCACGCGCAGGAGCGAGGCCGCGACGTGGCGTTCCAGCACCCCCCGCTCGCCCGCGTCGAGGAGGGCCGCGGCCACGCGCAGCGGCGAGGGCAGGAGATAGGCGTTGACCCAGCCTGAGCTCGAGGCGATCTGCCAGAGGGCGAGAAGCCCGAGTATCGTCGCGATCTGGGCGAAAAGGGAGCTCCGTCCCGGCCCGGAGGCCCGCGCCGCGCGCCGCGCGGGTCCGGCGACGACGGTCGAGTCGGGCGATTCGAAGACGGCATCCCGAGTCTCGGGGTCCGCGGATAAAGCCCCTGCGCCCCGCACGCCGCCGCAGGGCTCTCCCGCAGAGACAGGCCGCTCCACCTTCGCCATACAGCCTCCATCGATCGCCGGGCGGAGATCGACTCCGCGGGGAGGCAATGGTGGCGGGGAATCTGGCACTGTCCTCGTTGTGCGGCCGACCGTGGTCGGACCGCGACGACGCCGATGCTCTTCTCCGTCAGGCAACCCTCGGGATCGGATGATCTCAGCTCTCGCTCCTCGGCGCGGGCAGGCCCGCACCTCAGAGTCGTAAATCGATAATAATTGATCGTTTCGAGCTTGTCCAGGGGAGGGTCGGGAAAACGAACAGAATCACGGCTGGTTCAGTTCGAGACCACGTTCGTGCTTTCGCCGGAGAAGGCCGGGTCGAGGGGAGGCAGGTCGAGTGGAACCGCCCATCCTTGCCCAAGGTGCGCGAAATCCGTACCATCGCGCGATGCAGCACGAGAGAATCTCCGCCAGCATCGTCACCGTGGCCATCGCGGGGGTGTGCGCCTTCCTCAATCTCTACGCGCCTCAGCCGGTGCTGCCCCTCCTGGCCGGCATCTTCCATGTGAGCGCCGCCCAGATCAGCGCGACGGTCAGCGCCTCCACCATCGGCGTCGCGGCGGCCGCTCCCTTTGCGGGCATGATTGCGGACCGCTTCGGCAGGAAGACGGTCATCGTCGTCTCGCTCTTCGGCCTAGCGGCTTCGACGGCGCTCACGGTCACGGCCTCCAGCCTGGGCGCCATCGTCTTCTGGCGCTTCGCGACCGGGGTCTTCACGCCGGGGATCATCGCCTCGGTCCTCGCCTACATCGCCGAGGAATGGTCGAGCGGCGGCGCGACGCAGGCCAACGCGATCTACGTGGCGGGCACGGTCCTGGGCGGCTTTACCGGAAGGATGCTCACGGGCGTGCTCGCGGAGCGGGGCGGATGGGAGTTCGCCTTCCTCGTCCTGGGGCTCGCGACCCTGGCGGGCGCCTTCGTCGTACTGCGCTGGATGCCTGCCGAGCGCAACTTCACGCCACAGTCCAGCTGGCGCCGCGGGCTTTCGGACTTCGCGGGGCACCTGCGCAATCCCACGCTCATCGCCACCTATGCGGTAGGCTTCAGCGTCCTCTTCTCCCTTGTCGGCACCTTCACCTACATAACCTTCCACCTCGCGGCGGCGCCCTACCGCCTCGGCCCCGCGGCGCAGGGCATGATCTTCTTCGTGTATCTCCTGGGACTGGTCATCACGCCGCTGTCGGGCTCGTGGATCCAGGCCCTCGGCCACCACCGCGCCCTGCCCCTCGCCCTCGCCTTCTCGGCGGCGGGGGTGCTGCTCACCCTGTCGGGACCGCTGTGGCTGGTGATCGCCGGCCTCGCGCTCTGCTCCTCGGGGGTCTTCGTCTGCCAGGCCGCCGCATCGAGCTACGTCGGGCTCGCGGCGAAGAGCGCCCGCTCCGCTGCCGCCGGCCTCTACGTCACCTTCTACTACATCGGCGGCAGCGTGGGCGCCGCCCTGCTCGGCCTAGTCTGGGGCGCCGCCCGCTGGCCGGGCTGCGTCGCGCTCATCGTGGCCATCCAGGCCTTCGCGGCGGCGGTGGCGCTCCTGTTCTGGAGACGGCCGCGACAGGTCGCGCAGGCATAGGTCTGTCCCCCGTCCTCCAAGGAGCCGCGAACAAGGGCGATTGAAGAACCTCGCCCTCTCCCGGCCAGTCAAAAAAGGAGTTTTGGAATTGGCACAAAATTCACGGTGGCGGGGGAAAACAGCAATTTTCTAAACCGTTTCAATCCAAAGCTTTCAAATCTATCCACTTCAGCATCGAATTTTCTTTGACAGCCTTTGGAAGGGGTGCTAGTATCACGTTGCTTGGAACGTTCCAAGAAACGATCGAATTTCAGGTGAGGCAATGCCGACCATCAACGATGTCGCACGACTCGCGCAAGTATCCCGAGGAACCGTCTCGAACGTCATAAACGGGATGAAGGGGGTCAGCCGCGAAAAAGTCGAACGGGTCATGGCCGCCATCCAGGAACTTCAGTATGTCCCCGACGCCACGGCGCGCAGCCTCAAGACCAATCGGACCAACAATGTGGCCGTCGTCCTTCCCAATATCGTCGACCCCAACTTCGCCCAAGTTTTCACCGGAATAGAGCGTATCATCGACGAAAACGGCTATACGGCGAGCCTCTACACGACCTCGGAGATAATCGCGAAGGAAAACCGAATTCTCGAACAGGCGAAGAAGCAGAAAGTCGACGGCATCATCATCGCGACCTGCCAACCCTCGAATCCGGAGATTTTCGCCAAATTGCGGGCCGAGGGCATCCATCTGGTCTGCGTCGAGCGCGAGCCTGTCGACAATCCCTTCAGCTTCGTCGGATGCGACGGCGGCGACTCGGTCGGAGCGGTGATGGACGAAAGACTCCGATCCGGCGTGAGGAATATAGCCCTCTTCACCGGGCCTGAGGAGTACTCCAGCGAACGGGAATGCATCGACGCATACCGTCGGACGCTCGAGCGATATTCGATACCCTTCGACGCGCACTTCCTTTCCATCACCAATTTCGACAAGGAGAGCGCCTTCAAGTCGGCGATGAAGATTTTCCTGTCGGCCAATCTGCCCGAGGCCATCATCGTCACCTCCACGCAGATACTCGAAGGTCTGCTCACCGCCGCCAGGCTCTCCAGCTCATACCACGCATGGGAGTCTTCCATCATCGTGCTCGGCGAGGATTCCTGGACGGCGAACGCCTACCGGAACATCGAGCGCATCCCGCGCAGGGCCATACGCCTCGGGGAAATCGCGGCGGAGCTGCTCCTCGAAAGCATCGACTCTCCCGCTTTCGCTGAAGCCAAGCGGATCAGATTGAAAAACCGGGCCCCGGAGGCTCCGGATTCCGGCCCCTCGACTCTGCGCGCGGACCCGGCCCCCTCGCCGAGAAAGGTCATACGCGCGGCGATGTTGCGGGGGTCGGCCCTCGAGGCGACCTATCTCCTTCTCGGAGACTTCTCCAAGGATCACGGCATCGACGTCGAGATCGAGGGCTTCGACTACGATGAGCTTTTCGAGGCGTTGAACGATGAAGAGACTCGAGGCAGGTTCGACATTTTCCAGCTTGACGTCCCCTGGCTGGAGGAATTCGCCGAACAGGGATACGTCGAGAATCTCGACCCTTGGATCGAATCGGTCCCGGACTCGATCGGTCACTTCATCCCCGGAGTCCTCGATGCCTGGGCGCGCCATTCCGGCCACTATTTCGCCCTGCCCTATATGTTCGGAGCCCAGCTTCTGTTCTATCGCCGCGACCTCTTCGAGAACATGGCCATGCAACGCCTCTTCCACCACATCTACAAAGAGGACCTGAAGCCGCCGCGGACCTGGAAGGAATTCAACGCCGTGGCCAGATTTTTCACGAGGTCGTTCAATCCCGCCTCTCCCGTTCCCTATGGGACGACCCTCGGCGGAAGATACTCGAGCGGAGCCGTATGCGAATTCCTGCCCCGAAAATGGGCGTACGAAAGCGGCGAAGGGCAACCGGACCTTTCGCTCGACAATCGCGAGACGTATCTCGCTTTGGAGAATTACGTAGAGAGCTTTCAATACGCCTCTCCCGGCTCCGAAAACCATTGGTGGGACGAGCAGGTCGTTGAATTCGCCCGGGGCGACGCGGCGATGATGATCCTCTTCGTGGCCCACGCGACGGAAATCATGAACAGATCCATGTCCACCGTGGTCGGCAACATCGATTACGAGTTCGTCCCGGGCCGGACCCCCGTCCTGGGCGGCTGGTCGCTGTGCATCAACAAAGAGAGTCCAGTCAAAGACGAGTCGTTCGAATTCGTCGAATGGCTCACCTGCGAGGACATAGCCATACCACATACCATACTCGGCGGAGCCACCCCCTCCGTCAGCCTCTACAAAAGCTCCGAGCTTCTCACGATCTATCCATGGCTGCCGAAAGCCCTGGAGAGCTTCACGCTCTCGCGCAAGCGGCCCGCGATCAGGCGAAGGGATGGGGGCATAGTCTCCGAGCGGACATACGAGAAAATCCTGGGAGAGGCCATACACGGCTGTCTCGTAAAGGACCTGGGCCCAAAGGCGGCCCTGCAGATCGCCGAGCGGAAGATTCAGGAAATCCGAAACGCTCCAGCAACGCGATAACAGGAGGAATACGTTGAGCGACACTTCGAGCATCGACAAGCGGGCCGCAGTTCCCGGGAGCACGATCCGCACCTTGATCAGGGCGACGACCGCGAGAAAGGAGTTCTCGGTGTTCGTCGCGCTGCTCGTGCTCTCGATCATCGTGTCTCTTATGAGCCCCTATTTCCTCACCGTGGAGAACATATTCAACGTACTTCGGCAATTCTCGATCATCGGCATCCTGGCGGTCGGCGAAGCCCTCATCATCATCACGGGGGGCATCGATCTCTCCGTCGGCTCGCTCGTCGGCCTTTCGGGGATATTGACCGGTCTGTTCGCCGGCGCCGGGATACCCACCCTGCCGCTCTTCTTCCTGGTCATCATCGCGGGCTGCCTCCTCGGATCGGTCAACGGGCTGCTGGTGACCAGGATCGGCATCAATCCGTTCATCGCGACACTCGGCATGTTGAGCATCGCCCGTGGCGGGGCCCTCCTCATCACCGGGGGCTTGCCGATTTCGGTGGACAACAAGATCAATTTCCTGGGAGACGGCTACCTTGGCCCCGTTCCCGTCTCGGCGGTCATCATGTTCATCGTCGCCATCGTCGGACATATCTTCGCGACCCGAACCCTCCCCGGACGGAACGTCTTCGCCGTCGGAAACAACGAACGCGCGGCGAAACTGTCGGGAATCCGGGTCAAATCCACGAAGATGATGGTTTTCATGATCATGGGCGGCCTCTGCGCCCTCTCCGGCATCATCCTTTCAGGCACGCTGAGCTCGGCCGAGCCGACGGCCGGGACGGGCTACGAACTCGATGTCATCGCGGCCGTCGTCATGGGAGGCGCGAGCCTGTCAGGCGGCATCGGCTCCATCATCGGCGTCATCTTCGGCGCGGCGCTCATGGGCGTGCTCCGGAACGGCTTCGTGCTCATGGGCGTCTCGGCGTACTGGCAGGTGGTGGCCATCGGCGTCGTCATCATCGCCGCGGTATCGCTCGACAGCCTAAGCTCCAAGAAGGCCGGCTCTTAACCTGGAAATGACCTGCAGGTTCTGCGGGTAGAATACTTCCACGACCAAGGAGAAGGATTATGAGAAAGAAAGGAATCGGCACGGCTCTCATGGCGCTCTTCCTGTCCGCGTTCATCGGAGGTCTCGCGGCGCAGGTGCCGAATGTCCCCCTGCCTAAGGGGGGCGAGGTGGCGGCGGTGAACCAGCTGCCCGCGAAGCCCTTGCGCATCGCGTTCCTGTCGTTCCAGAACAATCCGTTCTGGTTTCCCGTCAGGGACGGCGCCCTCGCGGCCAAGGCCTACCTGAAGAACTTCAACACCACGGTCGATTACATCGTCATGGGCGACGACATGACGGCGAGCCGCGTGGTATCCGCCATGGAGACCTGCATCGCCAAGCGCTACGACGCGATCGCGGTGGTTCCCATCTTCGACGGCACGGAGAAGATCATCGACAAGGCCGTCGAGAGCGGGATCCCCGTCTTCGACTTCATCGCCGAAGGATCCAAGCCCAGCAAGGCGATCGCCTTCCTGGGACAGGATGCCTACGCGGCGGGACAGCTTGCGGGAAAGATCATCGCGAAACTGACCGGCGGAGAGGGAAAGGTCGGCGTCATCACCGGCTATTTCGGCGCCACGCAGCATCAGCAGAGAATGGACGGAGCGCTCGACTATCTCAAGAAGAATGATCCGGGCATCAAGATCGTGGGCAAGTACGAGAACAGAGACAGCGCCGAGACCGCCTACTCTCTCACCAGGGACATGCTGACCGCCAATCCCGACCTGAAGATCGTCTATGTCACGGCCGGCGGCCCCTTCGGCGCCGCGAAGGCGATCAAGGACCTCGGGCTCACCGGCAAGGTCGGCGTCGTATGCTACGATCACATTCCCGAGAACATCGCCTATGCGAGGACGGGCCAGATCTACGCCGCCATCGACCAGGACCCCTTCGGCCAGGGCTTCGATTCCTGCGTGTACCTCTATAATTACCTGGTCGCCAAGCAGTTGCCGAGTTCGCACTTCATCCCCGTGAAGCTCACCGTGATGACTCCGGAAAACGTCAATGAGCTGTATCCCAATAAGTAGAGCTTGCCTCACGCCGGCTTTGCTGTTCGAGGGCAAAGGAAGCGAGCGGAGACAAGCTCTGTCGCGATAGTAACGAGTTAGGCGCGCCGGGATAAGGGGTGGCGGAGAGGCCTCCGCGATCGGAGCCTGACGCCCGGCGCGCCGTTTCCCGGAGCAAGCACGAGCGAGGAGGGAGAAGTGGACGGTACAACCATGCTCAGACTTGAAGGCATCACGAAGGTCTTCCCCGGCGTCAAGGCGCTCAGCTCGGTGAGTCTGGCCATCGGGAAAGGAGAAATTCACGCGATCGTCGGCGAGAACGGGGCCGGCAAATCGACGCTCATGAATATCCTCTCCGGCGTATTCCCGCCCGACTCCGGGCGGATCATCTTCGACGGGAAAGATGTCCATCTCAAGGATCCCCGCGAGGCCCAGGGCCTGGGCATCTCGATGATACACCAGGAGTTGTCCCTGGCCCCCCATCTCAGTGTCATGGAAAATGTCTTCATCGGGAGGCTGAAGCGCAATGCCCTCGGGTTCGTGGACTACGGGAAGATGAGAAAGATGTGCATCGACAGTCTGGCCTGCCTGGGAATCGAATCGATACCGCCCGACACGAAAGTCGGGAGCCTCAGCGTTTCCCAGCGCCAGCTTGTCGAGATCGCGAAAGCGCTCTCCTTCGACGCGAAAGTGCTGGTCATGGACGAGCCGACCTCCTCGCTGACGCTCGCCGAGACGGAGATGCTGCTCGCGGTGATGCGGAGCCTCAAGGCCTCCGGGGTCTCGGTTCTGTTCATCTCGCACCGGCTCGAAGAAGTCTTCGAGGTGAGCGACCGGATCACGGTGCTCCGCGACGGCTGTCTCGTCAAGTCCATGGACAGGAGCGAGGCGACGGTGAATGAAGTCGTCTCGCTGATGGTGGGGCGGGAGTTCGAGCGGGTCTTCGCCCGCGCATATCGGGAGTATTCCCCCGCGGAGAAGCCGGTCCTGGAAGTCCGGGGGCTGACATCGAGGGAAAAGAAACTCAAGGACATATCCTTCAAGATGTACCGGGGCGAGATCCTCGCGCTTACCGGACTCGTCGGGTCCGGACGCACGGAGCTCCTGCAATCTCTCTTCGGCCTCGACAAGATCGACTCGGGCGCCATCCTCGTGGACGGGGTCGAACGCTCGATCGCGGATCCCCACGACGCGATCGCCCTGGGCATAGGCTTGGTGCCCGAGGGGCGAAAAGACCAGGGCCTTTTCCTCGAAATGAGCGTCAAGGAAAACATTTCCATGGCCCATCTTCCCAGCATGTCGCGTCACCTGTTCCTGAATATGCAACAGGAGAGAAAGGCGACGCAAACGTACGTCGACAACCTGAACATAAAGACACCGGGCATGAACCAGCGCGTAAAATTCCTGAGCGGAGGGAATCAGCAGAAGGCCATCATCGCCCGATGGCTCATGAACAATCCCAGAATACTCTTCCTCGACGAGCCGACCCACGGCGTGGATATCGGCGCGAAATCGGAGATATATCGCATAGTCGACGGACTCGCCCAAAAGGGCATGAGCGTGCTCTTCGTGTCCTCGGAGCTGCCCGAGGTGCTCACGCTCGCGGACAGGATACTCGTCATGCACGCGGGCAGCATCGTGAAAGAGCTGGCCCGGGATGCCGCGGATCAGGAAGAAATCATGCGATACGCGACCAACCAAATCTGAGAAGGAGCGACGGATGACTCATAGGGAAAGATTGCTGCGGAGCTTGAACCACAAAGAGGGCGATCGAGTTCCCATCGACATAGGCGGCACGCTCATCACCGGAATCGCCAAGGGCGCCTACCATGGCTTCACCGAGTATCTGGGCATGCGGGCCGAGGACCCTCCCTTTTTCGACATCGTCCAGCAGCTCGTCGAGCCGAGCGAGAATTTTCTCGTACGCTTCGATATCGACGTGCGCAACGTGTCGCCCTCAGACGGCATCGGCTGGAAACTGGAAATGAGGGACGACGGCGAATATCTTTCTTTCGTCGATCAATGGGGCATCACCTGGGCCATGCCCAAGAGCGGCGGACACTATTTCGACATGATCGGGCATCCCTTCGCCAGGGATCCGCTGAGCGTCGAGGAGGTCAGGGCGGCGAAGCTGCCCGACGTCGAGGACGAGACCAGATACCGGAATATCCGCGCCGACGCCCAGGACATACGGGACCGGGGCTATGGCGTCGTGATGTCCAGTATCGGCGCCGGCATCCACGAATTGGGCGGCTGGATGCGCGGCTACGAAAATTACTATACGGACCTGCTCCTGGACGAGGAGCTTGCCGCGAGTTATCTCGACAGGTTCCTGGAGATCAAGATGATCTACTGGGATCACGTGCTCTCGCGGGCCGGCGACCTGATCGATGTCGTGCAGGAAGCCGACGATCTGGGCAGCCAGAGCGCCATGCTCGTGTCGCCGGATATCTATCGGAAGCTCATCAAGCCGCGGCACAAGGAACTCTTCGATCTCATCCACCGGAAGACCGACGCCAAGGTCTTCATCCACTCCTGCGGTAGCTTCATCGAAGTGATTCCGGATCTCATCGAAGTCGGCGTGGACATCCTGAATCCCGTGCAATACAAGGCGGAAGGGATGGACGCCCGGGTGCTCAAGCAGAGATTCGGCAAGGACCTCGTATTCTGGGGCGGCGGCGTCGACACTCAGAAGACGCTCCCGCAAGGCAGCCCCGACGAAGTGCGGCGCAACGTCCGCGAGCAGATCGAGATACTCGCGCCCGGGGGAGGCTTCGTCTTCAACACCGTGCACAACATCCAGGCGGATGTCCCGCCCGAAAACTTAGCCGCGATGTTCGAGGCCTTCAGGGAATTTTCGCCATACTAAGAAAATCATCCGGGGCCTTTTCATCGATTTCCGACAAGCCGGCCCCTATCGGATGCTCCCGAGCTCCACGCCTCGCTCCGGCAGGTTGTCGCAAAACGAGGCGGCTCGGGATCGAGACTATACGCTTTTCGCCAATAGCTGCCGCGCCGTTTCCACCTGGTTCGGATACAGATCCATCGGGACCTTGTCCGAACCGAACGCGGCCTTGATCATGTGCCTGGCGCATTTCTGGTTTTCACCGCCGAGGCAATATCTGTTCTTGTAGATCTGGGACATCGCCGGCTTTTCCTTCATCCTGTCGTTGAAGAAAGGACAACCGGGAAGACACTCGCACTCTGCCATTATGTTCCCCCTCTTTTCCGATATGGCTCCGCCCTTGGGCCGGGGCCGTCATCGCCTGTATCATCCGGCGTTCCCGGCGGCGGCGCAGAGCGATGGAAACGTCGCCGCCCCCGGATAGTCGCGGTCGACGAACCACGGGAAGCGTCGTTTCGATAAAAATATAGTTTAAGCGGAAGAAAATTTCAAAGGGGAGAACACAGACTATTTTCGCCGGCCTCTCCGGAGCAGCTGCCGGTCGCGAGGAATTCGAGGCCCGGCGCCCCGGCCCGGAACCGTCGGGCCGAGGGAGGGCCGCGCATGCGGGAGTCGCAACAAAACGCCGGCCGGACGGCTCACAAGCCACCCGGCCGGCATCGGCCTTGCGGAGCGTCGCCCCGCGTTCAGCGGCCTACCACTGCGGCGGATAGAACTGGTCGACGTTGGACTTGTAGATGAGCCTCATGGCGAGATTCCGGCGCGGCGGGACGACCTTGCCGTCGAAATAGTCGGCGGCGGACTGCATGGCGAGGGCGCCGTCGCCTTCGGCGGTCTGGTAGGTGATGGCGTACAGCTTGCCCTGCTTGACGAGATCCATGCCCTGCTTGGAGTTGCCGGCCGCGACGACGACGACGTCGGTTCGTCCGGCGTTCTTGAGCGCCTGCATGATGCCGAGGGCCTGGCCCGAGTCGTCGGCGGCGCAGATGCCCTTGAGGTTCTTGCCGAAGCGGGTCAGCCAGTCCGAGACGAGCTGCATGGTGGCGTTGGCGTCGAAGGTCGCGGGTGTGGGCGAGGCCATGGCGAGGGTCTTGATCTCGGGGGCGTAGGAGGAGAGTTCGGAGATCGGGCCCCAGGAGCGGGCGAAGTAGGGCGAGCCGCCGGGGGCGTGCTGCACGTAGGCGACGCCGATGGTCTTGGCGCCGGGATTGTCCTTGCGGAGCTTGTCGGCCCAGGCGCGGGCCAGGAGGCGGAACTGGCCCCAGTCGTCCGGACCGGACCAGCCCACGGAGTAATTGAGGGCTTCGGCCGAGGGCAGGGTGTTGAAGATGTGCAGGGGGATGCCGGCCTGATTGATCTTGCGCGCCTGCTGGATGGCGCCCTTGGCGTCGAGCGGGATGAGGAGGATCATGTCGGGCCGCTCGTTGATGGCCTGGTCGATCATCTGGTCCTGGACGTTCTTGTCCCAGTTCGGGGAGAGCACCTTCAGGTTGATCTGATAG
>JAJXZP010000138.1 GCA_021779995.1 bacterium | reverse complement strand
CGGCGACCTTGGTGATCGAGCCCACCATGAGGTACTTGGCGTCAATGAGCTTGCCGATCGTGGCCGCCTTGTCCGAGTCGTAGAGGCCCGACTGCTGGAGCTCCATGGTCTTCAATATCTGTTGCAGCTGCTTCTTTTCGAGCACGAGGAAGTAGCCTGAGCGCTGGAAGTCCTGGGTGACTATCTCGGACACCGCGTAGCCGAGGTTGGGAGCGCCGACCGCGGTGTCCTTGTTGTCGAAGTCGGCTATGGCGATCGCGCTGCCCTTGGGGGTCTTCGCGGAGAGCTGGGCTACAAGCGAGTGGGTGAACGAGTCCATTTTGGCCGCGAAGGCGCTTTGTTGGGCCCAAACCGTTCCCGTGGCGGAGAGCGCCAGGGCGAGGGCGAGGCTCCGGACCATGCTCGAGAGCGCTCGGGTATGCGGGATGTCTCGGTAGCTGCGCATTTCCCTTTCCTCCTCGGGCGCCGCCTGCGGCGCTCCGCACCTCAATCCTTGAGTGCCTCCGGGCAGCCCGCGGGTCTCGATCGCGGCCGTGGTCCACGGAACGCGGGGTTCTCGAAGGGCGGCTCGCTTCCCTAATTCTATGCAAAACATTAACCTTTTCCAGCCCTGCGGCCACGATGGGCCCGGGTCTCCTCTTCCCGATCGACCTTGTGCCGGAACGTCCATGGTCCAGGAGTCCTTCACGCGACCGCTGCCGGCCGTCAGCGGTTTGTCCTCGCGAAAGGCCTCGCGGCGTGCCGCGCAGCTGCCGAGATATGATAGTATCGAATCCCTATCGGCACCCGGACGGCCCGTCCGTCGAGGGGCCGGAACGTCCCAGGATCGTCTTAGAGGAGGATCATCAAGATGAGAGCGCGCAGCGTCGCGATTCTTTCGGCACTTCTGTTCGTCTTCGCCGGCGCGGGCCTTTTCGCGCAATCGGCTGCGACGCCGGTCAGTCTCGGCGTCTTCGTGGGCGCGGCCTTCCCCCAGGGCAACACGTCGACCTTTACCGACGCCGACGGCACCATGAACTTCAACTGGGGATTTTTCGTCAACATTCCCCTCGTCCAGACCTTCGCGATCTCCCCTTCGGCCGAGCTCTACAAGCTGGGCAAGCAGAACGCCACGGACTTCGACCTCGCCTTCAAGTTCATCGTCCCCGTGCAGAAGTGGTCGTTCTTCGCCGGCTTTTCGCCCGGCCTCACCGCGGGGAACGAGGTCATCGATCCGCATGTCGGGCTGCTCGGTGGGGCGAGCATGAACCTCGTGAGCAATATGGATGCCTTCGCCCAGGTGAAGTACGACTTCATCTTCGACGGCTCGGAAAATCTCAAGGCTTTGCACGTCAACGGTGGACTGATCTTCAATTTCTAGCGGCGTAGGCCGCTTCGGCGGGCCCTCGCTCGTCCAGGCCTTCCTGCTAGTGCTTCGAGCCGTCCTCGCCGCGGGTATCTCCTCCGGATCCGCGGCTTTTTCCATTCCGCTTCGCGCGCGCCCTCCCGATCATGACGAAGACGGCCGGCAGGACAAGGGCCGCCGCGACGCAGATCGCGGCGGCGATCGCGTGCGGCAGGCGCATGAGCGACTCGACTGCCCGATCCTCGAGCAGCATCCGGGCGGCGGTGAAGGAGATCGCCGCGGCGCCGAGGTAGATCAGCCAGCGCGCCCGGTCGATGAGGAGGGCCACGAAGCCCCCCGTGGCCATGAGCAGCGGCATGCTGAGGAGGAGCCCGGCCGCGAGCAGCGCGACGCTGCCTTTCGCGGCTCCCGCCACGGCGATGACGTTGTCCAGGCTCATGGTGAAGTCGGCGGCCACGACGTAGAGGATCGCCTGGCGCGGGCTCGCCGGCTTTCTTCCTTCGAGCGGTTCGTCCCCGCCCGGGGCCCCGATCCCGAGCAGCCGATAGGCGATCCAGACGAGCACGAGGCCCCCGGCCGCGGACAGGAAGGGAAGGAGCAGGATCATGGCGGCGGCCGAGGTGAGGATCACGCGCAGGAGTATCGCGAGCGCTCCGCCCGCGACGATCACCCGGGTACGCTTCCTCTTCGGCAGCGCCGCCGCGGCCATGCCGATGACGATCGCGTTGTCGCCGGAGAGGGCGATGTCGATGAGCGTGATATTGAGGAATCCCAGCAGGAAATTCGCGTCGATCTGAGTTGTCATTCCCTCGCCCTACGGAAGGATAGCGCCCATGAGCCTTTTTTCCATCGCCGTCGTGATCTTCGGCCTCATCCTCTTCGAGATCGTGTCCAGCATCGACAACGCGGTCATCAACGCCGAGGTCCTGGGGACGATGAGTTCCCGCGCGAGGCGCTGGTTCCTCCGCTGGGGCATCCTCATCGCCGTCTTCGTCGTGCGCGGCCTCCTGCCCTGGCTCATCGTGTGGGCCGCCGCCCCCTCGCTCGGGCCCGTCCGCGCCCTGACCCTCGCGTTCTCGAGCGACCCGGCCGTCGCCGAAACGGTGGCCCGGACCGCGCCCTACCTCTTGACCGGCGGCGGGGTCTTCCTCGTCCTCCTTTTCCTCCACTGGCTCTTTCTGGAGGACAAGAACTACGGCCTGCCGGGCGAGCGCTTCCTGAGCTCGAAGGGCGTCTGGTTCTACGCCGCGGCCTCGGTCTTCCTTCTCGTCCAGGTGAGCCTCGACATCCGGACCGATCCCGACCTGGCGCTCGCCGCGGTCGTCGGGAGCACGGCCTTCTTCATCACCCACGGATTCAAGCAGAACGCCGAGGCCCAGGAACTCAGGCTTAAGGACTCGAGCTATTCCGACCTGGCCAAACTCCTGTACCTCGAGGCCATCGACACCACCTTCTCCATAGACGGCGTGCTCGGCGCCTTCGCCTTCACGCTCTCGGTGCCCCTCATCCTCATCGGCAACGGAGTCGGAGCCTTCGTCGTGCGCGCCATCACCGTCGGCAACATCGACCGGATCAAGTCCTACCCCTACCTCAAGAACGGCGCCATGTACTCCATCCTGGTCCTCGGCGCGGTGATGCT
>JAJXZP010000132.1 GCA_021779995.1 bacterium | reverse complement strand
CGGCCTCGGGGCGCGCGGCCGGGGCGGGATCGCTGCGCTGCTCTTCCCGCCGGGGACGCCCGCCGATGCGCTCGCGGCCGCGGGTGCGGCCGCCGCTCTGTTCCGGCTTGCCGCGGCCGGCCGCGGCGGCTTCCTCGCGGCGGTCCACGCGCTGCTCGCGGCCTTCGTCCCGACCACGGCTCGGCTCCACGCGCCGCGTATCCTCGCGCCGCGTATCCTCGCGCCGACCTTCGCCGGCGCGTTCGTCGCGGCGGAAATCGCCCCGGTCCTCGCCGCCCCGGCGTCCGTCGCTCCGCCGCTGGCCGCCGCGCCTGAGCTCGCGCAGGCCGTCGTGCTGTCCGCGGCCGGCCGGCGCGAAACGGCCGTGGTCGCGGGCGTGCCCGAAGCGCATGCCCGAGCTCTTGTCCGTGACGAGGAGGCTCTCGTCGAAGGGCATCGCGGGAATTTTGTTGCCGATGAACTTCTCGATGGCCGGCAGGCCGTAGACGAATTTCTCGCAGGCGAGGGTGATGGCCTTGCCGGCCTTGCCGGCGCGCGCGGTCCGCCCGATGCGGTGCACGTAGGACTCGGCCTCCTCGGGCACGTCGTAGTTGACCACGAGGTCGAGGCCCTCGACATCGAGACCTCGGGCGGCCACGTCGGTGGCGACGAGCACGGCGAGCCTGCCCGCCTTGAGCCGCTCGATGATTTCGAGGCGCTTGGACTGGGGCAGGTCGCCGATGATGAACTCGCAGTCGATGCCGTTCACCTTGAGGCGCCGCGCGGCTTCTTCGGCCATGTACTTCTGATTGCAGAAGATGAGCGCGCTTTCGGGTTTTTCCCGCTGCAGCAGGCCGAGCAGGAGGCGGAACTTCTCGTGGTTGCCCACGTGGTAGAGTTCCTGGGTGACGAGGTCGACGGTCATGTGCTCGGGCTCGATCACGATCTCGTGGGGATTGTCCATGTATTCCCAGGCGAGATCCTTGACGCGAAGGCCGAGGGTGGCGGAGAAGAGGAAGGTCTGCCGCTCCTGCGGCCCGGAGAGGTAGCGCAGGAGCTTGCGCAGATCGTCGATGAAGCCCATGTCGAACATGCGGTCGGCCTCGTCGATGACGAGGAAGCCCACTTCCTTGAGCAGCATCTTGCCCTGCTGCAGGAGGTCGATGATGCGGCCGGGCGTGCCGATGATCATCTGGACGTCGGCCCGCAGCTGGTCGAGCTGGGAGCCGTAGCCCACGCCGCCGTAGAACGAGGCCGAGCTGACGGGCAGGTACTTGCCGAGGCGCTTGGCCTCGTTCTCGATCTGGACCGCGAGCTCTCGCGTCGGGGCGAGGATGAGGACCTTGCGCGTCCGCTCCTCGGAGACCGTCATGATGCGCTGGAAGATCGAGATCAGGAAGGCCGCGGTCTTGCCCGTGCCCGTCTGGGACTGGGCGTAGATGTCGCGGCCGGAAAACGACTGCGCGAATACGCTCTCCTGCACGGGCATGCAGGTGACGTAGCCGGCCTCGTCGAGGCCGCGCTGAAGATCGGGATGAAGATTGAGTTCGGTGAAATCCATGTGCTCGCTCGGTATAAGAATTAGTAAAGATACAATACTTCATCTCGCCGGAAACAATAAGGGGGTCGGCCTCCGTCGAGGGCCGATCCCCTGGTGGGTCCATGAGGCTGTCCGATCGATCGAAGCGCGGCGGCCCTTCGAGGTCGCAGGCGGGCTTTTCTTTCACCCCCGCCTTCGATTTCCGTGCGCACGTGGCGCCTTTGCGCGCCCTCCTCTTATCGCGAAGCGCTAAAATCCGGCCCGGTCCTGCTGGTCCGGCTGGCGGTGTTCCCCGAGAAACTCGCCGCGGCGAGCGCGTACAGCGCGGCGGCCGCGGCCAGGACGACCGTGTAGCCGGCCGAGATGGACAGAAGGCGGGCGAGCACCGTGCCCGTGACCGAAATGGCGCCGTTGACGCCCCAGGCCCAGGGAATGAGGCCAGGACGGGACGACGAGAGGGCGCTCATGCCGGTGGGGAAGGGAATGCCCATGCAGAAGGCCGCCGGAGCTATGGCCAGAATCGCGATGCCGATCTTCGCCGCGAGGGGGAGTCCGAGCAGGGTGTTGACGATCGGCGTGAGTCCGAAAATGTAGAACAGGCAGGACAGGGCGATCCCGCCGGCCGCCAGGACGACGCGGGTGCGGCTCGGCATGCGCCAGGTGCCGCTCGCGAGGCTGCCCAGCCCGGAGAGCACCAGCATGGCGGTGATGACCACCGAGTTGGAGAATATCGGATCGACGAGGAAGAAGGTGAGCCGCTGGATGAGGAAAATCTCGATCATCATGTAGCCCAGCCCCAGGCATGCGTAGTAGACGATGACCCTGATCGTGCCCTTCTCTCTCGCGAAGAGTTCCTTGCGCCGGCCGACGAGGGGAATGAGCACGATGAGCGCCCCGAAGACGGCCGAAAGGGCGAGGGTCGCGACGAGCAGGAGGTAGCCCCATTCCTCGGAAAGTTCGCGGATATTGGCCGCCACCGCCGGGATCTCGGCCGGTTTCACGTAGGCCGTGTAGTAGGGCCTTTCATCGGTCGCCGGATCCACCGAAAAGGGGTAGGCGGCGTAGAAGGGGCGCGCATGGCCCGAGAAGATCGAATCGAGCGTGTAATAGTAGAGGTCCTCCTGGAGGAGGTCGCTCCCTTCCGCGGGCAGATTCGCATCGGCGCCGGCCTTCGCCGCAGGCGATACGTCGAGCTGCGCGGCGTACCAGTTCATCACCTGGCCGTAGCCGAGCTGGGGCCGGGGCATGCCGGGGTAGTAGCAGGGCAGGAAGGACATGCGGGTGCAGAAACCGCGGAGCTTCGTCAGCTCGAGCGGGGTGAAGGGGGAATTCTTGACGAGGATGGTGGCCGTGGACAGGAGCTGGTCGAAGACGAAGACCCGCGAGCCGGGATCGGCCACGCCGCGGAGCCTGAGCGCGTCGGCCACGGTCGAGAGGAGTTTGGGCACGTTGCGCGGCGGCGTGAGGCGGTTCCACACGGTGATCGAAAGCATGCCGCCCGGCTTGAGCGCGCCGAGATAGGAGGAGATGCCCTCGGCCGTGTAGAGGAAGTTCTCGTCCACCGGATTGCCGCCCGTCTGGGAGAGGCCCACCGAGTCGACGAGGCCGATCTCCACGAGATCGTAGCGCCGGCGGGTCTCGGCCACGAAGGCGCGGGGCTCGGTGGCCAGGACGCGGACTCGGGGATCGTGCAGCAGGTCGCCGGTGTAGGCTCGGAAGTAGGGCACGTCCCTCAGCATGGACACCAGGGCCGGATTGGGCTCGACGACGGTGGCGCTCCTCGCTCCGTGATGGAGGGCCGCGAAGGTCCCTATGCCTCCGCCGAGCTTGAGGATGAGCACGTCCGGGGAGGAGAGGAGGGTGTAGGGCGCCGCCATGGGCAGGTAGTCGAAGTAGGCCTCCTCCTGCGGCGACAGGCGGCGCATGATGCCCACCGGGCCGTCGCCGTCGACGTAGAGCCCGAGGAAGGCGTTGCGCGGCATGACGGGGATGTCGCTCGACGCGTTGTCGCTCAGGCCCGGGGCGATGTGGAAGAACGAGCTCGAGTAGACGTCGAACTCGCCGGTGGGGCCGAAGGAGTGGTAGACGAGCTTGGAGTCGGGGAAGTTGCGCGCATAGCTGATCGGCTTGAACTGGGAGACGCGGATGTCGCCGTAGAGCGTCAGGACGAGGAGCGAGGCGCAGAGCGCCGCGGCCGTGCCCAGGCTGGCGCCGACGGAGAGGGCGAGGTGTCCCTCGCGGTCGCGGTAGCCCACGAAACTGAAGAAGGCCGCCGCGGAGGCGAGGGCGGCGAGGGGGCCGACCAGCCGCTGGGGCGGCAGCAGGTACAGCACGGCGAGGAGGAGGAAGCCGCCGAGCCCGGAGCCCAGCATGTTCCAGAAATAGAGCCGGTGGATCCTCGAGCGGAAGGCGATGAAGGATACGCCGATGAACACGGCCCCGATGAAGAAGGGTATCGCGTAGAGCGCGTAGTAGGCCGCCAGCCACAGGAACTGGAGCCGGTCGGTGGTGATCATCACTGGATTGAAGGGAAGCTGCTGGGCCGCGACGTGGACGAGGATCATGGCGGGCCCCAGGAGGCCGGCCGACCACGAGAGCCACCGGTCGGCGTTCCGCTCGACCCGGGACTCCAGGAAGGTCAGCAGCGTTCCCGCGATGCCGTAGCCGAGCAGGGCGATGCTGATGACCATGCTGCCGAAGTTGGACCAGCTTCCCACGGAGAAGCAGCGCATGACCGCCAGTTCGTAGGCGACCATGGTCATGGAAAGGAAGAAGAGGGCGGCGAAGCGGAAGGTGGAGAGCTTCATCGCGGCTATTGCCCGGAGCCTGCGCCCGAGGTGTCGACGTTGTGGCGCGCCCCCTCCGTCGAGGTGAAGGGAACGAAGATGACCTTGGTTCCGTGGTAGATGTCGCTGCGCTCGAAGGTGAAGCCGCCGCCGGCCAAGGGTTTCTTGACGATGCGGAGCACGGTCTGGCCGGAAGGCGGGCCTATCGGTATGACCATGACGCCGTCGGGCGCGAGCTGCTTGAGGAGGTCCGGCGGGATGTGGTCGATGCCGGCGGTGACGATGATTTTCTGGAAGGGCGCGTGCTCGGCCCAGCCGTAATAGCCGTCGGCGTTCTTGCGGAGGATGGAGTTGTACTCCGGGTAGCGGGCCGAGAGCTTGGTGTAGATGGCGTCGGTCTCGCGGTAGAGCTGGGGGACGATCTCGATGGTGTACACGTGGTCGGTGAGCTCGGAAAGGAGGGCCGATTGGTACCCCGAGCCCGTGCCTATCTCGAGGACGCGGTCGCCGCGCTGGACATCGAGGCTCTGGGTCATGTTCGCCACCATGTGCGGCCCGGAGATCGTCTGTCCGTAGCCGATGGGGATGGCGGTGTTGTCATAGGCCTTCTTGAGGTTGTACGTGCGCACGAAGTACTCGCGCGGCGTGTACAGGAAGGCCCGCAGGAGGGATGGGGAGGTGATGTCCTTGTTGGCTACCAGGATCTGCGCCCGCTGCCATTTCAGCTCGAGGAAGTGCGCGGTCTCGTCGGTATGGGTCTGCATCCAGGCGATATAGGCCTCTTTCGAGGTCGTGGGCATGGTGTCCAGGACCTTGGGCCAGGGACTGTCGGTGACGCCCGCGGCGGCGGTGTTCTGGTTCGAAGCCGCCGGTTCCGGCGCGGCGGCGAGCTGGGTTGAATCCGCCGGGGCGACCGAGGCGGCCGGGGCCGGCGAGGCCGGCGTTCCGGAAGAGGCCTGCGGCGCGCCTGCCGGCGATACATCGGCGGTCGAGACCACCGGCGCCTTCGGCTTGAAGGGATCGAGCAGCAAAAGGACGACCGCGGCCGCCGCGATCGCGATCAAGGCCGGGAAGAGAATTCGCGGGAAGCGGATTGGCCTGCGCTCCGAGCGCCTGGGCCGGTTTTTCGACGCCGAATCATCCCGAGCCGAGGCGCCGCACACGGGACAGTCGCCGGAGGAAGGGAGCTCGAAGCCGCATCTCGGACAAAATGCCATAGAACACCTCTGCTTCGTGACGCACGGCCACGTAAACGATTGCCGACTTTATACGATGCCGCGATGCGGCCTGACAATGATTCCCTTGCTTCGGTCTTGAGCCTGCCTCGCCGCGCTAGCGAAGCGATTTTTGCACGGCGAGAACCCGCCGCAATTCGTCTTCCGAGTTTACGATCATATCGTGGCTACATGAAGAAAAGATGAAAGCCACCCGGTGATCGAGCAGGCGCCGATAGTCCGCGGGCCTGTCCGCGCCGGTCTCCACGGGAATGCCGTCTTCCTTCAGCTCGGCGATGAGACGATGAGCGTTGTCGGCCGGATCGCCGTCCTCCGAACTGATGGACACGAAGCGCCGATCCCCGCCCGAGATCCAGGCGGCGTAGCGCTCCACGTCGTCGTACAACCCGTCGAACAGGCAGACCTCGTTCACCTTTTTCGCCGCGCCCGCCTGGCCCAGTATGCAGGCCATGACCCGGTAGGCGCCGCTGTGCCCCATGAGGGTTATGGCGCCGGCCTTGAGGGGCGGCGTCGCACCCGAAGCGTGCAGCGTGCGCAAGAGTTCGGCGACCAGACGGTCGAAGCCGCCCGGGTTTTCGAGCTTGCCGCCGAAGGAATCGGGAGCGTCGCGCGCGGTCTCGGGCAGGACCAGGAGCGCCCGAGCCCCGCTCTCGGAGAACTGCTGGAGCAGCGAGAAGCTCTGGATCTCCTCGGGGACCGAGGAGTACCATCCGTGGAAGAAAAAGACGAGCTTCACGGTTCCCCGCGGCTTGAAGCCGGGCGGGATGAAGACGTCCACGGTGGAATCGTCGTAGTGCCCGGCGCAGGGAAAGTTCTCGCCGTCGTAGCTGTACCCCTGGCTCCGGTCGGGATCGGGAAAGGGCGCCGAGGCCAGATGGAAGGAGTAGAGCCTTCCCGCGCCAAGCTTCGCGGCGCCTTTGACGGGTTGTTTTTCGATGGCGCGCGAGGGAAGGCTCTGGACGGCGAAGGCCGCGAAGGCGGCGAGCAGCAGAGCCGAACTTAAAAGGAAAGCCGCGCGCGGCATTCTCATCCCGATGTCCCCCTTCGCCCGGAGATTCTATCACGCCGGGCGGAAGGACGCTAAGTACCGATTCGGATAGCCGAGCTTCCCGCCGGACGCTCCCGTGCTATGATGGCTCATGGCGTCCACCATCTTCTGGTACGATCTGGAGACCTTCGGCCTCGACAGCCGCTACGACCGGATAGCGCAATTCGCCGGCATGAGGACGGACCCCGAGCTTGAGCGCGTGGGCGGCGAGCTGGCCCTCTACTGCACGCCGACCCCCGACTACCTGCCCAGTCCCTACTCCTGCCTGGTGCACGGCATCACGCCCCAGCACGCGCTCGAGTCGGGCGTGACCGACTACGAACTCGCCAAGGCGATCAGGCAGGAGATGTCCCGGCCCGGGACCGTGGTCGCGGGCTTCAATTCGCTGCAGTTCGACGACGAGTTCGTGCGCAGCCTCCTCTTCCGGAACCTCTTCGATCCCTACGAGCGGGAGTGGAAGCACGGCAACAGCCGCTGGGACGTCATCGACCTCATGCGCGCGGCCCACGACCTCAGGCCCGAGGGGATCGTGTGGCCCACCCAGGAGAACGGCCGTCCCATCTTCACCCTCTCCGCCCTCGCGAAGGCGAACGGGATCGGCCACGAATCGGCCCACGACGCCCTGCACGACGTGCAGGCGACCATCGGCCTGGCGCGCCTCGTGAAGACGCGGCAGCCCAAGCTCTTCCGCTGGTATTTCTCGCACCGCAGCCGCGACTCGCTCCGGCCCCTCGTGGACCTCGTGGAGCGCAGGGCCCTGGTCCACAGCTCCGTGTCCTACACCTCGGACCGCGGCTGCACGACCCTCGTCGCCCCGGTGGCCCTCGACCCGGAGAACCGCAACCAGCTCATCGCGATCGACCTGCGCTTCGACCCGGCCTCGATCCTCGACCTCGGCGTCGAAGAGCTGCGCCGTCGCGTGTTCACGAAGGAGGTCGAGCTCGACGCGCCCCGGCTGCCCCTGTCGCGCATCCGCCTCAACCGCTGCCCGGCGCTCGCCCCCTTGGGCACCCTGAGCGGCGAGGCGGCCGAGCGCCTGGGCCTCGACGTCGAGGCCTGCCTCGCCAACCTCGAGGTGATCAAGCGCCGCCCGGAGCTGATCCAGAAACTCGTCGCCGTCTACGAGACGCCTCCCCCTCCCCCGGAGTCGGAGGATCCCGAGCTGCGCCTCTACGAGGGCGGCTTCCTGCCCGAGAGCGACGCGGCCCAGCTCGCGGAGGCCCAGTCGCTGCTCGCCTCCCTGGAGCCTGCCGAGGCGAAGAAGCGTCTGTACGAGATGCGCTTCCGGGACGACCGTCCGGCCCAGCTCGTGCGGCGGTTTTTCGCCCGGAACTTTCCCCAGACCCTGGGCGAGGCCGAGGCGGCGCGCTGGCGCAGTTTCTGCGCGGGGCGCCTGCAGTACCCGCCGGTCAAGGGCGCCGCCGATCTCGCCACCTACTCCAAGGTGATCGAGCAGCGCCTCGCCGATTCCACCACTCCCGCGCGGGACAAGGCCATCCTCCACGCCCTCTTGGAGTATCGCGGCACCCTCGAGCGCGAGGTGCTGCGGTACGCCGCGGACTGAGGGCGGCGCCGGGCAAGGCTCCTGCCGGGCTTGTGCTTCGGCCTGGCCTAGGCTACTGCCGGGCTTATGCTTCGGCCTGGCCTAGGCTCCGGCCGGGCCCGCGAGAATGCGCTCGATCGCCGCGAGCTCCTCGGCCGAGAGCGGCGGCGCGGAAAACGCGGCGACGTTCTCCTCGACCTGGGCGCTTCGGCTCGCGCCGATGAGGGCGCTCGTCACGCGCTCGTCGCGCAGGGTCCATCGGAGCGCCATCTGCGCGAGGCTCTGTCCCCGCTCCGCGGCCAGGTCGTTCAGCGCGCGTACCTTGGACAGCTTTTCCGGCGTGATGCCCTCCGGCGTGAGGAAGGGGCTGGGCGAGGCGGCGCGGGAGTCGGCGGGCAGGCCGTCGAGATAGCGCGAGGAGAGGAGGCCCTGCGCGAGGGGCATGAAGGCGATGACGCCCATGCCCTCGGCGGCGCAGGCCTCGAGGAGGCCGCCCTCGAGGGCGCGGTCGAACATGTGGTAGCGCGGCTGGTGGATGAGCGGCCTCACTCCCATGCCGCGGAGGATTTTCGCCGCCTCGGCCGTGCGGTCCGCGGGGTAGTTCGAGATGCCGACGTAGAGGGCCTTGCCCGATCGCAGGGCCTGGGCCAGGGCTCCCATCGTCTCCTCCAGGGGCGTGTCGGGATCGGGACGGTGCGAGTAGAAGATGTCCACGTAGTCGAGGCCCATGCGCCGCAGGCTCGCGTCGAGGCTCGCGAGGAGGTACTTGCGCGAGCCGTGGTCGCCGTAGGGGCCGGGCCACATGGTGTAGCCGGCCTTGGTCGAGATGACGAGCTCGTCGCGGAAGGGGGCGAAATCGTCCCTGAGGAGGCGGCCCAGGCATTCCTCGGCCGAGCCGGGAGGGGGGCCGTAGTTGTTGGCCAGGTCGAAGTGCGTGATGCCGAGGTCGAAGGCCGTGCGCGCCATGGCGCGGGCGTTCTCGTAGGGCGAGGTTCCGCCGAAATTGTGCCAGAAGCCGAGGGAGAGCGCGCTGAGGCTGAGGCCGGAGGAGCCGCAGCGCCGGTAGGGCATGGCATCGTAGCGCCGCGCCGCGGGAAGGTAGGCTGTGCTTTCGTTCATGGCTGAACCATAGACCGGGCCGCTTCCCCGCGTCCACTGTCGCGCGAAATCGCTTCGCGCCCGGTTCCTCCTTCGGCCCTTCGGATCTCGCCCTTGTGGCCCGTCGGGGCCGAGCGTACAATCATCGCATATGGATAAGGACAATGTGCGGATCTTCGAGCCCGGAGAGCAGATCTTCAAGGAGGGGGAGGAAGGCGATGTCATGTACGTCCTCCTCGAGGGCTCGGTAGACCTCAAGAAGCGGGTGGAGGGCGGGCAGGCGGTGCTCAAGACCGTGGACACGCCGAACGATTTTTTCGGCGAGATGGCCCTTCTCGACGACAGTCCGCGCTCGGCCACGGCCGAGGCGGTGAAGCGCACGCGGGTCCTGGCCGTGGACGGTCCCACCTTCGAGTCCATGATCCTCTCCAACGGCAAGTTCGCCCTCAAGATCATCAAGGTGCTGTCGGCCCGGCTGCGGCGCTCGAACGACCAGGTGTCGGATCTCATCGAGACCATGCCCCGGGAGCGCATCGCCCGCGGCATGGTCGACTACGCCCTGCGCCACGGCGAGAAAATCCACGGCGGCGGGCTCAAGGTCAACGCGGACTTCATGAAGGCCTGGATCAACACGCATCTCGGCGCCGCGATGGACGAGATCGAGGCCGCGATCTACCGCCTGCTCAAGTCGGAGGCCGTCACCTGGGCGCCCACCAGCGCGCAGACCAAGGAGAACCTCGTCCTTCCCGAAGAGTTCGTGAAGGCGAACGATCGGCGAACCCAGGTCTGAGCGGCCGGCCTTGCCCGCCGCGGCCCTCCCGCGCGATCTTCAAGCCATGGAACCCAAGGAGAGCCAGGCCGGGAACGGCGGTCCCTTCGCTCCGAATCGAGGCGCCGCCCCAAGGCGCCGCTTCGTCGCCGGCTGGAGGCTGACCGCGCGTTCCGCCGCGATAGCCGCGGCGGCCATCCTGGCCTCGATCCTGATCTCCGCCTCACCCGCCGAACCCGGCTCGTCCCGGGACGAGCCGGGCCTCTGGGGCGTGGCGCCGATCCCGCCGGAGCTCCAGCCGATCGAGCCGCTGACCGGGCCCTTCGTCGTCGCCATCCAGGCGGGGCACTGGGAAGAGGCCGAGCTGCCCGACGAGCTGGGGCGGCTGCGGAGCAGCACGGGCGCCGAGTCGCAGGGAGTGCGCGAGGTCGATGTCAACCTCGCCGTGGCGCGCGCCCTCGTCGCGCGCATCGAGGCGCGGGGCTGGCGGGCCATTCTGCTGCCCGCGACCGTGCCCCCTGGATTGCGGGCCGATGCCTTCGTCGCCATCCACGCCGACTGGGGATCGAACCCCTCGATCGAGGGATGGAAGGTCGCGGCGCCCTGGAGGCCGAGCCCGGCGAGTCTCAAGCTCGCATCCTCCCTGGACGCCGCCTTCGGCGCCCAGGCGGGGCTGACGGAGGACAGTTCCGGCGTGACCATCGGCATGCGCGGCTATTACGCCTTCGGCTTCCGGCGCTTCGTCCACGCCGCCAGCCCCTTCACTCCCTCGGTCATCGTCGAGCTGGGCTTTCTCACCAATCCCCGCGAGCGCGAGCTCCTCGCCGATCGTCCGGACTACTGGGCGGGTATCCTCGACCGCGGCCTAGCCGCCTTCCTAGCGGGCTTCGACCGGAGCCGCACGGCCGACCTGCGGCCGATGGTCCTGCCTCGCCTGGCCGCGGGTCCGCTCGGCGCCGTCGTCCGCGACCGGCCGGGCCCCGGCGGCCGGTATCTGTGGAGCCTGGAGGCCGGCGCCGACGTGATCGCGGTGGACGAGCGCGCGGGCTGGTACGAGATCTTCTCGCGCGAGAGGCGCGCCTCGGGCTGGGTGAGGATGTCCGAGCTTACTGCGCGGGCCTAGGGGCGCCGGCCGCTATCCAGTCGTAGACGAGCCTGCGCTCCTTCGAGGTGAAGGCCGGGCCTCCCCGGGGCATGCTGCCGCTCGAGATCATGGTCCAGACGATGCTCGATCCGGGCTTGCCCGGCACGATCCCGCCCGAAGCCATGAGCGAGTCGTAGTCCGAGGCCCAGCCGTGGCAACCCGAGCAGCGGGCGATGATCAGGTCGGCCCCCTTGGAACTCTGGGCTTCGGCGGCTACCAGGGCCACGATGAGAAACAGGGTGAAGGCGAGGATGACTTTCATAGGATCATCATAGTGTCCCTCCGCAGGAATTTCGAGCCTTCACGGCGAATCGGCGCGGACGAGACGGCTCGCGCCGGAGCGAAGTCCGAAGCTCGGATCCCCGGGAGGCGCCCGAGGCGCCGCTGTACCTTGCCACAGGGCGAGCGGAGCCGATAGACTGAATGAGGGAGCCCCATGTCGCCACTCGAACAGCCGGGCAGCCCGGGTCGCGCGCCGCGCCGGCGCTCGCTGCCGTCCATCGCCAGACACCTCGCCGACCTCCTTCGCCGCTCGCGCGAGAACGTCAGGCTGCGGCTCGATTCGGGGCGGCTCTACCGGGTTCTCG
>JAJXZP010000275.1 GCA_021779995.1 bacterium | reverse complement strand
GTGGAAATCCCGCCCCGCCCGCAAGCCCGAGCCCGATTCGAGCACCTCGCGAAGCTCTCCGTCGGTGGTCCCAGGATAGGTCGTCGACTCCAGGACCACCAGCATGCCGGGCCTGATGAATCCGGAGATCTCCCTGCCGGTTTCCAGGATGAAAGAAAGATCGGGCTCTCGATTCGGCCCGAGAGGCGTCGGCACGCAGATGATCACGGCCTCGGCCTCGCCTGCCAGGCTGAAATCCGTGGAAGCAGACAATGCGCCCGACTCGACGAGGCTCCCGATAGACTCGGAGCTGATGTGGTGGATGTAGCTGCTGCCACGGCTCAACGACGCCACCTTCGCCGGATCTATGTCCAAGCCGAGCACCGTGACGCCTCGCCGGGCGAATTGCATGGCGAGAGGAAGACCAACGTAACCCATTCCGACGACCGCGATCCGCATAGGCGTATTGTACAGAGGGGAGCCCCGGCCAGTTCTTACAAATGAATGTATAATAAATAACGCTTTCCTTCAGGGAGCCACTCCGGACGATCGCTATGAGGAGCCCGATAAGGATCGGAAGACGAACAGCGCCGCCCGTCTCCAAGCCGAGGCATCGCATGGCTTTCAAGCCTGCGGTGGCCGGCTTGTGACCCGGCCATCGACAGGATACCGTCGACCGGTAGGGGAAAGGCGCCCGGGGAAAGCGTCGAGACGCCGAATCGCCACCGGGAGGCCTGAGGCGCGGGGAGGGCAGCGATATGCAGACGAATCTTTCCGGACGCACCGTCATCGTCACCGGGGGCAGCAAGGGCATCGGCCTGGCCTGCGCCCGGCTCTTCCTGGACGAAGGCTGCAAGGTCGCCCTCATAGCCCGCGATCCGAAAGGCTTGCAGCAGGCGCGCGACAGCCTCGGGGCCGGGCCCGATCGGCTCGCCATCCAGGCCGCCGACCTCTCCGTGCCCGCGGCCTCGGCGGCGGCGATCGCAGCCGTCGAGGACCGCTTCGCCCCCGCCGATGTCCTCGTGAACTCGGCCGGGGCGGCCAAGCGCTGCGGCCCCGACGAACTCTCGAGCGCGGCCTATAGGGCCGCGATGGACGCCAAGTACTTCAGCTACGTCAACGCGATCGACGCTGTCGTCAAGGGCATGGCCGCCCGCGGCCGCGGCGTCATCCTCAACATCATCGGCTCGGGAGGCAAGACGGCCCTCCCCTACCACATAGCAGGCGGCGCCGCCAACGCGGCGCTCATGCTGGTCACCGCCGGGCTGGCGGCCTATTACGCGCCGCGCGGCGTGCGCGTCGTCGGCATCAACCCCGGCCGCACCCTCACCGCGCGGACCGAGGAGAGCCTGGCGGTGGACGCCCGCATCCAGGGGATCGGTTTCGAGGAGGCGACGCGGCGCGCCCTTCACGGCATCCCCCTCGGACGCTTCGCCCGCCCCGAGGAGATCGCTACCGCCGCGGTCTTCCTCGCCTCCGACGCCGCCTCCTACATCACGGGTTGCACGATACCGATGGACGGGGCGGCCTCGCCCGTCATCTGAGACCCCGATCGCCCGCGCCGGCCTCCATTGACACTTTCCGCATATCTGTGTACGTTCGTCCCATACAATGTTCCTGGGGAGCTCGGTACGAACCGGGCTGAGAGTGCGGCTGTAAGCCGCAGACCCATTGAACCTGATCTGGGTAATGCCAGCGCAGGGACGGCGCCAATCGCTATCGAAACCGCCCCTGAGACCCGGGGCGGTTTTTTATTTCTCCGAAGCCGCTCCCGGAGACCACGCCCGTACGACGGGATGAGGAAGGAAGGAATGAGAATCCTATCGGCCATCGGGAAGCGGCTTCCCAAGCTGCACGCGCCCCCCGAGTGGGGGATCGAGAGCGTGCCCGCGGAGCGCCGCACCCTCGTCTTCAAGGATTTCGCCGTGCTCTGGGGAGACCTCGGCATAGGGCTGCTCGTGATGCTCGCGGGCACCTTCCTCGTGCCGGGCCTGGGTCTCGGCGACGCGTTAGTCGCCATCATAATCGGCACGGCCCTGGGCTGCCTCCTTTTGGCCCTGATCGGCGTCATAGGCGGCGCCACGGGCAGGCCGACCATGGTGCTCCTGCGGCCGCTGCTCGGCACGCGGGGCTCCTATCTTCCCACGGCGCTGAATGTGCTGCAGCTCCTCGGCTGGACGATCTTCGAGTTCATCGTCATGGGCGTGGCGGCGAACACGATCTGCCGCGAGCTCTTCGGCTTCTCGAGCTACGCGCTCTGGACCGCGGTCTTCGCCCTCGCCGTCATCCTCATGGGCCTGGGCGGCCCGGTCGGCTTCATCCGGGTCTGGCTCGAGAAGTTCGCGGTGTGGATAGCGCTGGCCACCGGCCTGTGGCTCGCCTACCACCTCGTGGCGACCTACGGCCTCGGGGCGCTGTTCGCCAAGGCGGGCGACGGCTCCCTCCCCTTCTGGCAGGGCGTCGACCTCGTCATCGCCCTGCCCATCTCCTGGCTTCCCCTGGTCGCCGACTACAACCGCTTCGCGCGCAAGACCTCGGGAGCCTTCTGGGGCACGGCCCTCGGCTTCTTCGTCACCAGCGTGTGGTTCCTGGCCATGGGCGCCTTCCTCATGCTCGGCGCCGGCGTGAAGCAGGAGCCCAAGGACTTCGCCGCCGAGGTGGCCTTGATCGCCGGCTGGGGCTCGCTCCTCATCCTGCTTGCCGACGAGACCCACAACGCCTGGGCCGATCTATACTCGACGGCCGTGTCGCTGCAGAACGTCTTTCCCAAGGCGAAGCAGCGCTGGCTCATCATCGGCCTCGGCGTCGCCTGCCTGGCGGCGGCGCTCTTCATGGACATCACGAAGTACCAGGACTTCCTCTACCTCTTCGGTTCCTTCTTCATTCCCCTCTTCGGCGTGCTCGCGGCCGACTATTTCGTCGTGCGCAGGGGGCGGCGCGGCTCGGCCGACCCGACAGGCGCGAGTACGGCGGGCGCCGGCGCGAGTGCGGCAGGCGCGGGCGTGGAGAGGGC
>JAJXZP010000266.1 GCA_021779995.1 bacterium | reverse complement strand
GAAGGTGAACTCGTCGCCGCCGTAGCGGACGAGGATGTCGCCCTCGCGGAAGGCCTTCCTGAAGGCCCGCGCGACCTCGACGATCACGAGGTCGCCGAACTCCTGGCCCTTGGCCCGGTTGAGATCGCCGAAATGGTCGAGGTCGAACATGCCGATCGAAAGACTCCTGGCCTCGAGCCGGGCGCGCGAGAACAGGCCTTCGAGGGAATCGTCGAGGAAGCGCCGGTTGAAGAGCCCGGTGGCCTCGTCGGTGACGGCGCGTCGCCGGGCGGCCTCGCCCCACTGCACCATCTGGGATACGAGCGAGCCCGTGGCGAAGAGCCTCTGGGTCTGGACCGCCAGCATCTTCTGCAGGATGCGTGCGGCGGCGCGCGGATTCCCGCGGGCGAAGGCGTCGAAGCCTCCGGAGCTCAGGGAAAGGAGGACCGAAGGCTCGATGCAGCGGCAGGTGGCCGAGCGCGGCGAGCGGTCGAAAATCGCCATCTCGCCGAAAAAGCCGCCGGGAAGGATTTCGGAGACGACTAGTTCCTCGCCGTCCGCCAGCTTAAGGCCTACGGACACCTTCCCCTCGACCAGCACGAAGAGCTCGTCGCCCGCGTCGCCCTCGGCGAAGATCTCGCCTCCGGCCGGGGAGCGCATAACGCGCATGCGCGAGCGCAGCGCGCCCAGCTCGCTCCCGTCCAGATACGAGAAGAGGCCGAGCCTCTCCGGCCCGATATCGTCCGCTTCCCGGCGCTCGCCGCGTGTCGGACTCATCTAGACATCCTCCGGGAACAGGATCGCGTCGCCGCCGCGTTCGCGGCCGGCGAGAGGGAGGCCCCGCACCGCCTCGATGAGGGACTCGGGCCTCGTTCCGTGCTCGGGACACAGGGCCGCGCCGAAGGATACCCCGAGCCTGAACGGAGCGTTGCCGATCGCCTCGCCGAGATCCAGGCCGCGCAGGAGCCCGGCCAGGCGCTCCGCCTCGGCGCGGGCGGCGGCGCGGTCGCGCCCGGGGAGGATAGCCGCGAGCTCGTTGCCCTGGAATCGGACGGCATCGTCGCCGGGAGCGAGCGAGCGGGCCAGGGCCGCCGCCAGGAGCCGCAGCACGGCGTCCCCGGCCTCGTGCCCGTGGCTGTCGTTGATCTCCTTGAAGTTGTCGGGCTTGAGCATGAGAAGGGCGAAGCGCCGGGAGGCGCCGGACGCGAGCTCGCCCAGGCGCTCCTCGAGGAAGGCCTGGTTGTTGAGGCCGGTCAACTTGTCGGAATGGGCCTGGCGGCGCAGCTCGCTCACCCAGGGGGAGTTTTCCTTGACGAGGGCGTTGGCCTGCCTGATCCGCCGGGCCACCGCGACGAGGCAGGATTCGAGTATCCGCGCCGAGAGTTCCGGGCGGGTTTCGATGATTTCGGGAAACAGGGCTCCCCTCAGGGGGAACCTGAGGAGACGCGAATCCTGGGCCGCGGTCGCAGCCTCGTTGCGCGGCCTGCCGGACAGGAGCTCAAGCTCGCCGAAGGTGTCGCCCGGCACGAGCTCGGCGATGAGGGGGGAGCCCGGGGCTCCTATCGCCACTCGCCCCTCGACGACGACGAAGAGGGCGTCCCCCTCCTCGCCTCGCTCGAAGACGCGGCCGCCCGCCTCGTAGGAATAAAGTCCGCAATGGGAAGCCAGCTCGTCGAGGGCCGCATCGTCGAAGGCGGCGAAAAGCTCCGCCCCGCGCAGCCACCGTCGATAGTCGCCCCCCGGGAGGCCCTGGACCGACCCTGTCGTGTGTTCCATGTAGGAAGTATTCTAGGTCAGCCGAGCCTCGCCCGCAAGTTCCTGGCCGATCACTCGAGCCTGATCGCGCAGGTCCTCGAGCTCGCGGATCCAGAAGGCCTCGCCTCCCCAATCGGGAAACTCCCGGGCGAACCAGGCGTCGCCCCTCTGGCGGGAGCGCCAGGCGAGGAAGTAGACCATGCGCATGAAGCGAAGGCTCTCGATCAGCGCGAGCTCCCGACGGTCGAAGCGAGAGAAGGGCTCGTAGCCCTCGATCAGGAGCTCGAGCTCGCGAACGCAGAGTCCCGCCCGGTCGGGCAGGAGGAGCCAGAGGTCCTGGACCGCCGGTCCGGTCATCATGTCGTCGAAATCGATGAGCATGAGCCCCTCTCCGGGCCGATCCAGGATGTTGCCCCGGTGGCAGTCGCCGTGGATCCGCCCGTAGGCGATGGACTGGAAGAGGGGAATGATCGACTCGAGCGTCTCCGAGCAGAGGTCGGCGAACTCGTCCTCGAGCTTCGGATGCACCAGACCCTGGTCGAGAAGGCCCTGGGCGAGGGGGACGGTGAGCAGGACGGGATCGCAGGTCGGGCGATGCTCGGCCCGCCCCAGCGCCCCGACGGCGTGGCAGCGGCCGACGAGGGCTCCCAGGCGGAGCCAGTCCTCGTCCCGTTCGGCGTCGAAGTTGCGCCCCCCCATCTTGGGGTAGAGGGCGAAGCGAATCGCCGTCTCGCCGCCTGTTTCGACTTCGAGCCTGAGCTCGCCGAGGCTGCCCCCGCCTGCGAGCTCCAGCGGCGCCGCCACCGGCAGCTCGGCCTCCGCGCAGTCGCGCACGAAGCGATGCTCCTCGGCGAGGGCCTCGGGGCTCCAGCGGCCGGGGCGGTAGAACTTCGCGACGAGCTCGCCCCCGTCCTCGCGGCGCAGGCCGTACACGCGGTTTATGTAGCTCGGATAGGCGCTCACGGTGCCGTCCAGGCGCAGGCCGAGGGCGGTCTCGGCGGCCCGGACGATCTCGGCAGGCCCCAGAAGGTCGAAGGCGGCCGGCGAGACTCCGGATCGGCCGCGCTCCGGCGGCGATTCGTCCGATGCGTTAGGCGGCATCATTAGGCCGGGCCCTCGTCGCGCGAGGCCAGCTCTTCCCAGCGCGCCGTCTTCTCCTCGATCAGGCCCCCCAGCTCGGCGTAGCGGCGATTGGCAGCCTCGAAGGCGGCCGGATCAGGAGCGGGGGCGGAGAATAGCCGCTCCAGCTCGAGCTTCTCGTCCTCAAGCGCG
>JAJXZP010000003.1 GCA_021779995.1 bacterium | reverse complement strand
CCGCCTCGGCGGAGGCCGCCGGACCCGGGGAGCCGGCCGCGCCGCTGCAGCCTCTGTCGGAGGCGAGCGTCGGCGCCGGAGCCGAGTACGCGCCGGCCCACGCGGCCGGGACCTACGCGGAGGCCTCGGCCTCGTCGGATTACATCGGCGGCGTCCTCGCACTCAGGCTCGCGGCGCAGGGCTCGGGCACGAGCTGGAGCGACGGGAGCCTCTGGGGAGCCGCCGGGTCGGTGGCCCAGGTCTCGGCCAGCCTCGGCGGCCTCCTCCTCGCGGGGAGCCTGGGCGGCGGCCTGGAGAACGACGACGAGGGCCGGAACTGGAACGCCGCGGCGCGCGGGACCCTCGGCTTGGAGGGTTTCACGCTGTCGGCCTACTTCACGCCGCGCTTCGTCTACGACAGCTCCGACGACGGGGGCACCGAGCTGGGGCTCGGATCGGCGCTCTCGATCCTCGCCGGAGAGGCCCTGCTCAAGCCGAGCCTGGACGTCTCGGAGGCGCAGGTGCCGGACGGGACGCGCAGCCTCTGCCTGCGCCCCGGGCTGGGGCTCTCCTGGTATCCCGGCCTGCCCCTCGCGGTCTCGGGCGACACCGGGTTCACCCGCAGCTGGTACCCCGGCGGCGGCATCTCGGACGAAGTCTCGGCGGGGGGCGAACTGTTCGGCGCGTTAGGCGCCGCGATGCTCTTCAGGCTGAGGGCCTGGGCCGGCGTCGAGACTTCGGGTTTTACCCTGGACCGGACCGCCGGCAGCGCGGAGCTGTCCTTCCTGGTCGCCTCGACGAGCTCGGGCGAGCTGCGCCTCCCCCTGCGGGTCCTCTGGGATTCGGATCCGGACCGGGGCCTGCGCCTTTACGCGGGACTGAGATTTTCGACGAAATAGCGGCAACCGCGCCGGCTTCGGCGGGGTAGCCTTTCGTGCCGGGTCGCACGAGCCCGGGAGGAGGTTTTCATGAAGCGACTGATTTTGGCGGGGCTCATAGCTCTGGCGGTCGGAGCTCTCTCGGCCCAGGGCGCCCCCGTCCGGCTGGGTGACGATGGCGTCGACAATGCCTTCGGGAACATGAACGCGATCCGGGTCGAGAATCTGGACGGCTTCTACGGACAGGTCGCGGCGAGGTACCGCTATCAGGAGGCGCAGCTCAAGCGCTTCGCGGAGCAGAACCGGCTCTCGCCCTCGGAAATCTACCTGGTGGCCTTCATGGCGCGGACGCGGAACATGAGCATGGAGCGCGTCATGCAGTCCTATCGCGCCGAGGGTAGCTGGTCCGGCGCCGCGCACGCTCTCGGACTCACGCTTCGTTCGCGCGACATGGAGCGGCTCAGGACCCAGGCCCGGGACGATATGCTCCAGCTCCAAACTCGGGAGCGGGATCGCGAGCGCGATCGCGACCGCAGCGGCACGATGGAACAATCGGGGACCATGAAGGGCGGGACCGAGAATGGCGGCATGGGCGGCGGTAGCGGTGGTAGCGGCGGAAGCGGTGGTGAAAGCGGCGGCGGCTCGGGCGGGGGGATGGGCTCCAGGAAATAGCCGATAGGGCCGAGTTTCGTCGTCGACTGCGCCCGTTTGGCGCGGCCCGGGCCGGAGTTCCGGCCCGGGCCGCGCTTTTTTCGTCCCGCCGCGTATCCTTGGGCGGTGTGAAGGCCGGCCGGGGCGATGTCTCGGAGCGCGACCTGATCGCGGCTCCTGCGGAAAATCGCGGCACGAGACTTTCCCGGGGCGGAAACGGTATCTTCTCCACGTGCGCGGCGCATGAAGCGCCGCTTTCAAACCTCGGCCAGGAGTGAAACGGTGAATCGAAATTGGGCGCCCTCGAAGAGCGGCGGGCCCTCGAAGAGCGGCGGGCCCTCGAAGAGCGGCGGGCCCTCGCGGAAGCTGCAGGGGCATACGATTGATTACAAGTGGATCGCGCTCAGCGTGACGACCATCGGCGCCCTCATGTCGGCGATCGACTCGACGATCGTCATTCTCGCCCTCCCCCAGATGATGGACAAGCTCCACGCGAGCCTGGTCGAGATGATCTGGGTGATCATGGGCTATATCCTCATAAGCACGGTTCTCCTCCTGACCTTCGGCCGCATCGCCGACATGTTCGGCCGCGTCAGGCTGTACAATCTCGGCTTCGTCATCTTCACGATCGGCTCGGCCCTCTGCGGCCTCTCGGCGGGCGCCGTCGAGCTCATCGTCTTCCGCCTGGTGCAGGGCTCCGGCGCGGCGCTGATGATGGTCAACAGCACGGCGATCATCACCGAGGTCTTCCCGCCGAACGAGCGGGGCCGCGCCCTGGGCATCAACGGCATCACCTGGGCCCTGGGCGGCATCGCCGGCCCCCTGCTCGGCGGCTTCCTTCTCTCCCTGGCCGACTGGCGCTGGATCTTCTACATCAACGTGCCCATCGGCATCGTCGGAAGCCTGTGGGGCTACGTGGCGCTCAAGGAAGTCTCCCATCGCGACCGCGCCGAGCGTTTCGACGCGACCGGGGCGGCGGCCTTCAGTCTCGGCCTCGTCGCCCTGCTCTTCGCGCTCACCATGGGCATCCAGCTCGGCTGGGGTTCCTGGCCGATTCTCTCGCTCTTCGCGCTGTTCGCCGTCATGATCGTGGTCTTCCTGACCTGGGAGCGGCGCGCCGCCAATCCGGTGCTCGACCTCTCGCTGTTCGCGAACCGCATCTACGGCTTTTCGGTCTTCGCGGCCTCGCTCCAGTCGCTGGCGATGTTCGCGGTCAACTTCCTCGTGACCTTCTACCTCCAGGTCGTGCGCGGCTACAGCCCCCTCACCGCGGCCCTCCTCCTCATCCCCCTGTCGGCGGTGTCGGTGGTCGTCGGCCCCCTGAGCGGCCACCTGGCCGACCGCATCGGCGCCCGGCTGCCCGCGACGGTCGGCCTCGCGCTCCAGGGCGCGGCGCTCCTGTGGTTCATCGTCGAGCTGTCTCCGGCCACGCCCTACTGGGCCATGGCCCTGGGGCTCGTGCTCGTGGGAATCGGGGGAGGGCTGTTCTGGGCGCCCAACACGAGCGCGGCCATGAACGGCGCCCCGCGCAACCGCCTCGGCATAGCCTCCGCCACCCTGGCCACCCTCAGGCAGACCGGCATGGTGACGAGCTTCGCGCTCTCGCTGGCGGTCGCCGCGGCGAGCGTCCCGCGCGGGATGATGATGCAGCTCTTCGTGGGCACCGGCACCGCGCTGGACGCGGGGCCTCAGGCGGCCTTCGTGCTCGGCATGAAGCACGCCTTCGCGGTCTCGGTCCTGCTCTGCGCGGTGGCCGCCGCCGTGTCCTTCGTCCGGGGCGCCGACGCGCGGCACCCGGCGCCCGCCGCCGCGCCCTGAACGTCAGCTCGGTTCAGGCCTAGCCTGCGCTAGCAGGCGCCCGGCGACCGCCGCCGTTCCCTGAGCCTCAGGCTCCGGGCGCGTCCGGAGCGGGAGAGGGGCGGCGCTCCCCGACCGGGACATAGCTCCGTTCGGGCGAGCCCGAGTAGATCTGCCGCGGCCGCGAGAGCTTCTGCTCGGGGTCGGTGAGCATCTCCAGCCAGTGCGCCACCCAGCCGCAGGAGCGCGGGATCGCGAACATCACGGTGAAGAGCGAGGAGGGCAGCTTCATCGCCCGGTAGATGAGGCCGGAGTAGAAGTCGACGTTGGGATAGAGCTTGCGCGAGACGAAGTAGTCGTCCTGCAGGGCGATGCGCTCGAGCTCGAGGGCCACGTCCACGAGCGGGTTGCGGCCGGTGACCTCGAAGACCTCCTCGGCGACGCGCTTGATGATGCGGCAGCGCGGGTCGTAGCTCTTGTAGACGCGGTGCCCGAAGCCCATGAGCCGCCGCTCTTCCCGCTTGACCGACTCGATGAAGGCCCCGACCTTGGAGGGACTGCCGATCTCCTCGAGCTGGAGGAGGACCGCCTCGTTCGCGGCCCCGTGCAGGGGGCCGTAGAGCGCGGCCGCGGCCCCCGCCAGGGCCGAGTACGGGTCCGCCTGCGAGGATCCGATGACGCGCATCGCGTTCGTGCCGCAGTTCTGCTCGTGGTCGGCGTGGAGGATGAAGAGGATGTTGAGCGCCCGCTCGAGAACGGGGTTGGGCCGGTACTTGGCCTCGGTCATCCGGAACATCATCCTGAGGAGATTGCCGATGTACGAGAGCTCGTCGTCGGGATGGTTGAAGGGCATGCCCTGGTTGTGGCGGTAGGTGAAGGCGCCTATGGTGGCGGCCTTGGCGATGATGCGCTCGACCTGGAGCCGGCGGTTCACGGGGTCGACGACGCGCCGCGAGTCGGGATAGAGGGTGGAGAGCGAGGCTATCGCGCTGATGAAGACGCTCATCGGGTGCCCGTCGTAGCGGAAGGCCTCGATGAGCTCGACGATGTTCGTGTGCAGGAGACTGTGCCGGCTGATCTCGCACTCCCAGGTCGCGAGCTGGGCGGCGGTCGGAAGCTCGCCGAAGATGACGAGGTAGGCGGTCTCGAGGTAGCTCGAGCGCTCGGCGAGCTCTTCGATCGGGTAGCCGCGGTAGCGCAGGATCCCGCGCTCGCCGTCGACGAAGGTGATCGCGCTACGCGTCGAGGCCGTGTTCGAGAGGCCGGGATCGTAGCTCATGAGGCCGAAGTCGTCGTTCAGGGACTTGATCTGCCGGAGGTCCATGGCCCGTATGGTGCCGTCGGTGATGGGCAGTTCGTAGCTCCGGCCCGTCCTGTTGTCGATGATGCTCAGACTGTTCCCGTTCATGCCCCGGTCCTTTCGAGCTCGCGCCCCAGCCGCTCGGCCGCGGCGTCGATGAAGAGCTCCGTGGTCTCGTAGGTCGCGGGCCGCGGTTCGATCAGGTCGACGAGATCCTTCGTCACGACGCCGGCCTCCACGAGGCCCAGCACGGCCCGCTCCAGGGCCCCGGCGAAGTCCGCGACGGCCCGGGTCCCGTCGAGCTCGCCGCGCTTCCGGATCGCGCCCGTCCAGGCGAAGATCGAGGCGATCGGGTTGGTGCTCGTGGAATGCCCCTTGAGGTGCTCGTAGTAGTGCCGCCTGACGGTGCCGTGCGCGGCCTCGAACTCGTACCGCCCCTTGGGCGACACGAGGACCGAGCTCATCATGCCCAGGCTGCCGAAGCCCGACGCGACCATGTCGGAGAAGACGTCGCCGTCGTAGTTCGTGCAGGCCCAGAGAATGCCGCCTGGGTGCTTGAGGACGCGCGCGACCGCGTCGTCGATGAGCATGTAGCGGTAGGCTATCCCCGCCGCCTCGAACTCCGGCCGCCGCTTCTCGACCGCCTCGGCGAAGAGGTCGCGGAAGCGCCCGTGGTAGCGCTTCGAGATCGTGTCCTTGGCCGCGAACCAGAGCTCGACACGCTCGGACAGGGCGTAGTCGACGCAGGCCGCCGCGAAGGAGGAGATCGAGGCGTCGGTGTTGTGCATGCCCATGACGACGCCCGGGCCCGAGAACTCGTGGAGGCTCAGGCGGACCTGCTCGGCCGCGCCGCCCGGCGCCGCGCCGCCCGCCGGGCCCGCGGCCGCCGCTCCTTCGCCCGCGGCTCCGCCAGCCAAGGCGCCGCCCGCCGCCGCGCGGGGCGTGAACACGAGCTCGGCCGTGCCGGGACCGGGCACGACGAAGTCCACCGCCTGGTAGAGGTCGCCGTAGGCGTGGCGGCCCACGATGATCGGGCGCGTCCAGCTGCGCACCGCGGGCCTGAGGTTGCGCGCCACGATGGGCTTGCGGAAGACCGTGCCGTCGAGGATGCCCCTGATGGTCCCGTTGGGCGAGGGCCAGGCGCGCTTGAGATGGTACTCGGACACGCGATCGGCGTCGGGCGTGATCGTGGCGCACTTGACTCCGACGCCGAGGCGGTTTATGGCCGCGGCGGCCTCGCGCGTGACCGCGTCGTCCGTGCGGTCGCGGTTCGCCAGGCCCAGGTCGTAGTATTCCAGCGCCAGGTCGAGATTCGGAAGAATGAGGCGCTCCTTGATGAGCTTCCAGATGATCCGAGTCATCTCGTCGCCGTCGAGCTCCGCGATGGGGTTGCGCACCTTGATCTTCACCCTCGTCTCCTTTCGGTCGCCGCCTGCTTCCCGGACCGTGGTCCGAGGCTGGGCTTTCCGCTTGCGTAGTCGGCCGCCAGGGAACCTTTCGGGAATTCCCGGGGATCCCGGGCAGGCCCCTGGTGACGGAATCCCGGCCGCTCTCTCAGCGCCCGCCGGTCCGGGCGTAGGGGAGGGCCCCTCCCGCGAGGAGGATTTCGCGCTGCCGGGGCAGAAGGCCGCAGGAAGCCTCGAAGGACCGGAGCTCGGCGCGGCCCGCCTTCGCCCCCTCGGCAGCGGCGCGGCCGGCGGCGCGGACGAAGACGCGGATCGCTCCGCCCGAGCGGATCTGCGAGCGGCAGTCCTGGATCTCGATGCCGTCGCCCGCGGCGAGGGCTTCGTAGTCCTCGTCGCGGAGGAAGCTCAAGGGGAGGATGCCGAAGTTGGCCAGGTTGGCGGCGTGGATGCGCTCGAAGGACTTGGCGAGCACGAGCCGCACGCCCAGGTAGCTCGGGCAGATGGCGGCGTGCTCGCGCGAGGAGCCCTGGCCGTAGGACTGGCCCGCCGCCACGACCACGTGGCTTCCCGCGTCGCGCAGCTCGGCGGCCCGGGCCGGGAAGTCGCGGTCGACGTTCTCGAACACGTACTCGGCGTAGGCGCGGATGTTGCTGCGGTACTTCATGCGCGAGCCGGCGGGCATGATGTGGTCGGTCGTGATCTTGTCGCCCAGCTTGATGGCGACCACGCCGGCTATCCGCTCGGGGAAGGGAGCGTTCACGAGGGGCTCGCCGATATTCGGCCCGCGGACTATCTCGACCGAGGCCGGATCGGGGGTGGCCTCGGGCCGCAGGATCATGCCGTCGTCGATCTCGAGCCGCTCGGGCGCCGCGATCTCGGGGTGCTTCAAGCCCGCGTCGCGGGGGTCGACGATGCGGCCCGAGAGGGCGGCGGCCGCCGCGGCTTCGGGGCTCACGAGGAAGACGCGGGCGTCGGCCGTGCCCGAGCGCCCCTCGAAATTGCGGTTGGAGGTGCGCAGCGAGACCGAGCCGCTCGCGGGCGACTGGCCGTTGCCGATGCAGAAGCCGCAGGAGGGCTCCACGAGGCGCGCTCCCGCGGCGATGAGCATCTCCAGGTAGCCGTCGCGGTCGATGTTCCGCAGCACCTGGCGGGAGCCGGGCGTGACCACGAGGCCCACGTCCGGGTGCACGGTCTTGCCTTCGAGGAGCTTGGCGACCAGGGCGAGGTCGCGGTAGGAGGAGTTGGTGCAGGAGCCGACGCAGACCTGCTCGACCCGGGTGCCCGCCGCCTCCCTGAGGGGGCGCACGTTGCCCGGCGAGTGGGGCAGGGCGGCCAGGGGCTCGATCGACGAGAGCTCGAGCCTGAACTCCGCCTCGTAGACCGCGTCCTCGTCCGCGCCCAGCTCGGTCCAGTCGGCCTCGCGGCCCTGGGAGCGCAGAAAGGCGGCCGTCGCCTCGTCGCTCGGGAAGATCGTCGTCGTCACCCCGCACTCGGCGCCCATGTTCGCTATCGTGGCGCGCTCGGGCACCGAGAGGCTCTTCACGCCCTCGCCGACGTACTCGAACACCCGGCCCACGTTGCCCTTGGTGCCGAAGCGGGCCAGGACCGCCAGCGCCACGTCCTTGGCCGAGACCCAGGAGCGGAGCCTGCCCGAGAGGCGGATCGCCGTCACCGCGGGGCAGCTCAGGTAGAAGGGCGCGCCTCCCATGGCCATGGCCACGTCGAGGCCGCCGGCCCCTATGGCGATCATGCCCAGGCCCCCGCAGGTCGGCGTGTGGCTGTCCGAGCCCAGGAGGGTCCTGCCCGGCCGCCCGAAGCGTTCGAGGTGGACCTGATGGCAGATGCCGTTGCCCGCCCGGGAAAGGAATATCCCGTATTTCCGGGCCACGCTCGCGAGATAGCGGTGATCGTCGGCGTTCTCGAAGCCTATCTGGAGAGTGTTGTGGTCGATGTAGCTGACCGAGAGCTCGGTCTTCACCCGGGGGACGCCCAGAGCCTCGAACTGGAGGTAGGCCATGGTGCCCGTGGCGTCCTGGGTCAGGGTCTGGTCGATGCGGACCCCGATCTCCTCGCCCGGCTTCCATGCGCCGTCCACGAGGTGCGGTTCGAGGATCTTTCGCGTGAGGTTCTTGCCCATGGAGCTCGACTCCTTCGCCCTTCCCGCCGCGCCCGTGGTAAAGAGGGCGGCGGAAATGACAAAGGGACTAACTACACGATTTGCCGGGTTTCTTCAAGTAGTAAATGCATAGATATGCAGGACGGCGCGGCTCGGACTGCATATTTTTGCCGCGAGCCGTCGAGTTCGTCGGATTTCGCTCCCGGACCGCGTCCGGAGCGGGGCTTTTGGGCCCCGTGAGGGCGCTAGCGGAGCAGGACGTTCGTTGCCGTCGAGCTCCGCGGCGCCCTCCCGGCCGGCGGCGCCCTCACGGCCCGCGGCGATCACTATTTCACCGCTGCGGCGCCGCCCTTCCTTCCTCCGGCGTCGAGGCCGATGGAGCGCGGAGCCGCCGGTCTCACTTCACGGCCTGCCGCATGACGGCGGGCGCCCACTTGGCGAAGCCTTCGAGGTGGGACCAGTAGGCCATGAACCCCGTCAGCGCCCAGATGGCGGCCGAGCCGAAGAGGCCTATGGCCGCGAGCGCGCGCACGAGCAGGAACCGCCGGAGGTAGAACACGGGGAGGGTGAGCACGGCCATGAGTCCGGTGAGGATGAAGCCGCCGCCGGCCATGAGCGGCTCGGAGGTCATGCCGAGCGAGAGGATCCGGGCGCCGATGACGATCGATCCGACGCCGACGAAAGCCGCGTAGATGCCCAGGGTGAGAAGATCCCAGTCGAAGAGGAAGGCCAGGCCCGCCACGAAGAAGAGGACGCCGAAGAGCGCCGCCATCTCGCCGAAGGCGATGTTGTAGCTCCCCGGCAGGGGCCAGGTGAACACGATGTGCAGGCCGGTCACCAGCGACACGAAGCCGCTGAGGAGGAAGCCGGGGGCCGTCCGCTTGCGATCCTTGTCCATGAACTTGAGGACGAAGACACCCATCAAGGTGAGTCCCGCGGCCAGGTTGACGAGCATGATGGTCAGGTGATCGATGAACATTTCAAACTCCGGTTTTTCAGCGTATTCAAGCCCCACAAGGCTTGGTGTGAGCATGGTGTCGAATGAGGAATTCCCCGAGTCCGCTAGTCCGCCCTGCCGAAGGAAAAGCCCGAGACCCTCACGCCCATGATCTCGCCCGAGAAGTCGCGGCGGCCGGGGTCGCTCCCGGCGGCGCCGGCGGCCACGAAGAGGGGCACGAGGTGATCGCTGCGGGGGTGGCAGGCGCGCGCCTCGGGAGCCGACTTCCAGGCGGCGAGAAGCCGGTCCCGCTCCTCCGCATCGGGCGACTCGACGGCGCCGCGGAGCCACTCGTCGAAGCGCTCGGAAGCCGGCCTCGCGCGCGGGTCGCCGAAGCCCTGCATGTTGTGGTAGCTCATCCCGCTGGCGATGATGAGCACCCCCTCCTCGCGCAGGGGCGCGAGGGCCCTGCCCAGGGCGAGGTGGGCCGCGGGATCGAGGCCCGCCACGAGCGAAAGCTGGGCTGTGGGAATCTCGGCCTTCGGAAGCGCCACCATGAGGGGCACGAAGGTCCCGTGGTCGTAGCCGCGCTCTTCCTCGCGGCCCGGCTCGAAGCCGGCCTTCCGGAGGAGTTCGTCGGCGCGCCGAGCCACATCAGGCGCGCCGGGCGCCGGCCAGCTGAGATGGTAGGTTTCGTCGGGGAAGCCGTAGTAGTCGTAGAGCATGCCGGGCGAGCGGCCATGGTGCACCGTCGGCAGCGGCTCCTCCCAGTGGGCGGAGACCACGAGCAGCGCCTTGGCTCGCTCCTTCGCGAGTCTGCCGAGGGCCTCGAGATGATCGACGAGGGGCTGCCAGGCGGACCTTCCCCCGAACTGGTCCATCATCACGTGCCAGGGGCCTCCGCCGTGCGGAATGTAAACGGTGGGCAAACGGGACTGGTGGTCGCTCATATCGCTCCTCGAGGATGGTGGTACGAAGACTGCTGATGCCGCAGACCGGCCCCCGCCCGAGGTGGCGAAAACCGGGGCGAGACGCAACTCCTCGCACTTACCACAAAATTCGTGCCAACGATTAATCCTGAGCTAGTCTCTTAGGTATCGAAAGATACGAATGTCCGAGGGGGGAAAGCAAGGGGTTTTTCGAAGGCGCGAGCTCCGCAGGGGGGCGGCCCTTCGGCCGGCGAGTTGGGGGCGGCACCTTCGGGCGGCGAGCCGGGCATGATGGGGCCGCGCCATGCCGGCGGCCTTCGCCCTCAGGGCGCCGGCTTCTTCGCCGCGATGAAGCGCGCGCTCGCCTGGGCGGCCACCGCGCCCTTCGAATCGTACACCCGGCCCTCGGTGGAGAGGATGCGGCCCTTGCGTTGCACGACCTTCCCGACCACGCGCACCCGGGTGCCCGTCTCGACCGGGGCGAGGAAGCGCACCGTGATCTCGCCCGTCACGGCCGAGCCGTCGGCCTGCCCCGCGGCGCCTGCCGGCGTCGCGTTCGCCGGAGCGGCGGCCGTATCGGCGGCGCCTGCCGACCCCGAGCCGTCGGCCGAGCTCTGATCGGCGACCGATCGTTGATCGGCGACCGATCTCGGATCGGTGAGGCAGGCGTGCGCCATGGCCTCGTCCAGGAGCATCGACAGGAAGCCTCCGTGCGTTATGCGCTTCCAGCCGGAGAAGTACTCGGGCACGAGGAGCGTGGTCTCCGCCTCCCCCTCCGTCGGATAGGAAAAGACGAGGTGGAGGCCCTTTTCGTTGTCCTTGCCGCAGCAGAAGCAGTTCGAATCGCGTTCTATGGCTGTGTCCATGGCGCCAGTATAGCCAAGATCGGAGACTGTGGACACCGAGGCGCGGCACCGTTCCACTCGGCCGCGCGCTGCGGTAGAATGCTCCCGGTCGGCGAAGCGCGGTCGGTTGTGCGCCACGGTGTTCGCCCGAGCCTGAAACCGATCGTGTGCGGAGTGATCGATGATGCGACCCGTGCCCGCCTTCTGTCTCGCCGCCGTCCTGGCGGCCCTCGCTTCGCTCGCCGCCTTCGCGGAGCCCGGCCTCGGCGGCAAGGGCTTCCGGGGCGAGTACGTCGACCGCGACTTCCCCGGCTCGCGGCTCTGGGTCGGGGCGGATTCCGTCCGCCTGAGCGAGGGCGAGGGCTCCGGGAGAGTCGCGATCGAGGGGAAGATCGTCTCGCGGTCCACGGAGGGCTTCCTGGTCGTCTGGAGGGTCGCCGATCCGAACGCCTTCAAGCGCTCGCGCTTCGAGGCCGAGTATTCGGACTCGAAGCCCGTGGCCCTGCGGGAGACTCCCGAGGGCGGGCTTTCGTCGAGCGTGCGTCCCGTCTACCTTCCCGCCGGCGCGTATCGCCCCGAGTCCTTCACCTTCGCGGCCGCCGACGGCCGCAAGCTCGTCATCGTCTACGACACCTCGGCCACGGCGGCCCTCGTGTGGCTGCCCGACGGCCGCGTGTATAGGCTCCCCTCCGCCAGGTCGGGCTCGGGGGCCCGCTACAGTGACGGCCGCCGCAGCTACTGGGAGCACCAGGGCGGCGCCGTCTTCCGGATCGGCGGGACCACCGTCTTCGAGGGGAAACTCCTGGGCGACGAAAAGCCGCAGTCGCGGTGAAGCGCGGTCCCTCGGTCACGCCGAACCTTCGCGAGCACATCAAAATAGGGAGAATCATCATGCGCGCCAGATCGATCGCAGCTGTGCTGTTCGCGATTGCGCTCGGGGCTCGGGGCCTGGGCGCCCAAACCGCCGCGCCGACA
>JAJXZP010000046.1 GCA_021779995.1 bacterium | reverse complement strand
CATGCCGGCCATGCCAGGCCTGACCTGGCTCTCCTCCACCTCATCCGCTCGGCAGTTTTGTCCAGTCGAGACCGCGTCCCGTGAGATCGGGCTGGCAGACCGGGCAGAAGAAGGAATCGAAGCCGAGGACGCCCGCCTTTCGGATGAGGGCGCCGCACCGCGGGCATTTCTGCCCCGCCCGGCCCCGCACGCGCAGGTGACTGCGCACCTTGTCCTCGAGGGGCCGGGCGGCGCTCTCCACCTCCTCGATGCCCCAGGCGAGCACCGAGCGAACGGCATCGTACAACGCGCGCCGTTTCTCGGGCGACAGAGCGTGACAGGGCGCCTTGGGGTGAATGCCCGCCTCGAAGAGAATCTCGTCGGCATAGGCATTGCCGATGGCGGAGAGACAGGTCTGGTCCATTATGAACACCCGCGCCTGGCAGCGCTTCCTGTCGATGAGGCCCGAAAACAGTTCGAAGCTGAAGTCGGACGACGTGACGTCGACACCCTGAGTCAGATACGAGGGTATCGATCCGAAGTCGCCCGCCGCGGATAGGTATATCTTGCCCATCGACTTTTCGTCGCCGTAATAAAGGACTCGGCCGTCATCGAGCTCGAAGCTGAAGGCGGTCGCGGGCAATGCCTTCTCTCCGGGAACCGCCAGCCGCAGCCTGCCGGAGAGCATCAGATGCATCACGAGATCCAGGCCGGGATCGAGACCGGCGTGGAGGAAGGGACCATGTCGCTCGAGTCGGCGCAGGACCTTTCCTGCCACGAGATCGGGGAATGAACCGGGCACGAGGATGCGCAGCACGATCGGATTCCTGACGGCGGCGCGCAGGATTCGCCGCCCCTCGATCTCGGGGCCGAGAGCCTTTACGATATGCACGAGGTCGGGCAGTTCGGGCATATCGCTTCAGCGCGCAGGGCAGGCCGGGAGCGGGCGGTCGCGTCCGGGGCGGAGCCCGGGGCCTGGACGGCCGCCGGCCATGAACAAGCTCGCGACACGATGCGCCATGAGGTCTCCGATGTATGAGCCGCTCCCGCCGACTCGCTTCCCGTACGGAGCCGCCGACAAATGCCGCGGGGACGGCCGAAGGATACTACGCCTCAAAAAACGATACGAACGAGTATGGCCAGCCGGATCGGACTGGTCAAGAGAACGATTCGCTCCTTTGCTCCGGGTGCATACGAGACGGCATCCGGGCAGGTCGGCGATCGCCGCGCCCAATTCAGGCGCCGGCATGATCCCTTCGATCTCGCCAAGATCCTCATGTACGTGGCGGCTCCGCTCGAGGCATGGTCGAGTATTGGGGCAGGCAGCCGGAGCGCAAGAGCGTCGAAGCCTGGAGCAATATTGCGGGTTCGCAGAACCGGTACCGCCTCGTCGCGCCCTACGAGCCGGAGGCCGTCCTCGCCGGGCCGGCAGGCGCGATCATCACAGGCTCCGAGCAAATCAGGCAGTTCTACGCCCGATTCCTCGCGAAGCGGTCGTCCTTTCAGCGGGGGATGCAGCGACCCCCTCTGCGCGACGGGACGATCGCCCTGGCCTCAACCCAGCTCATGGACGGAACGGTGAGCGTCGACACAGCGCGACGCCAGCCGGATGGCGGCCGGTTATGGGCGGTAGATCAGAGCGCGACAGCGAGTGCCGGTATCTACTCCTTCGAGCTGTCGAGGGAAGAGTGAGCAGGGGGAGGCCGCGGAGCCTCGCCGAGCCGCGCTCGGCAGGGTGGGCATGAATCTCGATCGGTCGTTCGGCGGCTCGCGTCTCCTGCGCAGAGGGCTCTCGGGGGAAGGGATCGAGGCTTTCCACGGCATCGGCCCCGCGGCATTGAAGATCATCGAACAGGAGATGGCTGTCGTGAAGGTCCGGTTCAAGGGCGAGGGGAAGTCTTCGCAGGCGCCAGGAATGCCTGCCGACGCGATCGATCGGTACATCCTGTTTTCCGAAGGATATTCAGAAGGTGTGAGCAGGCTGAGGGAAATAATCAGATCCGCGGCGCCCGAGGCCACCGAGCGGATAAGCTGTCGGATGCCGACCTGCTACCTGAGGTGCAACCTGGTCTATTTTGCGGCATCCAAGCGTCATGTCGGGCTCTATCCCCCGCCGCACGCTCGAGCGTCCTTCGAGACGGAACTGAAGAACTCCACGAGCGGGAAGGGCAGTATCCGGTTCCAGCCGCGCCGAACTCGCCCGAGGGGACAGTTGCGCACGCCGCAGGGAACTTTTTATATCGCAGACAGCGACAGCCTGCGGGTTCGCGAGGTAGACAGGCCGAGAATCGCCGCCACGGTCAGGAAAGGTCGAAGCGGTCGAGGCTCATGACCTTGTTCCACGCGGCCATGAAGTCGTGCAGGAACTTTTCTTCGGAATCCTCGAATGCATAGACTTCCGCCGCGGCCCTGAGTTGGGAGTTGGAACCGAAGATCAGGTCGACGCGTGTGGCCGTCCACCTCAGCGCGCCCGTCGCGCGATCACGACCTTCAAATAGACTCTTATCTTCCGTGGCGGCCTTCCACTCCGTGCTCATGTCGAGCAGATTCCTGAAGAAGTCGTTGCTGAGAGCCTCCGGCCGCTTAGTGAAGACACCCTGCTGGGATCCTCCGAAGTTGGCATTCAAGACGCGCATCCCGCCCAGGAGAACCGTCATTTCGGGGGCGGTCAGGGTGAGCAATTGCGCCTTGTCGACCAGCAGTTCCTCGGCCGATACGGCATAGTTGCTTTTTTGGTAGTTTCGGAAACCGTCCGCTTTCGGCTCGAGGACGGCGAACGAGGCCACATCGGTCTGCTCCTGGGAGGCGTCCATGCGTCCCGGAGCGAAGGGAACGGTCAGGTCGTGACCAGCCTTCTTCGCGGCCTGCTCCAGGCCAGTGCAACCGGCCAGGATGATCAGGTCGGCCAGGGAGACCTTCTTGCCGCCGGCCTGGGCGCTGTTGAAGGCAGCCTGGATGCCTTCCAGGGTTTTGAGCACCCTCGCCAGCTGCGCGCCTTGGTTGATCTCCCAATCCTTCTGCGGGGCTAGGCGA
>JAJXZP010000258.1 GCA_021779995.1 bacterium | reverse complement strand
CGCCAATACGGTCCGGGACGGGCACGGCTATCTATCGGGAGGTCAGGCATGATCGTATTCGAACAGGTCCGGGTCATTTCCTTCGAGCCGCCCGCGGTCTCCGAGCCCATGGACGTCGTGGTCGCGGGGCGCGGCGAGCTCGCCCTCGGCGGCGGGAAGGCCGGCCCCGTCGAGCCGGGCAGCATCGTCGAGACGGGGACGGGCCTCGCCGCCACGTACCCGGGCGCGACGCGCGTGCGGGGCTCCTACCTCTCGCCGGGCCTGGTCTGCGGGCATACGCACCTCTATTCCGCCCTGGCCCGCGGCATGATGGTCGACATCGCGCCCTCGAAGGACTTCGCCCAGCAGCTTCAGCACCTCTGGTGGCGCCTCGACCGCGCGATCGACCTGCCCATCCTCGAGGCGAGCGCGCTGGCCGGCTGCGCCGACGCGGCCTTCTCGGGCGTGACGAGCCTCGTCGACCACCACGCCGGTCCCGAGGCGATCGACGGCAGCCTCTCGGTGCTCCGCACGGCCTACGAGGAGGTCGGCATCCGCGGCCTCCTGTGCTACGAGACCACCGACCGCAACGGCCGCGAGGGCGCGCTCGCCGGAGTGCGCGAGAACGTCCGCTTCGCGAAGGAGATCGACGAGGCGAAGCGGCGCGGCGAGCGCCCCCTCGTGGACGGAGCCATCGGCGGCCACGCCGGCTTCACCGTGGGCGAGGAGACCCTGGAAGAGCTCGCCGACGCGGTCAAGTCCACGGGCCGAGGCCTGCACATCCACCTGGGCGAGGACAAGTTCGACGCCGTGGATTCCCGCTACCGCTTCGGCGCGGACCTCGCCGCCCGCTTCGAGAAAGCCGGGCTCCTGGGACCCAAGTCCATCGTGGGCCACGGCGTCTGGCTCACCGAGGGCGAGGTCGAGATACTCAACGCGACGAACACCTTCCTGGCGCACAACGCGCGCAGCAACATGAACAATTCCGTGGGCTACAACCATCTCCTGCCGCGCTTCTCGAACGTCGTCCTCGGCACGGACGGCATGAGCGCCGACATGCTCGAGGAGTTCAAGTTCGCCTGTTTCAGGCATCGCGAGGCGGGCGGACCCTGGTGGCCAGGCGACTTCCTCAAGGTCCTCGACCGCGGCAACAGGCTCATGGAGCGCTACCTGGGAGCCGCCTTCGGTCGGGTGATCGCTGGCGCGAAGGCCGACCTCGTCCTCTGGGACTACGACCCTCCCACGCCGCTCGTCGGGGGCAACATAGCCGGGCACCTGGCCTTCGGCCTCTCCTCGCGCTCGGTGCGGTCGGTCATGGTCGACGGCGAGTTCGTCGTCAAGGATAGAGAGGCCGTCTTCGACGCGGCCAAGATCGCCGAGACGGCGAGGCGGGAGTCGCTTCGCCTGTGGAAACGCATGGAAGAGAGGTAGTCATGAGTTTGAACGCGCAGAAGGTGCTCGAGAAGGCCGCGGCCTATCGCGATGCCACCGCCCAGAATCTTTCGAAGATCATCAAGGTCCCCGCCCTGTCGGGCACCGAGAAGGACAGGATCGCCCTCTTGAAGAAGCTCTGCGAGGAGGCGGGCTTCGACGAGGTCAAGGTCGACGGCCTCGGCAACCTCCTCGCCCGCGTCGGCTCGGGCCCCAAGAAGCTCGTCTTCGACGCCCACATCGACACCGTCGACACGGGCGACAGGTCGCAGTGGAAGCTCGATCCCTTCTCGGGCCTCGTGAAGGACGGCCTGGTGCACGGCCGCGGCTCCTCCGACCAGCTCGGCGGCGCGGCGAGCATGATCACCGCGGGCCGCATCCTCTCGGAGCTGAAGTACTCGGGGCGGTTCTCCGTGTGGTTCTCCTTCACGGTGATGGAGGAGGACTGCGACGGCCTGTGCTGGAAGTACCTCATCGAGAAGGAGGGGTTCAAGCCCGACTTCTTCGTCTCCACCGAGCCCACGAGCTGCCGCCTCTACCGGGGCCACCGCGGACGCATGGAGATCGAGGCGCGCTTCAAGGGCGTCTCCTGCCACGGCTCGGCCCCCGAGCGCGGCAAGAGCGCGGCCTACATGGCGGCCAAGGCCGCCCTCGCCATCGAGAAGCTCAACACCGAGCTGAAGAGCGACGACGACGGCTTCCTGGGTAAAGGAACTATAACCGTTTCCAAGGTCGAGGTGCACGGGCCGAGCCTTTGCGCCGTGCCCGACGAGGGCATGATCTACATGGACCGGCGCCTCACCTGGGGCGAGACCATGGAGCTCGCCGTCGAGCAGGTCCGCGCGGCCATCGCCGCCGCTGGCGTCGAGAACGCCGAGGTGAGCGTCCCGAACTACGACAAGCCCAGCTGGAAGGGCACGGTGCACGCGCAGGAGCTCTACTTCCCCACCTGGAAGATTCCCGCGGACTCTCCCCTCGTGCAGTCGGGCGTGGAGGCGCACACGGCCCTCTTCGGCGCCGCGCCCACCGTCGACAAGTGGACCTTCTCGACCAACGGCGTCGCGGTCTGCGGGCGCCACAAGGTGCCCTCGATCGGCTTCGGTCCCGGCGACGAGGCCCAGGCCCATGCGCCCAACGAGATCACGAGGGTGGACGACCTGGAGAAGTGCGCCGCCTTCTACGCGGCCCTGCCCTACCTTTTGGAGTCGCGCACATGAGATGGAGCTACCGCTGCCCGAGCTGCGGCGCGGAATATCCCATCGAGCCGGGCCGCTACCTCTGCGACCCCTGCGCCGTCAGGCAGAGGCCCGAGAAGCCCTTGGAAGGCGTGCTCGAGTGCGTCTGGCTCGACGGCGACGAGGCGGCGGCCCGCGAGCTGGGGGCCGAGGGCATTCCCCTGCCGGTCGAGGAGAAGTACTTCGCTCCCGTCCCGGTCGGGGATACTCCGCTCTGGGCTCCGGCGCGGCTGCGCGAGGAGCTGGGCTTCCCCCGGCTCTTCCTCAAGGACGACACCTGCGAGCCCACGGGCAGCTTCAAGGATAGGGCGAGCGCCCTCGTGGCCGCCTTCGCGACTCAGCACGGCATCCGCGAGATAGCCCTGGCCTCGACGGGCAACGCGGCCTCCTCGATGTCGGGCATCGGGGCGGCGGCCGGGCTCAAGATCACCGTCTTCCTGCCCAAGGCGGCCCCCGCGGCCAAGCGCCTCCAGGTGCTGCAGTACGGGGCCGAGCTCAGGCAGGTCGACGGCAACTACGACCAGGCCTTCGAGGAGTCGCTCGCCTACTCGAAGGCCACGGGCGTGCTCTCGCGCAACACGGGCTACAATCCGCTCACGATCGAGGGCAAGAAGACGGTCTCCTTCGAGATCCTGGCCGACCTGCGGAAGGCCGGCCTGGGAGCCGGGCTCGGCGCCCTCCCCGCGACGGGCGGTCCGTCCGGAGCTGTGGCGCCCCGCGGAGGCTCCGGGCCCTTCGCCGCCGCGCCCGGGGGGCTCCCGGCGATCGAGGTCTTCGTCCCGGCGGGCGACGGGGTCATCCTCTCGGGCGTGTACAAGGGCTTCGAGGACCTCATGAGGCTCGGCCGCCTCGCCCGCATGCCGCGGGTCTGGGCCTGCCAGGCTCAGGGCTCGAGCGCCCTCGCCCGCGCCCTGGAGTCGGGCGGCTTCGGAGCTCCGGTGCCGAGCGACACGATAGCCGATTCCATCAGCGTCGACGTGCCGCGCAACGGCGCCTACTCGCTCTCAAAACTCAAGCGCCACGGCGGCGCCGCGGTAGTCGTCTCCGACCAGGAGATCCTGGCCGCCCAGCGCACGCTGTCCTCGAAGGCGGGACTCTTCGCCGAGCCCTCCTCCAGCGCGGCCCTCGCGGGCTTCCTCAAGGCGCGTGATCGGCTGGACAGGGGCTCGATCGTCGTCCTCCTCGTCACCGGCTCGGGCCTCAAGGACCTCAAATCGGCCGCGCGCGCGGTCGGGGTGGAGCTGTGAAAGCCCCGGCCGCCGGCCCCGAGTCCGGCCCGAGCGCGCCGCGGCGCGCGGCATCGCATTTTCCCGAACTTCACCACGAAAGGCGGAACGCATGATAGACCTCAAGATCGACCAGAACCAGCGCAGGAAGAACATCCAAAGGTGCAAGGAGAAGGGCATCCTCCTGCCGACCTACGCCCAGATGCGCGATCCGGGCACGGTGAGCGAGTCCGTCAAGAAGGAGCTCGCCGGGATCGGCCTCTGGGACGTCCACTCCCGCAACCTGTTTCGCGTAACCTGGCACAACGAGCCCAAGGAGCGCGGCGGCGGCTTCGGCGGAGTGAACTACCTCGAGATTCCCCGCGCGATCACCGGCACCAAGGCGCGCATCGTGGGCTTGGTCGGCAAGTGGTTCCCCACCGGCGCGCATAAGGTCGGCGCGGCGCTCTCCTGCCTCCTGCCCGAGCTCGTCACCGGCCGCTTCGACCCTACGACCAAGAAGGCCGTCTGGCCGAGCACCGGCAACTACTGCCGCGGCGGCGCCTACATCTCGCGGCTCCTCTCCTGCCCCTCCATCGCCATCCTCCCCGCGGGCATGTCCAAGGAGCGCTTCGAGTGGCTCAAGACCATGGCCGAGGAGGTCATAGCCACGCCCGGCTGCGAGTCGAACGTCAAGGAAATCTTCGACAAGTGCATCGAGCTCGAGGCCACCCGGCCCGACGCGGTCATCTTCAACCAGTTCGATCAGCTGCCCAACCACCTCTGGCACTACGCGGTCACCGGCCCCGCCATGGAAGAGGTCTTCCGCGCGATCGCGCGGAAGGGCGACCAGGTCGCCGGCGCGGTCCTCTCCTCGGGCTCGGCCGGCACCCTCGGCTCGGGCTCCTACCTCCGCGAGAAGTTCCCCGGAGCCAGGGTCGCCGTGGCCGAGGCCCTCCAGTGTCCCACCATCCTCGAGAACGGCTACGGCGATCACCGCATCGAAGGCATCGGCGACAAGCACGTGCCCTGGATCCACAACCTGCGCGAGACCGACGCGGCGATCGGCGTGGACGACGAACTGCCCATGCGCTTCATCCGATTGTTCAACGAAGAGGCCGGCCGCAAGCTCCTCGCCGAGAGCGGGGTCGACGCCGGGACCCTCGCCAAGCTCGACTGGATCGGCATCTCGGGCGTCGGCAACCTCATCGGGGCCGTCAAGTTCGCCAAGTACTACGAGCTCGGCGAAAACGATGTCGTCTTCACCATGTTCACCGATTCCATGGCGATGTACGGCTCGAGGCTCCTGGAACTCACCGCGGAACGCGGAAAGTACGACCAGAGGCAGGCCGACCGCGACTACGACCGCCTGCAGGGCATCGGCGTCGACCATCTCCTCGAACTCAGCCAGGTCGACAAGAGGCGGATCCACAACCTCAAGTACTTCACCTGGATCGAGCAGCTCGGCAAGGAACTCCCCGAGCTGCGCGCCCAGTGGGACGACTATCGGAACTACTGGGGCGGCCTGCGCGCCCAGGTCGGAGCGCTCGACGCCATGATCGAGGACTTCAACGCGGAGGTGCGTCGGTGATCCTCCTGAAGGATTGCTTCTACGTCCTGCCATCCGGCGCTCCCGGGCCTTCCGCCGACGCGCGCGCTCGCGGGGGAGGCGAAGCGGCCGGGGCCGGCGCCAAAGGCGGCGCCGGGGGCGGCCCGGACGGCCTACGGGGCGCGGATATCCTCATCGAAGGAAATCGCATAACGCGGATAGGGAAGAGTCTCGCCGCTCCCGCGGGGGCGAAGGTGATCGACGCCTCGCGGCACGTGGTGATGCCCGGTCTCGTCAATACGCACCACCACTTCTACCAGACCCTCACGCGCAACCTCGCGGCCGTGCAGGACGCCAAGCTCTTCGACTGGCTCGTGTACCTCTACGAGGTCTGGAAGGGCCTCGACGAGGAGGCGGTGCACTGGTCGAGCCGCCTCGCGATGGCCGAGCTCCTCAAGACCGGCTGCACCCTCTCCTCCGACCACCACTACCTCTATCCGCGCGGCTTCAAGGACGACCTGCCCGGCCTGCAGTTCGCCGCGGCGGGCGAGCTCGGCTTGCGCTTCGTCCCGACGCGCGGCTCCATGTCGCGCTCCAAAAAGGACGGCGGGCTGCCGCCGGACTCGACGGTCCAGGACGAGGATCGCATCCTGGCCGAGTGCGAAAGCACGATACAAAAATATCACGATCCCCGTCCCGACGCCATGCGCAAGGTGGCCCTGGCGCCCTGCTCGCCCTTCTCGGTCTCGGAGCGCTCGATGCGCGACTCGGCCGGGCTCGCGCGCCGCTACGGGGTGCGCCTGCACACCCACCTCGCCGAGACCGCCGACGAGGACGAGTTCTGCATCTCCATGTACGGCCGCAGGCCGCTCAGGCTCATGGAGGACTGCGGCTTCGTCGGCCCCGATGTCTGGTACGCCCACGGCATCCACTTCAACGATGAGGAGCTCGACACCCTCGCGCGCACGGGCACGGGCGTGGCCCACTGTCCCTCCTCGAACATGCGCCTGGGCTCGGGCATCGCCCGGGTGCGCGAGATGATCGATCGCGGGGTGAGCGTGGGCCTGGGCGTCGACGGCTCGGCCTCGAACGACTCCTCGGACATGCTCGGCGAGGCCCGGCAGGCCCTCCTCCTCCAGCGCGTGCGCTACGGCTCGGCCGGCATCACGGCGCGCGAGGTCCTCGGCATAGCCACCGAGGGCGGGGCCAGGATGCTCGGCTACGAAAAGCTGGGCAGGATCGAGGAAGGCTGGCTCGCCGACATCGCCCTCTTCGACGTCATGAAATTGGAATACGCGGGCTCGCTCTCGGATCCGGCCGCGGCCCTCCTCTTCTGCGGCTACGACCACGGGGCCGACCACGTCATCGTCGACGGCAAGCTCGCGGTGGAAAGTCGGCGCCTCGTCGGCGCCGACGAGGAGGAACTGCGCATGAATGCCGACAGGGTATCCAGACGACTCCTCGAAAAGGCGGGAGTGCCGCGATGAAAACCGTCCAACGCTACGTCCGGCCGCGCGATCTCGGCCAAGCCCTGCATCTGGCGAAGGAGGATCCCGGCGCCGTGTGGCTCGCCGGCGGAACCCTCCTCCTCGCGGGGGATTACGCCGACAAGCCCGCTTCCGTCGTGGACGTCGGCCCGGTTCTCGGCCGGGGCATCGAGCGCCGCGACGGCAGCCTCGAGATCGGCGCGGGCCTCACCCTCCAGTCTCTGGCCGAGTCCGAGGCCGCTCCGGAGATACTCCGGAAGGCGGCCCTGGGCATAGGCAGCCGCAATGTCCGCAACCGCGCCACGGTCGGCGGCAACATCGCGGCGAACCGCTCCTCCTCGGCCCTCATTCCCGCCTTCCTCGTGCTGGACGCCCGGCTCGAGATCGCCGGAGTCCGGGGCCCGGACTCCCGGTCCGAGACCGAGCTCGCGTCCTATCTCGCCGCGCCCTCGGGGCTCATCCTCTCGGTCGGCATCCCCGAGCGGCCTTCGCGCCGCCTGGGCTACGGCCGCTGGGCGAGGACGGCCAACGACGCGGCCGTGCTCGTGGCGGCGGTCTCCTTCGCGGTCGAAGGCTCGGCCATGAAGGATGCGAAGATCGCGATGGGCGGCATCACGGCCAAGGCCCGGCGCCTCTTCGATCTGGAGAAGCGCTTCGAGGGACTGCAGGTTCAGGGCCTTCCGCTCGACGAGCTGCGAGATCAGGTCGAGCGGATGGCGCTCCCGCTGCTCGTCCCGGACGGGCAGGGTGTCGTGAGCGCCTCGTTCAGGAAGGTGCGGGGAGCGGCCCTCCTGGCGCAGGCCGTGGCCGAGGCGCTCGGCGGCCCCGTCGACGCCCCTGACCGCGACCGGAGCGGGAAAGGAGGCGTCCGATGAAGGTTCAGTTCAAGCTCAACGGCAGGGCCGTGACCTGGGACTGCGAGAGCGGCGAAAGCCTCCGCGACGCGCTCAGGCGCAAGGGCATCGTCTCGGTCCGCAACGGCTGCGACGGCTCGGGCTCCTGCGGCCTCTGCGCCGTCATCCTCGACCGCGCGACGGTCAACTCTTGCCAGGTCCTCGCCGTGCAGGTCGAGGGGCGCGAAGTCTTCACCGTCGAGCACTTCTCCAAGGACCGCAAGCTCTCCGTCGTGCAACGCGCACTCGTGGACGCGGCCTGCGTCCAGTGCGGCTACTGCACTCCCGCCGTGACCCTCGCCGTGCACGAACTCCTGGAGCGTTCGAGCGAGCCCTCGGACGCCGAGGTGCGCGACGCGCTCGCGGGCACGCTCTGCCGCTGCACGGGCTACGAGCAATTCTACAACGCCGTGCGCATCGCCTCGAAGCGGCTCTCCGATCCTTCCTACTCCGAGGCGGCCGCCCCCGAGTTCCGGCCCGATCTCAGGCATGTGGGCAAGGACCGCGAGAAGGTTGACGCCGCGGGCCTCGCGAGGGGCGAGCGCGCCTTCGTGGAGGACCGCCTCGACTCGGGCGCCTGCCACCTCAAGATGCTCGGGAGCCCGCACGCCCACGCCTGGATCACGTCCATCGACACCGCGAAAGCCGAGGCCATGCCGGGAGTGGTCGCGATTCTCACCCACCTCAACTGCCCCGAGAGGATGTACACCACCGCGGGCCAGGGCTTCCCCGAGCCCTCGCCCTACGACCAGAGGATGTTTCCGAAGAAAGTCCGCCACGTGGGCGACCGCGTGGCGGCCGTGCTCGCCGAGAGCCCCGAGGAGGCCGAGGCCGCAGCGGCCGCCATCGAGGTCGAGTACGAGATACTGAAGCCCGTCCTCTCCATCGCGGAAGCTAAGGCTCCGGGCGCTCAGGTCATCCACTCGGGCGCGGTGTCCTACGTCGCGGGCGGGCCGCCCGAGGGCGCGAGCGTCGAGGGCGACGACCGCGACGATCCCGTCATCTACCAGTTCCCCCTGCACTCGGACCCGCACCGCAACCTGGCCGCGAGCGCCGCCGACGGGATAGGCGACATCGAAGCCGGCTTCGCCGAGGCCGACCTCGTCATCGAGCGCAGCTACAAGGCCAACCGCGTGCAGTGCACGCCCATGGAGCCGCACGTGGTCTACGCCAAGGTCGACGGCGGCCGACTCGTCCTGCACGCCTCGACCCAGGTCCCCTGGCATGTCAGGCGCATCGTGGCCCGGGCCATCGGCATCAGCGAGAACAAGGTCCGCGTCATCAAGGAGCGCGTCGGCGGCGGCTTCGGCGCCAAGCAGGACATCGTGGTCGAGGACGTCGCGGGCTACCTCGCCTGGACGACGGGCAGGCCGGTATTCTATCGCATAACGCGCGAAGATGAATTCGTCGCGAGCCGGACCCGGCACGGCATGGAGATAGCCGTCAAGCTCGGCGCCAAGCGCGACGGCAGGCTCACCGCCATCCTCATGCGGCTCGACGCGGACACGGGCCCCTACGGCCAGCACTGCCTCACGGTGCCGATGAACGCCATCTCGAAGAGCCTGCCGCTGCTCCTGTGCGACAACGCCCGCTTCGAGGTCCACTCCTACTACACGAACCTCTCGCCCGCCGGGGCCTACCAGGGCTATGGCGCGCCCAAGGGCTCCTTCGCCCTCCAGACAGCCCTGGCCGAGCTGGCCTCAGAGCTCGGCATGGACCAGCTCGAGCTCATCGAGCGCAACCGCGTACGCTCCGGCGCGCGCATCGAGATTCTCCGCAGCCTCGGCGAGGGTCGGCCGGGCGCCACCGTCACATTGGGCGAATGCGGCCTCGGCGAGATGATCGCGCGCGGCAAGAAGGCCTTCGCCTGGGATCTCGCGAGGCCGCTTGCGGCCTCGCGGGCCAGTCCGACGCAGCCTGGCTCCGGCGACCGGGACAAGGCCGGCGCCGCCGGTCCCGGTCCGGCCGTGTCGAGCGCCGCCGCAGACGCCGCCGCAGCAAACGCTGCCGCAGCAAACGCCGGCGGCGACTGGGCCGTCGGCCGGGGAGCGGTCATCATCCAGCAGGGCTCGGGCCTGCCCGGGCTCGACGCGGCCAACGCCGAAGTGCGGCTGCTTTCCGACGGAACTGTCCTCATGCTCTCCGGCGGCGCAGACCTCGGCACGGGCCTCGACACGTTGACCGCCAAGTCGGCCGCCGAGATACTCGGCCTAGAGATGGAAGACGTGGCGGTGATCTCGGGCGACACGGACGTGACTCCCTTCGACAAGGGCGCCTACGCCTCCTCGGGCACCTTCTTCTCAGGCAACGCCGCGGTCAAGGCCGCGGAGGACCTGAGGGCCAAGATCATCGCCGCGGCGGCCGTCGTCCTGGGCGAGGATTCGGCCGATCTCTCGATCGCCCATCGCGGGCGCGTCGTGGGCAAGAAGGGCGAGATCGGCTTCGCCGCCCTGGCGCAGATATCCGTCGAGGGCGAGGGGCACGGCGAGCTCTCGGGCTTCGGCTCCTTCAAGTCGGACCACGCGGCCTTCCCCTACGGGGCCCACTTCGTGGAGGCCGCAGTCAACCGCCGAACGGGCGACGTGAGGCTCTTGCGCTACCACGCCTATCAGGACTGCGGCACGCCCATCAATCCCGCCCTGGCGATGGGCCAGATCTACGGCGGCGTCATGAAGGCCGTCGGGCACTCGCTCTACGAGGAGATGCTCTACGACGACCGGGGGCGTTGCGTGAACCCGAACTTCGCCGACTACAAGATACCGACCATCGCCGAGCTGCCCGAGGACTTCACCGTGGAGCTCGTGCCGGTCGCCGACGAGGTAGGCCCCTTCGGCGGCAAGAGCGTGTCCGAGATCTCGCTCAACGGCGCCGCGCCCGCCATCGCCATCGCCATCCACGACGCCGTCGGCGTCTGGGTTCGCGAGTGGCCCTTCACCCCCGAGCGCATCCTGCGCGCCCTTGGGCGGCTGTGAGGATGCCGGGAGAGCCGCCTGAGGAGCCGTCTGGCCCCGATCGCCGCCGGCTTGAAGCCGTAGGCCGCGCGGCAGCGCGTGTCCGCCGGCCCGCGACCGACGGACACGCGGCCGGCGGACACGAAGAGAAAGCACGTTGTGCGCACGAGGCGCCGTTGGGCGCCGTATGACAAGATACGGAGGGCTAGGATGACCAAGAACGAGATAGCGAAGCTGATCGAGGGCCTCAAGGGCAAGAAGATCGGCATGTACCGCAAGGATTTTCTCCTCACCTGGGAGAAAAGCCGCGACGAGATCGACGCCACCTTCCTCGTAGCCGATGTCCTGCGGGCCATGCGCGAATCGAACATCTCCCCGCGGCTCTGGGACTCGGGAATAGCCGTCTCCAACTTCCGCGACAACTCCACGCGCACGCGCTTCTCGTTCGCCAGCGCCTGCGACCTGCTGGGTCTCTACGTGCAGGACCTCGACGAGGGCAAGAGCCAGATCGCCCACGGCGAGACGGTGCGCGAGACCGCCAACATGATCAGCTTCCTATCCGAAGCTATCGGCATCCGCGACGACATGTACCTGGGCGAGGGCGACAAATACCAGCGCGAGGTGGGCAAGGCCCTCGACGACGGCGTCGCGGCCGGGGTCCTGCCCGACCGGCCGACCGTCGTCAACCTCCAGTCGGACATCGACCACCCCACCCAGTCCATGGCCGACTTCCTCCACCTGGCCCACCACTTCGGCGGCCTCGACAAGCTCAAGGGCAAAAAGATCGCCATGAGCTGGGCCTACTCTCCCTCCTACGGCAAGCCGCTCTCCGTGCCCCAGGGCATCATCGGCCTCGCGAGCCGCCTGGGCATGGACATCGTCCTCGCCCATCCCACCGGCTACGATCTCATTCCCGAGGTGGTCGAACTCACGAGCAAGCAGGCCAGAGAGTCGGGCGGCTCCTTCTCGCACGTCTACTCGATGGACGAGGCCTTCAAGAACGCCGACATCGTCTACCCGAAGAGCTGGGCCCCCTACGACGTCATGCAGAAGCGCGTGCCCCTCCTGCACGCCGGAGACCAGGCGGGCCTCAAGGAGCTCGAGAAGAGC
>JAJXZP010000236.1 GCA_021779995.1 bacterium | reverse complement strand
GGCGGCCAGCGGCCTGGCGGCTACGGCGGCCCCGGCAGGGGCGGTCCCGGCGGCAGACCCGGCCCGGGCGGCGGACCGCCGGCCATGGGCACGGGCAAGACCGCGACCAGGAAGCCGATCAACCGGCGCAAGCCCAGCTTCAACAAGCGCGAGGACGAGGCCGAGAAGGCGCTCCAGCTCAAGAAGAAGGCCGAAGCTCGGGCGATGGCGATCCCCAAGGAGATCGACATCATGGAGACCATCTCGGTCTCGGAGCTCGCCAAGAAGATGAATATCAAGCCTGCCGAGCTCATCGGCAAGCTCATGAAGTTGGGGGTCATGGCGACGATCAATCAGAAGATCGACGCCGACACCGCCACCATCCTCGCCGAGGAATACGGCTGCGCCGTCCATATCGTCTCCCTCTACGACGAGACCGTCATAGAGAAGGCGGCGGACAAGCCCGACGAGCTCTCGCATCGCGCGCCGATCGTCACCGTCATGGGTCACGTCGACCACGGCAAGACCAAGCTCCTCGACGCCATCCGCAAGACCGATGTCGTCGCCGGCGAGTTCGGCGGCATCACCCAGCATATCGGCGCCTACCAGGTCGATACGCCCAAGGGCAAGATCACCTTCCTCGACACCCCGGGACACGCGGCCTTCACGAAGATGCGCGCCCGAGGCGCCGGCATCACGGACATCGTCGTCCTGGTGGTCGCCGCCAACGACGGCGTCATGCCCCAGACCCGCGAGGCCATCGATCACGCCAAGGCGGCCGGCGTGCCGATCATCGTGGCGATCAACAAGATAGACCTTCCCGAGGCCAATCCCGACCGGGTCATGACCCAGCTCTCCGAGCTCGGGCTCATCCCCGAAGCCTGGGGCGGAACGACCATGTTCTGCCAGATTTCCGCGCTGCAGAAGAAAGGCATCACCGAACTGCTCGACGCCATCCTTCTCCAGGCCGAGGTGCTCGAACTCACCGCGAATCACGATCGGCACGCTGAGGGCAAGGTCATCGAGTCGCGCATCGACCAGGGACGCGGCATCGTGGCCACGATCATCATCGAACGGGGCACCCTCTGCATCGGCGACTCCTTCGTGGCGGGCATCTTCCCCGGAAAGGTCCGCGCCCTGTTCAACGACCGCGGCGAGCGGGTCGAGGAGGCTCCGCCTTCCATGCCCGTCGAGGTCATCGGCTTCGAGGGCATGCCCAACGCCGGCGATCCCTTCGAGGTCGTGGGCGAGGAGAAATACGCTCGGGCCATCTCGGACAAGCGCCAGGAGCTCAAGAAGTACGAAGAGGGCCGGAACGTCAAGAAAGTCACTCTGGACAATCTCTACGACACCATCCACGCGGGGGCCGTCCAGGAACTCAAGGTCGTCATCAAGGGCGACGTCCAGGGATCGGTCGAAGCCCTCAAGGGCCTCCTCGAAAAGCTCTCGACGAGCGAGGTGCGCCTGAATGTGCTCCGCTCCGCCGCGGGCGCCATCTCCGAGGATGACGTGATGATGGCCTCGGCCTCCGACGCCATCATCATCGGATTCAACGTCAGGCCCAGTCCCGCGGCGAAGTTGCTCGCCGAACGGGAAAAAGTGGATATCAGAAAATACAACATCATCTATCGCGCCCAGGAAGAGATCCAGAAGGCCATGGAGGGCATGCTCGCTCCCGAGCTCAAGGAAAGCGAGATCGGCAAGATCGAGGTCCGCGAGACCTTCAAGGTGCCGAAGATCGGCATCGTGGCCGGCTGCTTCGTCCTCGAGGGGGCCGTCCGCCGAAATTGCCAAGTCCGCGTGATCCGCGAGGAGATCGAGATCTTCCAGGGGAAGATCAGCTCTCTCAAGCGCTTCAAGGACGACGTCAAGGAAGTGCTGGCCGGCTTCGAGTGCGGCATCGGCATAGAGAACTGCAACGACCTCAAGACAGGCGACATTCTCGAAGTCTACGAGATGGTGGAGATCGCGCGGACCCTGGGCGCCCCGACCGGAGTGAACGAGAATGGACGAAATACGGCGTAGGCGCGTCGAGGAAGAGTTGCGCGACATGATCGCCGCCCTGATCATGGGCGGCGAGATAAAAGATCCACGGGTGGGGCCCTTCGTCTCGGTGACGCGGGTCGAGGTAGCGCGCGACCTCTCGGCGGCCCGGGTTTTCGTATCGGCCTTCGCGGCCGGCGCGGACTCGGCCGGCAAGGACGCTGGCGAAGCCGACCCCGCTCCGGAAGCGCTCGACTCGACCGTGGCCGGGCTTCAGCACGCAGCCGGTTTCATCCAGGCCCAGCTCGGGAAGCGTCTCAAGACGCGGCTCACGCCTCGGCTCCACTTCATCCCGGACAGAGGGATCAAAGAGGGCTTCGAGCTCACGAAAAGGATCAAGGAACTCTTTCCGTGATCCCCGCCCCGGGGGTTCCCCGCTCGGCACCGAATCCCGCGGGAGTCATCCTTTTTCGCAAGCCCGTCGGTTTGACCTCCTTCCAGGCGCTCGGGCACATCAAGCGGGCGCTGGGGACGAAGAAGGTCGGCCACGCCGGTACGCTCGACAGGTTCGCCTCAGGATTGCTCGTGGTGCTCGTCGGTCCCTATTGCCGCCTGGCCTCCTATGCCGAGGCGGGAGAGAAGCGCTACCGCGGCCTCATCGCCTTCGGCGCCGAGACGACGACGCTCGATCCCGAGGGGGAGGTCGTGGCCAGGGGACCGCTGCCCGACCGGAGTTCTCTCCTCGCCGCCCTGGAGCGCTTCCGGGGGGTGATCGTGCAACGCCCTCCGCTCTTTTCGGCCATCCACCTCGACGGGAAGCGCGCCTACGAGCGCGCCCTCGCCGGAGAGAATCCCGAAATGCCCGCCCGGACGGTGGATATCCGCGAGCTCGTCCTCGAATCCTACGAGGGGGGAATGGCCCGGGTCCATGTGCGCTGCTCCCCCGGCACCTATATCCGCTCCCTGGCGCGCGACATCGCGCTCGAGTGTGGCAGTCGCGCCCATCTCGCCGAGCTTGAGCGCCTGGGCGTGGGGCCGTATCGCCTCGAGGATGCCTGCGACATCGAATCCTTCGACGCCGCCCGGGCTCTTTCGCCTATCGACGCCGCAGCCGCGGAAAATCTCGGTCTCGTCACCCTCGCCCTCGCCGAAGCCGATGTTGAGAGCTTCGCCAACGGAAGGGAGCTGCCTCTCGAGCGCCTGCGGCCTCTCTCGGCGGCCGTCTTCGCCGAAGGGATTCGGGCCGCGGTCTTCGATCCTTCAGGCGAGCTCCGCGGCATCGTGGAAGGCCGTCCGCGGGGCTTCGCCTACAAAGTGGTGCTCCCCCTCAGGGAGAGGGCGGCGCCGTGAACGTGATCTCCTGGCAGGAATTCGTCTCCGGTGCATTCGAGGACCCGCCTATCGCCGCCACGGTGGGCGTGTTCGACGGTCTGCACCTCGGGCATAGGGAACTCGTTTCGCGCGTCCTGTCGGACAGGGGCACGCACCCCGCGGTGTTCACCTTTCGCGACAATCCCAAGCGCTCCCTCCGTCCCGGAACCTTTCACGGCGACCTCTTCACTCCCGGCCAGAAGCTCGAAGAGCTGGAAAGGCTCGGCGTGGAAGTCTGTGTACAGATTGACTTTTCCGGAGATTTCAGTAAACTGGCGGGGAGGATTTTCCTCTCGCTGCTGGCAAAAAATGGCGATCTTCGCCTGCTCGTCATTGGGAGCGATTTCCGCTGCGGTCATCGTCTGGATACCGGCGTCGAGGAGATTCGATCGTATTACGGCCCCTTGGGCATTCGAACGGAAGTCCTGGATCCCGTGCTGTGGGGTGGTCATCCCGTCAGTTCGAGCCGGATTCGCCGATCGGTGGCCGAAGGCAGGCTGGATGCCGCGGCCGCGATGCTTGGGCGTCCGTACGAGTTGGATCTGCGCGCCGCGATCCGAGCGGGCCCGGGGCTCGGCGGGTACGAGCTCGCGGGCGCTCAGGTCGCGCCGCCGGCCGGTCGCTACGAGGTCCTGGCGGCCGGGCCCGGATTCGAGGAGCCGGTTTCCGCCATGTTCGACGGTCGCGTGTGGATGTTCGAAGCGCCCCAAGGGCGCGGCTGCGAGGCTCTGCGCCTCGTGAGAATGGTATCAAGAGTGTAATAAGGAGATATACAAGATGGCATTGACCAAAGAGGACAAGGCCCGGGTCGTGCTCGAGCACGGTAAGTCAGAGAAGAACACCGGCTCCACCGAAACGCAGGTAGCTCTCTTGAGCGAGCGCATCAGCATGCTCACGGAGCATTTCAAGGTTCACAAAAAGGACACCAATTCCAGGCGCGGCCTCTTGAAGCTCGTCGGGCAGCGCCGTCGCCTTCTCAAGTACCTGCAGCGCACCGATCTGGCCGGGTACCGTGTCCTCATTGAGAAGCTCAATATCCGAAAATGATTCGTCGTCTCCCCCGCGGGCAGCCGTTCCGCCCCGATCCCGGGCGCTTCGATCGGCTCGGCCGCCACGGGGAGCGCAGGAGGCCCGGCCGTCTCGGTTCGGGCCTATTCGTATTGATCGACAGATAAGAAGGAAAAGATGGTTCACAAGCTTTCATACAAAATCGGCGCCGAGGAACTTGTCCTCGAAACCGGGCGCATGGCCAAGCAGGCTAACGGTGCGGTATTCGCCACCTTCGGCGGAAGCGCGGTCATAGCCACCGCCTGCGCCTCCGACAAGGTCACCGAGGGACTGGACTTCGTCCCCCTCACCGTCGAGTACAACGAAAAGTTCTACGCGGCCGGCAAGATACCCGGCGGTTTCGTCAAGCGCGAGACGCGGCCCAAGGACCGCGAGATCCTCGTCTCCCGCATCATCGACCGGCCGATGCGACCGCTTTTCGACAAGGCCTTCGGCCGCGAGATTCAGGTCGTGCCGACCTGCATCTCCTTCGACGGCGTCAACCCCCCCGACATCCTCGGCATCATCGCCGCGAGCGCGGCCGTGCACATCTCCGACATTCCCTTCGCCGGACCCATCGCGGGCGTGCGGGTGAGCCTCGTCGACGGCGAGTACGTCGTCAATCCCACCCACGACCAGATCAAGCGCTGCAAGCTCGAGATCGTCGTGGCGGGCACGGCCGAGGGCATCACGATGGTCGAGGGTCACGCCGAAGAGGCCTCCGAGGAGGAGATGCTCCAGGCCATCGAGGTCGCCAAGAAGCCGATCGCCGAGATCTGCGCCCTCATCGTCCGGCTCCGCGAGCTCGCCGGCAAGGACAAGCTTCCGCTGGCTCCGCTCAAGGCCGAGCTCAACCGGAAGGGCGAGATCCGCGCCTACGCGCACGAGCTTCTGTCCAAGGCGCTCTTCACCAAGATCAAGCAGGAGCGAGCCTCGGCGGTCCGGGCCGCGATCAAGGACGTCGAGTCCCGTTTCGCGGACTCCCTCGGCGATGAAATCCAGAAGAAGCTCTTTTCCGCCCTGATGGAGGAGCTTCAGTACGAGATTCTCCGCGGCGGCATCCTGGACAAGGGCCTGCGGGTCGACGGCCGCGGCCTCGAGGACATCCGGCCCATCACCTGCGAGGTGGGGCTCCTGCCCCGCACCCACGGCTCGGCTCTCTTCACCCGGGGCGAGACCCAGGCGCTCGGCATCACGACCCTCGGCACGGTCTTCGACGAGCAGATCCTCGACGACATCGAGGGCGACCGGCGCGACCGCTTCATGCTCCATTACAATTTCCCGCCCTTCTCCGTGGGCGAGGTGGGGCGCCTGGGCACCGGCCGCCGCGAGATCGGGCACGGCAACCTGGCCCGCCGCGCCATCGAGGCCGTGCTCCCCTCCAAGGAAAAATTCCCCTACACCGTCCGCGTCGTCTCCGAGGTCCTCGAGTCCAACGGCTCCTCCTCCATGGCCACGGTCTGCGCCGGCACTCTTTCCCTCATGCAGGCGGGCGTCCCGCTCAAGATGCCCGTCGCGGGCATCGCCATGGGCCTCATCACCGACGGCTCGCGATTCGCCGTGCTCTCCGACATCCTCGGCGACGAGGACCATCTCGGCGACATGGACTTCAAGGTCGCCGGCTCCACCCAGGGCATCACCGGCTTCCAGATGGACATCAAGATCGCCGGCGTCTCGAGCGAAATCCTCACCAAGGCCCTCGATCAGGCGCGCCGGGGCAGGCTTCACATCCTCGGCATCATGGAGAGCACCATCGCCGTGCCCGCGACCGAGATCTCGGAGTTCGCTCCCAAGGTCGTCTCGGCCAAGATCGATCCCGAGAAGATCGGCGCCATCATCGGACCCGGCGGCAAGAACATCAAGCTGCTCTGCGAGCGCTACAGCGTCCAGATCAACGTCGACGACGACGGCTCGGTGACCATCTACGGCAAGAACCAGAAGGCCGCCTACGATGCCAAGGATGCGGTGATGGGCATCGCCGAGGATCCCGAGGTCGGACGCATCTACGACGGCGTGGTCAAGAGGATCATGGACTTCGGCGCCTTCATCGAGATTCTCCCCGGGAAGGAGGGCCTGTGCCACATCTCCCGCCTGGCCAAGACCCGCGTCGAGCGCGTGACCGATGTCGTGCACGAAGGCGACAAAGTCAAGGTGAAGCTCCTCGAGATCGACCGCATGGGCCGGCTCAATCTCGCCCACATCGACTCCCTCGACGAGAACGGGAACAGCCCGATGCCCGAGCGGCAGGAGCCGCGCCGCGAGGACTCGAGACCGGGTTCGGGCGAGCGGCGCCCCTACGCCGGCCGGCCCTACGGCGAGGAGCGGCACGACCGGGGCGATCACGGTCGGAGGGACGATTCCCGGAGACGCTAGGGTGGATACCGTGCTGCGGCTCCCCCGCGGAGCCGCGATAGCCGCGGAATACGCGGCGGGGACGCGTTCCTTCGCCGCGGGTTTTTGGTTTCCCATCGGATCGAGGCACGAAGCCGAGCAAGAGCGCGGCTTCGTGCATTTCGTCGAGCACATGACCTTCAAGGGCACCCCGCGGCGCTCCGCCAGCCTGCTGTCGCGCGAGATCGATCGGGTGGGGGGCTTCCTGAATGCCTTCACCGATCGTGATTCCATCTGTCTGCATTGCCTCGTGCCGGCCTCGCACTGGCGCCTCGCTCTCGACGTCCTGGCCGATATGGCCTTCTTCTCCCTGTTCGACGCTCTCGAGTTCGAACGGGAGCGCGAAGTCATAGTAAGCGAGATTCTCGCGGCGCGGGACGATCCGGAAGAGAGCGCCCACGACCATTTTCTCGCCGCCATCTGGCCCGGCGATCCCATGGCTCGCGCGATCGCGGGCGAGCCCGACGACCTGGCTTCGGTCACCAGGGCTGCGCTCTACGATTTCTATCGGGAAAATTTCGGCCCCGGCAATCTGCTCGTGACCGCGGCGGGCCCCGTCGATCCCGCCGATGTCGCCGCGGAGCTTTCCTCCCTCCTGTCGTCCCCGGGCTTCGACGGGCGGCCGATCGCCTCTCCCCGGACGGAGGGGACCCCGCGTTTCGCGACCGTCCACGGATACCGCAAGGCCGCCATCGGCCAGGTGAACTATTTCGAAGCCCTTCAGCTCGATCCTCCGTTTTCCTTCGCCGACTACCATGCCTTCGCGGCCCTGAACGGGGTCATCGGCGAGGCCGCGAGCTCGCGGCTTTTCCAGTCGCTGCGCGAGGAGCAGGGCCTCTGCTATTCCGTGTACTCGGCATTTTCCCTCGGCAAGAGCGAGCTCCTCTGGTTCGCCTCGGCCAACGTCTCGCTCGGGAAGCTTCCGCGTCTGGCCGCCGAGATGGGACGAATCCTGGACGCACTCGGCGAGAAACCGCTCACGGAAGAGGAATTCGCCGAGGCCCGCTCCCGGCTCCTGGGGTCCTTCGAGATAGCGCTCGACGACCCGGATTTCCGGATGAGGCGCCTGGCCCGTCAGGTGCTGTTCGCGAATGCCTACCTCACGACCGACGAGACTCTCGCGGACATGGAAAGTCTCGACTTCGCGGCGGTGGAAGCGGCCAGGCTTCGCCTGTTTTCCGGAAGGGCGAGGGCCCGCTTCGCCTATGGCAGGCGGACGGCCGCCGCGGCGCGGGAGCTCGGCCTCGGGGCCGTCGACGAGGACGGAGCGTCGCATGGCCGAACCTAGGATTCTCTACACGGCCCAGCCGGGCGCCCGGGCGCCGGAGTATCGGAGCGCAGGCAGCGCCGGCGCCGATCTGCGGGCCTGCCTGGCCGAGCCTCGCCGACTGGAGCCGGGAGAGCGGGCCGCGGTCCCGACCGGGCTCCGGATTCAGCTGCCGCCGGGCTACGAGGCGCAGGTCCGGCCGCGCTCGGGCCTGGCGCTCGAGCATGGGATCACCTGCCTGAACTCGCCCGGCACCATCGACTCGGACTACCGCGGAGAGATCCGCGTCATCCTCGCCAACCTGGGCTCGGAGCCGTTCACGGTGCGGCCCGGAGACAGGATCGCGCAACTCGTCGTGGCCCCCGTCTCGCGGGCCGTCTTCGAGGCCGCGGAGTCCCTGGACTCGACGGAGCGGGGCTCGGGCGGATTCGGCTCGACGGGACGCTAGGCATGGACGGCCGCGCGACCGTGCCCGGCGCCAGCGGAAGCTCCGTGGCCCGGCGTTCGAGACCACGCTACCTGCGGGTCCAGGTATATATCGCCCGGGAATTCCTTTTCGGCTTCGTCGTCTGCTTCCTTTTTTTCTTCTCGGTGTTCTTCGTCAACCAGATTCTCCTCATGGCCGAGGACATTCTCTCGAAGAAGGCCCCGCTCCGCGATGTGCTGCTCCTCCTCGTGTACGCCACTCCTTCGATACTGGCGATGGCCTTCCCCTTCGCCGCTCTGGTGGGCGCGCTCATGGCCGCCGGCCGCCTCTCCTCCGACAATGAGATGCTGGCCCTCCTGGCTTCCGGCGTGCCCGCGCATCGCGCCTTCTTCCCCTTCGTCGTCCTCGGTCTGGTGTTTTCGCTGAGCTCCTTCGTGATGAACGACGTCTTCCTTCCGTTGGGCACGATCGAGTTCGGAAAGCTGTATCGAAAGCTGCTCACCTCGACGCCCGCCCTCGAACTGAAGCCGTACTCGGTGACCCGCTACCGCGACATCTCCGTCGTCACGGGCGCGGCCTCGGGCGGCGAACTCGACGACATCCTCATCTTCGACCGCAGCGGCGACGGGTCGTCGCGGGTCATCTCGGCCAGGCGCGCGAGCCTGTCGTCGGACAGCGCGACCGGAGACATCATCCTGCACCTCGGCGAGGTCTGGGAGCAGACGGTCAAGAATGACAAGAGCGACAGCTTCGATTGGTCGCGCGCCGACGAGATGGAGTATCGGTTGACGCCGCGTGACGGCGGGATCGAGCAGACCAGCGTCGGACCGCGGGACATGTCGTCGACCGATCTCGCCCACGTCATCGCCGAAAAGCAAAAGGCGTTGGACGACCGCATGAGCGAGCGCGGCCGGCAATTGCTCGCCGCCCGGCTCCGGCTGTACGACGATTATCAGGCGGCCCTCGCCGCGGGTCTGCCCTGGGTCAACGCGAACTCGAGTCTGGAGGCCGATCGGTCGTCCATCGGCAGCCTGTCCCCTCCGATCGTGGATCATAGCCTGCAGGTCTACCGTCTCGAGTTATATAAGAAATACTCCATTCCCTTCGGAGCTCTCTTCTTCGTATTTCTGGCCTTTCCGCTGGGACTCGGCGCCAAGCGCTCGGGGAGGGTGGTCGGATTCGGCCTCGGCATGCTGATCTCGGTCCTCTATTGGGCCTTCCTTCTGGTCGGGCAGACCCTGGGTACCCGCCTGGAATGGTCGCCGTTCTGGGCCATGTGGATTCCCGATGCGCTCGTGTTCGCGGCCGGCATCGTCTTCTGGGCCAGGCGCCGGGTCAGGGGCTGAGCATCGTGCGGCGCCCGACCACCATGCGGCTGTACCTCCTGCGGGCCTTCCTGCCCGCCCTGGGCGCCGCGCTCGTGCTCTTCAGCTTGATTCTCGAGCTCGTCGACATTTTCGGCAATCTCTGGCGCTACCTCGCCCTGGGCACCCCCCTGGCCTCGATACTCCGCATCATGCTTCTCTATCTACCGGCGAGTCTCTCGAACTCCCTGCCCATAGCCCTCCTCTTCGCCGCGGCCCTCAGTCTGGGCAGTCTGTACGCGAACAACGAGCTCACCGTCGTCTTCGGTTCGGGCGTGTCGCTCGCTCAATTCATGGCGCCTCTTTTCCTCATCGCCGCCGGTCTCTGCGTCGCGGGCTTCTTTTTCGATGATGAAGTCGTCTTAAGGACGCTCAGGGAAAAGAACGAGTATTCGAGCGTCCTGCTCAAACAGAAACCCTCGATGAACAACGCGGATGTGACGGTCATTTCCAAGGGAGGGCGGGTGGTCTATCGCGTCGACTACTACGACGACCAGGCCAAGGTTCTCTCGGGCGTGACGGTGCTCGAGCGCGATGCCCAAGGGCGTCCGACCGAGCGGGTGGAGGCCGCCACGGCCCGCTGGAACGAGGGCCAATGGGTTTTCGGCGGCGTCAGGCGCTTCGACCTTCGCCCGGACGGATCCTGGGGAGAGGAATCCTACGGATCCTGGGTTGAAAGCGATCTGAACGAGGCTCCCGATGCCTTCAAGAGCCAGAACAGGGATCTGGTCGAGATGAGCCTCACCGAGCTGGGAACCTACGTCGAATTCCTGCGGAGAGCGGGCCTTCCCTACGCCGCCGCGCTCGCCGAGCGCCACAAGCGCTTTTCCTTCGCCTTCACGCCCCTCGTCGTCGTGCTCCTCGCCGGCGCCGTAGGAGGACGATACCGGAAAAATGTACTGCTCATGAGCCTGCTCGCGAGTCTCCTCGCCGCCACGGCCTACTATGTGGCGCAGATGATATTTATGTTGCTGGCTAAGAATGGTGTCGTGGATCCGCGCACCGGCGCCTGGACGCCGCTCGCGGTCTTCGCGGCCGCGGGCTGGCTCTTGTTCAGGCGCGCACGGACCTAGCGACGACTAGCGACGAAAGGAAGCACATGTCCGATTCGAGCATTTTCACGGAAACAGCCGCGGATAAGGGCAGCCGCGCGAGAGCCGGAATCCTCGCCCTGCCCCACGGGAGAGTGAACACGCCTGCCTTCATGCCGGTGGGCACCAACGCCACGGTGAAGGCCATCGGGGCCGAAGCCCTGGCGGAGATCGGCTTTCCCATCATCCTCGCCAATACCTACCACCTTTTCCTGCGGCCGGGGCCCGAGGTGATCCGCGAAGCCGGAGGACTGCACGGGTTCACCGGCTGGCGCGGCAACTTCCTCACCGATTCGGGCGGCTTTCAGGTTTTCTCCCTCGCCCCGTTCCGCAAGCTGAGCGACGAGGGAGTCCGGTTCCGGTCCCACATCGACGGGGCGAATCTCTTCCTGTCGCCCGAGAGCGTCGTCGATATCCAAACCGCCTTCAACAGCGACATCCAGATGCAGCTCGATGTCTGCGCGCCCTGGGGCGCCGAGGAAAAGGAGGCTAAGCAGGCTCTTCGGCTGACCACGGAATGGGCCCGGCGCGCCAAGATGCGGTGGATCGAGAATCGCGATCGCGGCTATCGGGGCGAGCTTTTCGGGATCATCCAGGGTAATTTTTTCAAGGAGCTTCGCGTCCAGAGCGCCGAGGAGATACTCTCCTTCGACCTGCCGGGAATTGCCATAGGCGGACTATCCGTCGGCGAGCCCTTCGAGGTGTTCGCGGACTATCTCGCGCAGACCTCCGCGATGCTTCCGGCCTCCAAGCCGCGCTATCTCATGGGCATCGGGACGCCGGAATACATCCTCGAGGCCGTCGAGAACGGTATCGACATCTTCGACTGCGTCTTCCCGACGAGGACCGCGCGCAACGGCCTGCTGTTCACCGCTTTCGGCCCGCTGGCGATCAAAAAAGCCCAGTATGAGAGGGACTTTTCACCGATCGATCCCCGCTGCTCCTGCCGCGTCTGCCGCAGC
>JAJXZP010000328.1 GCA_021779995.1 bacterium | reverse complement strand
CCCGGCCACGGCCGCCCCAGTCGCCGCGCCAGCCACGGTCGCCGCGCCGGCCACGCTGGCTCCGGCCGCGCCGGCGATTCCCCAGGGAGCTATCGTCGCGTCGAGGACTCCCCCGACGAGGGAGGGTGCGAGGCCGATGAAAGCGCAGAGGGCCGCGAGAAGGAGCATGGGCCCGACCATGCTGCGCGGCGACTCATGGGGCTCGGAGCGCAGCTGGGTTCTCGGCATGCCGAGGAACACCGTTCCGTAGACCTTCACGAAGCAGGCCACGGCGAGGGCGCCGATCATGGCCAGGATCGGGACGACGACCGCGGCTCCGGCGAGATTCGGGGCCGCGAGGACAGCGGACCCGGCGCCGGCCCCGGCGGGGGCGGCGACCGCGATCGTCCGCGCGGCGCCGAGGTAGACGAAGAACTCGCTGACGAAGCCGTTGAGGGGCGGCAGCCCGCTGATCGCCACGGCTCCCGCGAGGAAGAGCGCCGCCGTCCAGGGCATGAGCTTCGCGAGCCCGCCCAGGCGGTCGATCTGCCTCGTGCCGGTCGCGTGCAGGACCGAGCCCGCCCCATAGAAGAGCAGGGACTTGAAGAGGCTGTGGTTCCAGACGTGCAGGAGGCAGCCGGCCAGGCCGAGCACCACCCATTCCGGCCTTCCGTAGCTGCGCCCGAGCAGCGCCAGCCCCAGGCCCATGAGGATGATGCCGATGTTCTCGACGCTGTGGTACGCGAGCAGGCGCTTGAGGTCGTGCTGGGCGATGGCGAAGACGACGCCGAGGAGGCCGCTCGAAGCCCCGAGGACGAGGATGAGCCAGCCCCAGGCGGCCGGAGGATCGGAAATCAGGAAGAGGAAGCGCAGGAGGCCGTAGATGCCCATCTTGAGCACCACGCCCGAGAGAATGGCCGAGACGTGGCTCGGCGAGTTGGCGTGGGCCCCGGGCAGCCAGAAGTGCAGGGGCATGATGCCCGCCTTGAGCCCGAAGCCCACGAGGGCGAGCAGGAAGAGCAGATTGAGGGTGCCGAGCCCGATCGATCCGGCGGCGACGCCGGTGAGCGCGAAGGAGCCGGTCGCCCGGCGCCAGAGCGCGAAGAAGCCGAAAAGGAAGAGCGTGCCGATGTGGGCGGCGATGAAGTAGATCCAGCCGGCCGTCCTGCACTCCTCGCGCTCGTCCTCCACCGTCATGAGGAAGAAGGCCGCGAGGGCCATGGACTCCCAGCCGAGGAGGAAGGCGAAGGCGTGGCGCGCCACGATGAGCAGGGCCATGCCGGCGACCATCAGTCCCCAGAAGATCTGGAGCCTGCGGGCGTTGCGCGGATTCCTCGCCTGCGGCCAGTAGCCCAGACCGTAGATCGAGCCGAGCGCGCCCATCAGGAACACGGGCACCAGGAAGAAGGCGCTCAAGGTATCCAGGCCCGCGAAGAGCCCGCCCGCCGCGGGCCAGGGAAGGGTCAGGGTCGAGGAGCCTGCGCCGGCCAGGACGGCGACGGCTCCCGTCAGTCCCGCCGCCCCGGAGACGCAGAGGAAGAACACCGAGATGCGCTGGCCCCAGCTCGAGGTGCGGGGCAGGAGGAGCCCCGGCAGGCCGCTGAAGGCGGCACCGGCTATAGCCAGGAGCACGAGGTCAAGCGCCATGTTCGGCTCCGGACGACTCGGGGATGGACGACTCGGGGATGGCCGACTCGGCCGCGACGAGGGCGTCCATGATCGCCTCCCTCGCGGAGCGGTTCTTCACCACGTTCTTGAACTCGGGATCGCGCAGCACGAAGCCCAGGCGCGAGAGGAGGTGGAGGTGGGCCCGCACCGTGGGACTGATGATGGCGAACATCGTGTCCACGGGCTCGTTGTCGATCGCGTGGAAGTCGATGGGATGCTCGAGGAAGCAGAGCGTGACCGTCGGCTTGGAGACGTGGAGCACCACGGGGTTGCGGACGTGGGGGATGGCTATCCCGTCGCCGATGCCCGTCGAGCCCAGGGTCTCCCTCGCCATCATGACCTGGTAGAGGTACTCGCGGTCCACTTCCTCGGGAAGGTTCAGGACGCCGACGACGGCGCGCAGCACCGAGGCCTGGTCGTCTCCCTCGAGGCGATAGGCGATGCCGCCCGCCTTGAGGGCGTCAGAGAGCCTCGGCAGGGGCAGGCCACCTCCCCCGCTTTCGGCGAAAATATCGGGCGAGACCTGGATCCGCCTCTGGGTGGCCCACTCCAGGAGCTCGGCCCGGTTGAAGCGAAACTGTTCGTTGATGCGGTACGAAGGCAGGACGCCTTGCTTGATCCAACGGTAGATGGTTTTCTCGGAAACGTTCAGGATGCCGGCGGCGTCCTTCACCGAAAGCTGCATGGATATTCCCTCGCGTCATCCGACCCCGTGACCGGACAATGGAAGAATAGTGTGCCGGAGTGTCCACGAATGTCAATCGGAGGGAGAGCCGACGGGGCGATAGCCGAGGATAGCGTGCCGGAATCGAGTCGGCGATTTTTTTTCCATTGCTCGGTGGAGCCTCCGTTCAGTACCTTCTCCCCCAATGAACGATAGTGTCGACCCGACGCCCATCCTCGAGGTGCGCGATCTCCATAAGGCCTACGGCAAGGTCAAAGCCGTCGACGGCATCAGCTTCGCCGTGCGCGAGGGCTCCTGCTTCGGCATCCTGGGCCCCAACGGCGCGGGCAAGACCACCGCGATCGAGGTGATCGAGACGATCCACGAGCCCGATTCCGGGACCATCCTCTACCGGGGCGAGGTCGTCGGCCGCTCCTTCAAGGAGAACATCGGCATCCAGTTCCAGGACACCTCGCTCCAGGAATTCCTCACCGTGCGGGAGACCCTCGAGCTCTTCTCGAAGCTCTACCCCAAGCCGAGGCCGATCGACGAGATCATCGCCGCCTGCTCCCTCGAGGAGTTCATCGACCGGGACAATCGCAAGCTCTCCGGCGGCCAGAGGCAGAGGATGCTCCTCGGCATCGCCCTGGCGAACGATCCCGACCTCCTCTTCCTCGACGAGCCGACGACCGGCCTCGATCCGCACGCGAGGCGCAATTTCTGGCGCCTCGTCGAGGGCATCAAGGCCCAGGGCAAGACGGTCATCCTCACGACCCACTACATGGACGAGGCCGAGTACCTCTGCGACGACATCATCGTGATGGACCACGGCCGCATCATCGAGTCGGGCAGGCCCCGCGAGCTCCTGCTCAAGCACTTCGGCGAGGCGGTCATCCGCGTGCCCGAGGCCGCCGTGCCTGCGGGAGCCTCCTTCAGCTGCCCTTCGGAACTCGAGGACGGCTTCGTGGCCTTCAATTGCGCGGACACCGACGCGAGCCTGCGCGAGCTCGTCGCGGGCGGCGTGGATCTCGCGGGGATCTCGGTCGAGAGGCGCAACCTCGACGACCTGTTCCTCAAGCTCACCGGATCGGGGTTGGACTGATGAAAAAGTTCTGGGCAGTCTTCGTGGCGCGCAATCTCGAGTTCTTCCGGGACCGCTCGACCCTCATCTTCAACCTGGCCTTCCCGATAATCCTCATCCTGGGCTTCGCCTACGCCTTCCCGGGCGGAGGGGGCACGACCTTCAAGATCGGCCTGGTCGGCGATAGGCCCGCGGCCGGCAGCGTGGAGGACGTCGCCTTCCTTCATTACAAGCACCTCCAGTTCCTGCCCTACGCCGGGCTCGCGACTCCCCTCGACCGGCTCGCGCACGACCAGATCGACATGGTGATCGATTTCTCCAAGCGCGAGTACTACGTCAACGAGGCCTCGTCGAACGGCTATGTCCTCGAGAAGATGTTCGCCGCGGGCGACTCCTCGGCCGCCGCTCCGGCCTCCGGAGGCATCTTCTCCCGCAACACCGTGTCGGGCACGCCCATCCGCTACGTCGATTGGCTCGTGCCCGGGGTCCTCGGCATCAATATCCTCTTCGGCAGCCTCTCGGGCGTCGGCTTCGTCATCGTGCGCTACCGCCGCAACGGCGTGCTCAAGCGCTTCAAGGCCACGCCCCTGAGCGCCTTCCAGTTCGTGAGCGCCCAGGTCCTCTCCCGCTTCTTCATCGTCGCCTTCCTTTCGACGGTCATCTTCGCGGGCACCGACTCCGTGCTGCATTTCCGGATGGCGGGGTCCTGGGCCCTCCTGGCCCTCGTCAACGCCCTCGCCATACTCTGCATGATCTCCCTCGGCCTCGTGTTCTCCTCGAGGATCAAGAGCGAGGAAGCCGCCGGGGGCATCATGAATCTCATCACCTGGCCGATGATGATCCTCTCGGGCGTGTTCTTCTCCCTGGAGGGCACGCCCCAGGCCATGCAGATCGCCTCGCGCGCATTTCCCATCACCTACTACATCGAGGCTTCGCGGGCCGTCATGCTCGACGGCGCGGGCTTGGCGAGGATCGCGGGCGACCTGGGCGTGCTCGCCGCGATGACCCTGGTCTTCCTCGCCGCGGCGGCCGCCTTGTTCAAGTGGGAGTAGGCGCGAAGTCCGCCCGCAACACCCCAAAAGGCCGCGGCGGGGCCCGACGATCGGCTTTGCGCCGAATTGCAGCGCTTGGGGAATCTCTACTCCTGACGGCACGACACACCATGTCTCGCCCGAGGTTTCGCCACCTCGGGTGAGGGTCATTCTGCGTCATCGACAGTCTTCGTAGCAGGTACGTGTCCATGCCCGCGCTCTTCCTAGTCTCTCCGCCTCGCGGTGTGCTATAGTGCCTGCCCCGGGAGGATGGATGGAATCGAGAAGGCAGGAAGAAGAGAGGGAAAAGCGCGAACTTCCCGTCTCCGGGCCGGACCCGAAGCGTCGCGGGAATTTCGTCGAGGAGCTCTTCGCCGAGGTCTCGCCCACCTACGATCGCCTCAACCACATCCTGAGCTTCCGCAGGGACATAGCCTGGCGCAGGAAGACGGCCGCGCTGATGCGCTTCCCCTCGAAGAAGGCCCTGCTCGACCTGGCCACGGGGACGGGCGACCTGGCCATCGAGGCCGCGAGACGCCACCCGGAGATCCGGGTCGAGGGGGTCGACATAGCCGAGCCCATGCTCGAGCTCGGGCGGCGCAAGGTCCAGGAGGTGGGGCTCGCCGATCGGGTCAGGCTGGGATTGGGCGACGCCACGGCCCTTCCCTACCCCGACGACAGCTTCGACGTGGCCGCCGTCGCCTTCGGCATGCGCAACATCCCCGACAGGCTCGCGGCCCTGCGCGAGATGGCGAGGGTCGTCGTCCCGGGCGGCCAGGTCATGGTGCTCGAGTTCAGCTTCGCGCCGCTGCGCCTCTTCCGAGGCCCCTACCGATTCTACCTGACCAGGATTCTGCCCGCCCTGGCCGGTCTCGTCGCGCGCGATGTCTCGGCCTACCGCTACCTCGTCAACACCATCCTGGCCTATCCAAAACCCGGAGAGTTCGACCTGCTCATGGCCGAAGCCGGGCTCAGGGAGGTCAGCCACCTGGGTTTGACCATGGATACGGTTTTCCTGCATACTGGACATAAATAGTCAACTAAGCGAGGTATTCTGAATGGATCTCGAAGCGATTTTCGAACCCGTATCCAAGGAGCTCGAGCTCGTAGAGCGGGAGCTGAAGACCGCGTTGTCGCGAATAGGCGCGTCGAGCACCGAGCACCAGAGCCGCCTCGGCATCCTGCCGGGTATCGTCACGCACCCCTTCTCGGTGCCGGGCAAGCGAATCAGGCCGGCGCTCGTCCTGCTCGCCTCGCGAGCCGTGGACGGCTCCTTCCCGCGGGAGCCTCTCATCAACCTGGCGGCGGCCGTGGAGGTGCTCCACGCCGCGAGCCTCGTGCACGACGACATCATCGACAGCGCCGAGGAACGGCGGCACCAGGTGAGCCTCAACAAGCGCTTCGGCAACCGGGTCGCGGTGCTCGCCGGCGACATCCTGTACACGCACTTCTTCTCGCTCGTGACCAACCTGCCGCAGGTCTCGCCCGAGATGCGCCTCTCCGTGCTCGATCTCTTCATCAACACGACCCAGGCGATGTGCATCGGCGAGATTCTCGCCCAGGAGGTCGGGGCGGAACCCCAGCCCCTGTCGTTTCAGGACTATCTGGAGATCTCCTCCGACAAGACAGCCTCCCTCTTCGCCGCCTGCTGCGAGTCCGCGGGCATGGTCGTCGGCGCCGGGCGGGAGCGCGAGCGCCAGTTGCGGGAGTTCGGCCTCGGTTTCGGCCTCACCTTCCAGATGGTGGACGACCTGATGGACAAGGACCACGGGCTCCCGGAGAGCGTCGATCTCCTGGCCCAGACGCAAACCTGGGCCCAGAAGGCCCGGGACCAGGCTTCGACCTTCCCCGTCGGGGAATACCGAAATCGTTTCGTGAGTCTGATAGACTACGTTCTCGAGCAGATCGACGCTTGACCCCGCGCCGCTTCGGGCATAATATATGGTTACTCTAATATCGAAACGGCAGAAGACGAGGCTGTTCAAGGAAAAGGACAAGAAACAAGCCGGTTTCGCGAGTTCTCGCTCTTGAGATCGGCTCCGCATATCGATGCGGCTCTCTAGAAGGTCTTCCGGCTTTCGAACGGGCCTCGCCTGGGGCTTCCTTGTTTTTGATCGAGCAGCTTCCTCCGGATAGCTGTACCGCGGGGGGTACGAGGGTGAGCGATCTCTCATCGTTGGCGATTTATCTCGCGTTCGTCCTGATCATCGTGGTGGCCCTCATGGTCGTCACCCATCTGCTCGGCGAGCGGCACAAGGCCCGCGGCACCGGCATCCCCTACGAGTCGGGCATGCTGCCCACGGGCTCGGCGAGGCTCCGCTTCCCGGTCGACTTCTATCTCGTCGCCATGTTCTTCGTGATCTTCGACGTCGCGGCGGTCTTCCTCTTCGCCTGGGCGGTCGCCGCCCGCGAGTCCGGCTGGGCCGGCTATGCGGCCATCCTCGTGTTCATGATCGAGTCCGCGGCCGGACTCGCCTATATATGGAAGAAGGGCGCCTTCGACTGGGGAGCCAGACGGAAGCGCGAACACCTCAGGAAGCACGGATACAGCTCATGAAAACCCCAAAATCCGACGGCATCGACCGCTCGCGCCACCCGTTCGCCGACATCCAGCTGGCGCGCCACTCCGACCTCATAGCCTGGGGGCGCAAGCGCTCGATCTGGCCCTTCAACTTCGGCCTCTCCTGCTGCTATGTCGAGTTCGCCACCTCGCTCACGAGCAAGTACGACCTCTCGCGCTTCGGCTCGGAGATCATCCGCGGCTCGCCGCGCGAGGCCGACGTCATGATCATCGCGGGCACGGTCTTCAAGAAGATGGCGCCCATCGTCAAGCACATGTACGACCAGATGATGGAGCCGCGCTGGGTCATCTCCATGGGCTCCTGCGCCAACTCCGGCGGGATGTTCGACATCTACTCCGTCGTCCAGGGCGTCGACTCCTTCATGCCGGTGGACGTCTACATCCAGGGCTGCCCTCCGAGCCCGGACTCGTTCATGCGCGGGCTCCTGCTCCTGCAGGAGGAGGTCGGCACCGAGAAGCGGCCCCTGTCCTGGGTGGTGGGCCCGCAGGGCGTGGTCAAGCTGGACAAGCCCTCGCTCCGCGACATCATGGGCGCCGGGCGGCGCGCGGCCACGGACCTGCGCTCGCCGGACGGGCTGTGATGTCGCGCAACGCGGCCGGGCCGCGGGCCGACGGACCGCGGGCGGAAGCCGTCCCGCCGGGCGCCTCGGCCGGACGATCGTCCGCCGAAGAACTGGCATTAGAAGGGGGCCGACGCCGATGAGCACGTCGCCGATTCTCGAGGAACTGGCCGGACGCTTCGGCGCCGGGAATTTCACGGTCCAGCGGACCGCGGACGGCATACCCACCGTCTGGCTGAAGAAGGAGCGCCTCCTCGAGACCCTCGAGTACCTGAAAAGTTCTCCGGGCGGCTCCTACCCCATGCTCTACGACCTCACCGCCATAGACGAGCGCGGCCGGAGCCACCGCGAGGGACAGCCGCCCTCCGACTTCAGCCTAGTCTACCAGCTGCTGTCCTTCGACCGGAACGAGGATATCAGGCTCAAGCTGGCGCTCGAGGGCGATCGCCCCGCGGCGCCCTCCATCACCCGGCTCTGGCCGAGCGCGAACTACTACGAGCGCGAGGTCTGGGACATGTTCGGGCTGGGCTTCGAGGGCCATCCCAACCTGAGGCGCATTCTCATGCCCGACTACTGGGAGGGCCATCCCCTGCGCAAGGAGCACCCCGCGCGCGGCACCGAGCTGGGGCTCTTCCACATGGACGACGACGACGTCTCCCGGATCCTGGGCTCGATGGAGTTCAAGCCGGAGGAGCACGGCATGCGCCGCTCAGGCGAGGACGGCCGCGAGTACCTCTTCGTCAACATCGGTCCCCAGCACCCGAGTGCCCACGGCATGCTGCGCCTCATGGCCCAGCTCGACGGCGAGGTCATCGTCGACATCGTGCCCGAGATCGGCTTCCACCACCGCGGGGCCGAGAAGATGGGCGAGCGGCAGTCCTGGCACACCTACATCCCCTACACCGACCGGGTCGACTACCTGGGCGGCGTGATGAACGACTTCGCCTATGTCCTCGCCGTCGAGAAGCTGGCCGGCATCCAGGTCCCCGACCGCGCCAAGGTGATCCGGATCATGATGGCCGAGCTCTTCAGGATCATCAGCCACCTGGTCTTCTACGGGACCTTCGCCCAGGACGTCGGGCAGATGTCCCCCGTCTTCTACATGTTCAACGACCGCGAGCGCGCCTTCGACATCGTCGAAGCCGTCACGGGAGGGCGCATGCACCCGGCCTGGTTCCGCATAGGCGGCGTGGCCCAGGACCTGCCCGAGGGCTGGGACGGCCTCGTGCGCGAGTTCATCCCCTACCTCAGGCGCCGCCTCAAGGACTACGACGCGGCGGTCATGAAGAACCGGCTCTTCCAGATCCGCTCCCAGGGGATCGGCGCGGCCTCGCTCGAGGAGTGCATCGAGTGGGGGGCCACGGGGCCCTTCCTCCGCGCCTCGGGCCTCGAGTGGGACCTGCGGAAAAAGCGTCCCTACGGCGGCTACGAGCAGTTCGAGTTCGAGGTGCCCACGGGAACGCACGGCGATTCCTACGACCGCCTGGCCGTCCACGTCGAGGAGATGCGGCAGAGCCTCAGGATCATCGAGCAATGCCTGGACAACATGCCCGCCGGGCCCTACAAGTCGGACCATCCCCTGGCCACGCCCCCCGCGAAGGAGCGCACGATGCACGACATCGAGACGCTCATCCATCACTTCCTCGGCGTGAGCTGGGGGCCGGTGGTGCCGGCGGGCGAGGCTTCGGTCACCATCGAGGCCACCAAGGGCAACAACAGCTACTATCTCATTTCGGACGGCGGAACCATGTCCTACCGGACGCGGATCCGGACGCCTTCGTTCGCGCACATCCAGATGGTGCCGCTCATAAGCCGGGGGCTCACCGTATCGGACCTGGTCGCGATCCTGGGCAGCGTGGACTATGTGCTGGCGGATGTGGACAGGTGAGGTGCGAAGAATGCTGAGCGAGCTTGAGCGAACCGCTATCCGGGCCGCGGTCGAGCGCCTGGGCGACCGAAGGGCCGCGGCAGCCGAGACCCTGGCCATGCTGCAGAGAGAGCGCGGCTGGGTCTCCGACGAAGCGCTCGCCGAGGCCGCCATGGTCCTCGGAATGCCCCGGGAGGAGCTCGAGACGGTGGCCACCGCCTTCGAGCTCGTGTTCCGGAGGCGGGTCGGCAGGCACGTCATCATGGCCTGCGACAGCGTGAGCTGCTGGATCAAGGGCGCCGACTCCATCGTCGCGCTCATCAAGGAACGCCTCGGCATCGGCTTCGGCGAGACGAGCGCCGACGGGGAGTTCACCCTCCTGCCGGCGGGCTGCCTGGGGCTCTGCGAGCAGGCTCCGGCCATGACCCTCGACGGCCTGCCCTACGGCAGGCTCGACGCAAAAACCCTGGACGAGATCTTCGCGCGGATCGGAGAGGACAAGCATGGCGACTCCGCTCACTGAGAGGCTGAAGGCCGACGGCACGGCCGTATCGATAGGCGAATACGAGGCCTCAGGCGGCTACCGGGGCCTGGAGAAGGCCCGGGCCATGTCGGGTCACGAGGTCCTGGACCTCGTCAAGGCATCGGGGCTGCGCGGGCGCGGCGGAGCGGGCTTCCCGACGGGAATGAAGTGGAGCTTCGTCCCCGCGAAGGACGACGGCGGGCCGCGGTACTTCGTGGTCAACGCCGACGAGAAAGAGCCCGGCACGATGAAGGACCGGATCCTCCTCGAGGGCGACCCCCACCAGATAGTCGAGGGGATCGCCATCGCCTCGCGCGCGATCGGGGCCGAGCACGCCTTCATCTACATCCGCGGCGAGTACCTCGCGAGCGCCGCCGCCCTGGAGCGGGCCATAGCCGAAGCCACGGAGCGCGGCCTCGTCGGCCGCCCCGAGGAAGGGCGAGGGCCGGAGATCGAGATCCACCTCAGCTCGGGACGCTATCTCTGCGGCGAGGAGACGGGCCTCTTGAACGCCCTCGAGGGCAAGCGCCCGAATCCGCGCAACAAGCCGCCCTTCCCGCAGGTGAGCGGGCTCTGGGGCCGGCCCACCGTGGTCAACAACGTCGAGACCGTCGCCAACCTCCCGCACATCCTCCGCGAGGGGCCGGAGTGGTTCAAGGCCCTCTCGCCCGGCTCCGACGCCGGCACCAAGCTCTACGGCGTCTCGGGCTGGGTCGCGAAGCCCGGCGTCTGGGAAATGCCCATGGGCGCGACGGTCCGCGAGATACTGGAAGGCAAGGCCGGAGGCATGGCCGAGGGGCGCGTGCTCCGCGGCTTCCTGCCCGGAGGGGCCTCCACCGACTTCCTCGGCCCCGACAAGCTGGATCTGCGCATGGACTTCGACTCGGTCGGGAAGGCGGGCTCGCGCCTGGGCACCGGCACGATGGTGGTCCTCGACGACAAGACCTGCCCCGTCGGGATGGTGCTTTCGCTCGAGCGCTTCTTCTCCCGGGAGTCCTGCGGCTGGTGCACGCCCTGCCGCGAGGGCCTGCCCTGGATCGTCCGGATCCTGGAGGCCCTGGAGGAGGGCCGGGGCGAGGAGGGCGACCTGGAGCGGCTCGAGGATCTCAGCCGCAAGCTCGCCCCGGGGCGGACCTTCTGCGCCCTCGCCCCCGGCGCCGTGGAGCCGCTGCAGAGCGCGCTCAAGCTGTTCCGCGAAGACTTCGAGGCGCACCTGCGCAGGAAGGGCTGTCCATGGAAATGAAGAAGGCTGCTATATACGTCGACGGCACGCGCCACGAGGTGGATCCGGGCGAGGGCAAGAACCTGCTCGAGGTCTGCCTCTCCCTCGGATACGACCTGCCCTACTTCTGCTGGCATCCGGCCATGCACTCGGTCGGGGCCTGCCGCCAGTGCGCGGTCAAGCTTTTCAAGGACGAGGGCGACACGCGCGGCCGGATCATCATGTCCTGCATGACCGCGGTCGCCGACGGGATGCGCATCTCCATAGCCGACGAGGAGGCCCGAGAGGCCCGCAAGGGCGTGGTCGAGATGCTCATGGTCAACCATCCCCACGACTGTCCCGTGTGCGACGAGGGCGGCGAGTGCCACCTCCAGGACATGACGGTGATGACCGGCCACAATTACCGCGACTACCGCTTCACCAAGCGCACGCATACGAACCAGGACCTCGGCCCCTTCCTCAACCACGAGATGAACCGCTGCATCCAGTGCTACCGCTGCGTCCGCTTCTACCGCGACTACGCGGGCGGCTCGGACTTCGCCGTCCAGGGCTGGCACGACAACGTCTACTTCGGCCGGGCCTCCGACGGGCCGCTGGAGAACGAGTTCTCGGGCAACCTCAGCGAGGTCTGCCCGACCGGCGTGTTCACCGACAAGACCTACAAGGCGCACTACGCCCGCAAGTGGGACCTCCACACCGCCCCCTCGATCTGCGCCCACTGCGGCGTCGGCTGCAACCTCTCGCCCGGCGAGACCGCCGGGACGGTCC
>JAJXZP010000150.1 GCA_021779995.1 bacterium | reverse complement strand
GAGGGCGATCGCGGTCTCGACGAGCGCGATCGCCGAAGCCCCCGCGGGGTCCGCCTCGATGCGCGCGCGGCGGTAGACCTCCACCTCCAGGGTGGAGCCCACGAGGGAACCGAACACGAGTACCACCGCGAAACTGAAAAAGCAGAACAGAAAGGTCAGGGCCGCGGCCTGCGCGAGCGAGGGGGCGAGCGAAGGGAGAGCTCCCGTCGCGAAGGCCCGCAGTCTGCCCGCCCCGAGAAGCCGGGCGGCGTCCTCGCGATCGCGCGGCAGCCTGGCCCACACCTCGCTCAGATTCTGCATGACGATCGGGAAATTGTAAAAGCCGTGGACGAGCACGATGCCCCAGAACGAGTACAGAAAGCCGAGCGGCGGCTCCCTGAGCCCGAACACGGCCATCAGCGCGCGATTGAGATAGCCGCCGCGGCCGTAGTAGAGGACGAATGCGAGAACGATGAGAAGGGGAGGGACGCTGAAGGGAATCGCGGACAGCGACTTCAGGAGCCGCCGCCCGCGGAAATCGTAGCGAGCCGCGAGCCAGGCGCCGGGCAGCCCGATGAGGAGGGCCGCGATCGTGCTGACTGCGGCCTGCGAGATCGTGAACTGAAGGGCGCGGAGCGTGCGCGGCTCCGCGAGCGTCGCGAGCGTGGAGCGCAGCGTGCCGGCGAATCCTCGAGTCTCCACTCCCCCGCCGACGCCTGAGACGATCGCGACGAGGGGGGCGAAACTGAGGCCTATGACGGCGAGGATGGCGGCTGCCGCCGCGATCCTCGCCGCCGCGGACTCGCCGGCTCGGCCTTTCATTTTCCGCCGCTGAGTATCTCAGCCGCCTCCACCGCGTCGGCGACCGGCTTGGCCACGTCGATCGTCACCGTCTTGGCCGGACGCAGGGCAGCGGAGTAGCAGGCCGGCAGCACGACCTTCGGGTTGGCCGGGTACATCCACTGGGTCAGGGGAAGCTCGTTCTGGCAGGCGAGGGAAATGAGAAAGTCCATGAACTTCCGCGCCTCGGTCGGATGCCGGGCGCCGGCGAGAATGCCCGCGAGCTCGATGTCGGCCACGTGGCCGTCGCTGAACTCGAGGGCCTTGTAGCGATCCGTCTTGTCGACTTCCTTGTGGTAGGCGGGACTCGTGGTGTACGAGAGCACGAGCGGGGCTTCGCCGTTGGTGAAAAGCCCGTAGCCGGCGTCCCAGCCCGGTGTCATCGCGAGGACGCTCGGGCGGAGGCGAGCCCAGTAGTCCTTCCATTTCGCGCCATAGACGGCTTCGGTCCATGCGAGGAAGCCGAGTCCGGGCGTCGAGGTCCGCGGGTCCATGAGAATGAGCTTTTTCGCGTACTCGGGCTTGGTGAGATCTTCGAGACTTCTGGGCGGGTCAGCGAGCTTCTGACTGTCCCAGATGACGGCGAAGTGGCCATAATCGAAGGGAATCAGTCGGTCCGATGGGTCGATGCGGATGTCGTTGGGAATGGCATCCAGCCCCGCTGGGGCGTAGGCCTCGAACAGGCCGGCGGCGAGGGCCTTGGGCGCGAGAAAATTGTCGAGTCCGAGGGCGACGTCGGCCTGAGGGCGGCCCTTTTCGAGAAGGAGGGCCGCCAGCAGCTGGCCCCCCTCTCCCTTGGAAACGAACTTCAACTTTATCCCCGTCGCCTTCTCGAAGAGGGGCGCGATCTTGGGCCCGGGGCCCCAATCGGCGACGAAGGAATCGTAGGTATAGACGATGAGCGTGTTGTCCTCCGCGACGAGCGCGGAAACGGCGAGGACGAGGAACAAGACCAGAAAGATGAGACGACCGCCTAGGCGGCCGCTTGAAGAGGCGTGCATGCTTCCCTCCGCCGGCATTACCCGGATCAGGTTCATCGGGTGTGATCTCAGACGCGGCCGCTGGAATCGACGATTCCACATCCCGACGGGCAGGCCGCGCCACCCCGGTTGGCAGGAAAGTACGCCTATCGGCGATGGAGCGTCAAGCGGTGGCTGAGTCGGCGGCGGAGGCTGGAGAGGAAGCGGCCGGGGCTTTGCGTTTGCTCGGCGCGCCTTCCTTGGATGCTCCCGAGGGAAACAGCTCGGCGAGGGCCTCGGTCACGGTGGAGACGAAGACGAAGCGGGTGGACTCGCGCAGCTCCGCGGGAATATCTTCGAGGTCTTTCCGGTTGCCTTCGGGAAGGAGGACCGTCCCGATGGCGTTGCGATGGGCGGCGAGCACCTTTTCCTTGACCCCGCCTATCGCGAGAACCCGTCCGGTGAGGGTGATCTCTCCCGTCATGGCCCGATCCGGCTCGAGGCACTTGCCCGTGAAGGCCGAGAGCATGCTCGCTATGAGGGTGACGCCCGCCGAGGGTCCGTCCTTGGGAATGGCGCCTTCGGGCACATGCACGTGGACCACGCGCTTGCGGAAATCGGACTCGGCGAGCCCGAAATCCGCGGCGCGCGAGCGGATGAAGCTGAGGGCGGCCCGGGCGCTTTCCTTCATCACGTCGCCCAGGTTCCCCGTGAGGATCAGGCCCTCCTCACCCTCGAAAAGGAGGGCTTCGACCGGAAGGATCGTCCCACCCGACTCGGTCCAGGCCAGCCCGTAGGCCACGCCCAGCCGCGGCTCCTTGTATACCGCGGTTTCCTCGCGCCGGCGGCGGCCAAGCATCTGCGACACCCGCTTCTCGGTGAGGACTATCCGCCAGTTCGCGAGGCCCTCCGTCCCGGCCGCCAGGCCTTTGCCGACGGCCTCCTGGGCGAGTTTCCGCATGACGTGGGAGATTTCCCGCTCGAGGCCGCGCACGCCGGATTCCATGGTGTAGTGGCGGATGATCTCGAGTATGGCGGTGTCGCGCCAGCGTATGCCGGCGGCGCCGAGACCGTTCTCCTCGAGTTGCCGGGGGACGATGAAGTGCTTGGCGATCTCGAGCTTCTCGTACTCGCTGTATCCCGGGACCTCGATGATCTCCATGCGATCCAGGAGCGGGTAGGGGATGCCTTGCATGGAGTTGGCCGTCGTGATGAACATCACGCCCGAGAGATCGTAGGGGAGTTCCAGGTAATGGTCGGTGAAGGTCGCGTT
>JAJXZP010000189.1 GCA_021779995.1 bacterium | reverse complement strand
TGGCGCTCTCCGACGCGAGGGCCTTCTTCAGGCTGAACCCGCCGCCCCTCGTCCTCGACGAGGTGCAGCGCGCCCCGGAACTCTGCTCGTGGATCCAGACGATGGTTGACTCGGGGAATGCCAGGGGGGCCTTCATCCTCACGGGGAGCTCCCAGCTTGCCCTCCGCGCAGCGATAGGACAGAGCCTCGCCGGCAGGAACGCCCTGGCCACCCTCCTCCCCTTCAGCTTCCCGGAGCTCGCTTCGACCGGAGTTCGTCTCGAGCGCGACGGCTGCATCCTCTCGGGCTTCTTCCCCCGGGTCCACGCCGAAGGCCAGGACCCGGTGCGGGCCTACCGGAACTACATCCAAACCTACGTCGAGCGCGACATCCGCCAGATTTTGAATATCAGGAACCTCGCCGCTTTCGAGCGCTTCCTCGGCCTCCTCGCCGGACGGATAGGCCAACTGGTGAACCTCTCCTCCCTGGCGGCCGATACGGGTATCAGCTCGACGACGCTCGGCGAATGGCTCGCGGCACTCGAGAGTTCCTTCATCGTATACCGGCTGAAGCCGTTCTTCGAAAATGTCGGGAAGCGCCTGGTGAAGTCGCCCAAGCTCTATTTTACGGACGTGGGCCTCGCGGCCTCCCTCCTCGGCCTGCGGACGACCGAGGCGGTCGCCCGCGACCCGCTGCTCGGCGGGCTCTTCGAGAACATGGTCGTCATGGAGGCGGTCAAGCGGGCCTGTAATCGAGGCGAGGAGCCGCAGCTCTATTTCTACCGCGATCAGAACGGCCGTGAGATCGACCTGATCGCGGAGCGAGACCGGATACTCCACCCCATCGAGATCAAGGCCTCCATGACCTGGAATCCGGACTTCGCGGCCGGGATCACCTGGTTCCGGGCCCTGACCCCGCGCTCGGGCCGGGGTATCGTGGTCTACGCGGGCGAGCGCCGCATCGAGAGCGAGGCCTACGACGCCCTGCCCTTCGAGGCCTTCCGCCTGCCGGAATAGAGCCGTCCAGGCACGCTCGTAGGCTCGTTGGAACATTCCAACCTCGCCATCGACTCCCCCCATCTTCCGTGCTATGCTGGGCTCCGACCGATCGATCACTAGGCAACCCAGCCGCCCCTTTCGGGGTCTATCGGGGATAGGAGCGTTCCGCATGTACCGCATCGAGCGTTTCACGGTCCCCGAGCTGGTCGAAGAAGCCTCGCGGCGCTACGCGCTCAGGCCCGCCCTCGCCATGCTGGGCGGAACGGCCGTCCGCTACGAGGAGCTCGAGCCGAGGACGCGTCGCGTCGCCGCCCTCCTCGGCCTCCTCGGCGCGCATCCGGGCGATCGCGTGGCCCTGGCTTCCGAGAACCGCCCCGAGTGGGGCCTGGCCTACCTCGGCATCTCGCGCTCGGGCTGCGTAGCCGTGCCCATCCTCACCGATTTCACGGCCGAGCAGATGGGCAACATCCTCGAGCACTCCGAAAGCCGCATCGTGCTCTGCTCGCGGCGGCTTTTCGCCAAGTTTTCGGGGCGGAGCGAAGGCCGGATATTCCTCGACGTGGAGGACCTGGGCATCCTGGCCGCGCCCGAGGCCACGCCCCGGCCTACGGAAGCGGCGATCGCGGCGGCCGCGGCCGCCTTCGAGTCCCCGCCCATCGGAGCGGACGACCTCGCCGAGATCGTCTACACCTCGGGCACCACCGGCAGCTCCAAGGGTGTCATGCTCACGCACCGCAACATCATCCACAACGCCTGGGCCTGCAGCATCTTCGTCGTCCTCAGGCGCACCGACCGGGTCCTCTCCGTCCTCCCCCTCGCCCACACCTACGAGTTCACCATCGGCTTCATCATCCCCCTGATGCACGGCTCGGCGGTCTACTACCTCGACCGGCCGCCCTCGGCCAGCGCCCTTCTGCCGGCCCTGGCAGCGGTGCGTCCCACCATCATGCTCACCGTGCCCCTCGTCATGGAGAAGGTCTACCGCTCCTCGGTCAAGCCGAGCCTGGAGAAGATCGGCCTGTACCGCTTCGCCGTCCTGCGCCCCCTCTTCCATCGCCTCGCCGGCCTCAAACTCATGCGCACGTTCGGCGGGCGGCTGCGCTTCTTCGGCATCGGCGGCGCCCCCCTCGCCCCCGACGTGGAGAGCTTCCTCCACGACGCGCGCTTCCCCTACTCCATCGGCTACGGCCTCACCGAGACCGCCCCGCTCATCGCCGGCAACCGACCCGGCCGCGTCCGGCTGCACACGACCGGCGTCGCCGCCTCGGGCGTGGAAATACGCATCGGAGAGCCCCGCGCCCCGTCGGGCGCGGGCGAGATCCAGGTCCGCGGCCCCAATGTGACACCGGGCTACTACAAAGACCCCGAGCGGACAGCCGAGGCCTTCACCCCTGACCGCTGGTTCCGCACGGGCGATCTGGGCTTCCTCGACGAGAGCGGCACGGTGACCGTCCGCGGACGGCTCAAGACCATGATCCTCGGCGCCTCGGGCGAGAACATCTACCCCGAGGAGGTCGAGGCCCTCCTCAACGCCTCGCCCCACGTGGCCGAATCGCTCGTCTACGGCGACGAGTCGGGGCTCACCGCCTTGGTGCAGCTCAAGCCCGAGCTGCTCCAGGAGCTGGGCGCGCGGGGCACGAGCGACGGCGCGGAAAATGCCGCCGCGCGCCTGAGCCGCTCGGTGGGCGAGGCCATGGAACACGCCGGCGAGAGCCTCGAAAACATCGAGCGCGCGGCCGCGCAGATGCTCGAACTCATCAAGCGCGAGGCCAACGGAAGACTCGCGGGCTTCTCGCGCATCGGCACGGTGCGGATCCAGCACGAGCCCTTCGAGAAGACCCCCACGCAGAAGATCAAGCGTTTCCTGTACCCGCGACGGAACCAGGACTAGACGGCGCGCGCCTTCGTTCCGGCGCGCATACGCCCGGTAGGGGATCCGTGCGCGACCGTGGCCCCCAAAATATCGTAGTGGCGAGAGCAGGTACAAAGTCGAGCGTCTACGATAGCCGAACTGATTGAAGAGAGTTCCAAGCGCTACCATAGGAGACCCGCTCTCGCCATGCTCGGCGGTTCGCCCATTCCCTATACGGAAGAGGACC
>JAJXZP010000160.1 GCA_021779995.1 bacterium | reverse complement strand
CCGAGCTGCGCCCCCGCGACTCGGGCGGAGAGCCGGGCGGCCTTCTCCGGCTCCCTTCCCTGCCGACGGTCCTCCTCCCCGACCTCCACGCCCGGCCCTCGCTGCTCGCCGAAGCCCTGGCCTGGGAGGGCCCGCCCGACTCGCCCTTCGGCGCGCCCCTGGCGCAGCTGCTCGGCGAGGGCGGGGCCACGCTGCTCTGCCTGGGCGACCTCTTCCACACCGAGTGGGAGGGCGCCCCGCGGCGATGGGAGCGCGCGCTGCGCGAGTATGCCGGCGGCTACGCCAGTCACCGCTGGATGGACGAGGAGATGGCCCTCGCCCTGAGCGCCCTGCGCATCGTGCTCGCGGCCAAGTCCGCCTTCCCTCGCAATTTCCACTTCATCAAGGGCAACCACGACAATGTCTCGAACGACGAAGAGCGCGGAGACCGGCCCTTCTACAAGTTCGCCGCCGAGGGCGAGATGGTCGCCGCCTGGTTCGACCTCGCCTACGGGCCTGAGCTCCGAGCCCGGTTGCGGCAGGTCGAGCTCGAGTACCCCGTGCTCGCCGTCGGGGAGAACTTCGTGGCGAGCCACGGCGAGCCGGCCTTTCCCCTGGGCCCGGACGACGCGATCGAGTACCGCAGGCGGCCCGACGTGGTGTACGGCCTCATCTGGACCCCGAACGACGGCGCGGAAGAGGGCTCGGTCGAACGCTCGCTGGAAGCCTTGCTCGACGGAGCTCCGGCGGGGAATCGGGGTTCGGGTTCGAAGGGAGCGCTCTGGTTCGGCGGGCACCGGCCCGTCGAGGGGCGCTACGCGCTCCGCGCGGGCGGGCGCTACGTCCAGTTCCACAATCCCGGAGCGCACCAGGTCGTCCTGCTGGAGCCGGGCCGCGATCCGGATCCCGAGCGCGACATCAGGCCGCTCCGCGCCGGGCGGGCGCCTTCGTAGGTTCGGGCCGCCCCGGCGAAGCGGGTCCGCATTTTGCGGGAGCCTCCTTCGTTAATCATTGACCTGCGTCCTGCCGATCCATATCATGACACGATATGGCAAGCGGCAGGCGGTCGAGCGGCAAAGGGCGAAGGCGGGGAGCGGGTCCCGGCTGCCTTCTCGTGCTGGCGGCGCTCGTGGTTATCCTCTTCCTTTTCCTTCTCAACCTCGGCAAGATCCGCCAGACTATCGGCGGCACCAATTTCAAGGATATCGTGAGCACCCAGCGCGGGACCGGAGCCCCGAACGCGGCCCCCCCCGCCCCGGCTCCCGCGGTTCCGAAGGGCTCCGGCGCGGCGCCCGCTCCCGGAGCCGGTGCAGGAGCCGGAGCTTCCGCCGCCGGCGGCTCCGCCAGCCCGGCTGCGCCGGGGCGTGGCGCCACTCCGGCGCGGCAGCCCCAGCCTGTACCTCTTCCGGCACCCCAGCCCGCCGGGCGCCCCGGCGCCTCCGGCAGCCCCGGCGGCATCGCGGCGACACCGGGAGCCGCCGCATCGTCTCAGGGCGGCCGGACGAGCCCGCAGGGAAGCGGCATCGCGGCGGCGAGGACTCGGCCGACCGCCCTGTACTTCATCCGCATAGACAACGATGGCGTCATCGAGCGCCAGGAAGTCACGCGCGATCTCGCGGTCTCCGACGCCCCGCTCACCGATGCGCTCGAGGCCCTCCTCAAAGGGCCCAACGAAGACGAACTTCGGAAAAGCCTCATGACCCTCGTCCCCCTGGGAACGAAACTTCTCGGCGTCGAGGTGCACGGCTCGACCGCCTACGTCAATTTCAACGAGGCCTTCATGTACAACCACTACGGCATCGAAGGCTACGCCGGCCAGCTCAAGCAGATCGTCTATACCGCCACCTCGTTCCCCACGGTCCAGGACGTGCAGATCCTCATCAATGGCCAGCGCCACGACTATCTGGGAGGGGAAGGGGTGTACATAGGAAAACCCCTTTCACGGAACAGTTTCTAGGTTTTCCAGGTGCAGGGCTGGCCGGATCGATAGGAAATGGTTGTGGGTGGTCGCCATGGGCGACCCGGGAAACGGCAACTCCTGGCATTTCACTGATATATCAGACTTGCCCGAGGCGGGCAAGCGTGGTAGTATCACGGAAAACGCACAGCTACTCGCGGCTTTTTCAAGAGCCTATCGGCCTTGATTTGGCCAAGGGTTCCGGGCGGGGAGGTCCAACCTGAACGCGACAGCTCTTCACGATTGGCATGTGGCTCAGGGTGCCAAGATGGCGCCTTTCGCGGGCTACGATATGCCCATCTCCTATCCCACCGGAGCGGTCGAGGAGCATCTCATCACCCGCCGCTCGGTCGGGCTCTTCGACATCGACCACATGGGCCAGATCGAGGTCTCGGGTCCCGGGGCGAATGAGTTCGTCTCGGCCACGGTGAGCGCCAAGATCCTCGACATGAAGGATCGCGACGCCCGCTACTCCCTCCTCCTCGACGAGCAGGGACTCGTGCTCGACGACCTTTTCGTGTACCGCCTGCCGGGCCGCTGGTGGATCGTGGTCAACGCCTCCAACCGCGAGGCCGACTACGCGTGGTTCAAGCGCCGCGCCCCCGCCGGGGTCAAGGTCGTCGACCACTCCGAGGCCACGTACATGATCGCGGTCCAGGGGCCGCGCGCCCTCGAACTGCTCGACCTGGTGTCGGGCGGGGCCGTGTCGGTCCTGCCGCGCTTCACCTCGGGCGACATCTCGATCCGCGGCATCCCCGTGCTCTTCGGCCGCACCGGCTACACGGGCGAGGACGGCGGCGAGCTCTTCTTCCCCGCCGAACGCGCGCTCGAGCTCTGGGAGCTTCTCCTGGCCGAGGGCGAGAGGCGCGGCATCGAGACCAAGGCCATCGGCCTCGCCGCGCGCGACTCGCTGCGCTTCGAGGCGGGCATGCCCCTGCACGGCCACGAGATCAGCCCCGCCATCAACGCCCTGGAGGCCGGCTTCAAGTGGGCCTGCGACTTCGAGAAGGACTTCGTCGGCCGCTCCGCTCTCGAGAAGATCCAGGCCGAGGGGCCGAGGCGCAGGCTCGTCGGCATCGAGGTCACGGGCGGCGTGCCCCGCGAGGGCTACGAGCTCCGGTCCGAGGCCGGCGCGCCGATAGGACAGTGCGTGGCGGGCATGTTCTGCCCCACGGTCAGGAAGTACGCCGCCAACGCCTTCGTCCTCCCCGAGTTCGCCAAGGCCGGCACCAGGCTCAAGGTCGTGATCCACGGCAATCCCAAGGACGCGGTCGTCGTCAAGCGGCCGCTCTACGTGCCGGCGTATAGGCGCTAGGCCGTTATCGCATGACGCTAACGAATCCCCGGGCCCGGGACGCCCTCCGCGATCCCGGCGCCTCCGGATCGCCCCGCAAAAGGAGAGTAGGATGACCATCGACAAGAACGCACGGTATCGCACATCGCACGAGTACGCCCGCAGGGAGGGCGCTTCCATCGTGACCGGCATCTCGGACCACGCCCAGGACTCGCTGGGCGACATCGTCTTCGTCGAGCTGCCGGCCGTCGGCAAAGTCTTGAAGCAGGGCGAGGCCTTCGGCGTCGTCGAGTCGGTCAAGGCGGCGAGCGACCTGTACATGCCCCTGTCGGGCACGATCACCGAGGTCAACGCCGCTCTCCAGGGCGATCCGGCCCTGATCAACAAGGATCCCTACGGCGCCGGCTGGATGATCAAGTTCGCGCCCGCCAACGCCGCCGAGTGGGACGGCCTGCTCGACGCCGCCGCCTACGAGAAAGAAGCGGGCAAGGAGTAGGTCGTGCCGTTCATAGCCAATTCCGATGCCGATCGCGCGGCCATGCTCGCGCGCATCGGGGTCAGCTCGGTCGAGGAGCTCTTCGGCGACATTCCCGAGGCGCGGCGCTTTCCCAAGCTCGACCTGGGCGAGCCTCTTGCGGAGCTCGAGGTCACGCGCGAGATCGAGTCCATGGCCGCGAAGAACCTGAGCGCCTCCGCCTGCGCCTGGTTCCTCGGCGCGGGAGCGTACAACCACTTCATCCCGGCGGTGGTGCCGGCCCTCGCGTCGCGCGGCGAGTTCCTGACGGCCTACACCCCCTACCAGCCCGAGGTGTCCCAGGGCACGCTCCAGGCCATCTTCGAGTACCAGAGCATGGCCGCCGCCCTCCTGGGCATGGAGGTCGTGAACGCCTCGCACTACGACGGGGCCACGGCCCTCGCCGAGGCCGTGCTCATGGCCTACAACAACGGGGGCGGCAGGCGCCGCATCCTCCTGCCCGCCGATCTCCACCCCGAATACAAAGAAGTCATCCGGACCTATTTCGCGGCCTTCGATACGAAGATCGAGGAATACACAGGCGAGCCCGGCAAGGCCACGCTCGACGACGCGACCTGCTGCCTCGTCGCCGCCTACCCGGACTTCTCGGGCGAGATCCACGATCTCAAGGCCGCCGCTGACGCGGCCCACGCCGCCGGCGCCCTCTTCATAGTGCACGCCGATCCGATCATGTGCGCCGTCCTGAAGAGCCCCGGCGAGCTGGGCGCCGACATCGTGACCGCCGAGGGCCAGGCGCTCGGCAACGCGATGAACTACGGCGGCCCCTTCCTCGGCATGATGGGTGTCAGCTCCAAGCTCGTGCGCAAGCTGCCCGGGCGCATCGCCGGCGAGGCCCGCGACCACGAGGGCCGCCGCGGCTTCGTGCTCACGCTCACCGCGCGGGAGCAGCACATCCGCCGCGAGAAGGCGGTGTCGAACATCTGCTCCAATCAGGGCCTCGTGATGCTCCAGACCTGCATCTACCTCGCCGCGATGGGCAAGACCGGTCTCAGGACCGTCGCCGAGCTGTGCTGGAACAAGGCGCACTACGCGGCGTCGCGCATCGCGGCCCTTCCGGGCTTCAAGGTCGAGACCGGGAACTTCTTCAAGGAGTTCACCGTGCGCACGCCGGTCCCGGCGGGCTCCCTCGCCGAGAAGCTCTCGCGCCGCGGCGTGGTGCCGGGGCTTCCCCTGTCGCGCTACTATCCTTCGCGGGACCGCGAGCTCCTCGTGTGCGTCACCGAGATGAACACGAAGGCCCAGATCGACCTCCTCGTCGAGTCGCTCAAGGAGGCGGCGAAATGAACCTCAAGCCCGAACCCCTCGTCTACGAACTCTCCTCTCCGGGCAGGATCGCCGTCTCGCTGCCCGAGCGCGACGTGAACGCGACGCCGATACCCGCCTCCCTCGCGCGGACCGATCTGCCCCTGCCCGAGCTGGACGAGCTCACCGTGGTGCGGCACTTCACGCGCCTCTCGCAGAAGAACTACTCGATCGACACGCACTTCTACCCGCTGGGCTCCTGCACCATGAAGTACAACCCCAAGGTGAACGAGCAGACGGCCTCCCTCTCCGGGTGGCGGAACTCCCACCCCCTCGCGGGCGACGAGTTCAGCCAGGGCTCGATCGAGCTGATCCACCGCCTGCAGGAGACCTTGCGCGAAATCGGCGGCTTCGAGGCCGTGTCGCTGCAGCCCGCGGCCGGCGCGCACGGAGAGCTCTCGGGCGTCTTCATGATCCGCGCCTGGCACCAGGCCCGCGGCGACGTCAAGCGCCGCAAGATGCTCATCCCCGACTCGGCCCACGGCACCAACCCGGCCTCCTGCACCATGGCCGGCCTCGCGGCCGTGACCATTCCCTCGGACGCCGAGGGAGGCGTGGACCTGGCCGCCCTCCGCGCCGCGTTGGACGACACCGTCGCCGGCATCATGATCACGAACCCGAACACCCTCGGCCTTTTCGATCCCAACATCGAGGAGATCGCCCGCCTCGTGCACGAGGCCGGCGGCCTGGTGTACGGCGACGGGGCCAACATGAACGCCCTCACCGGCGTCTTCAAGCCGGGCGAGGCGGGCATCGACGTCATGCACTTCAACCTGCACAAGACCTTCTCCACCCCGCACGGCGGCGGCGGGCCCGGCGCGGGCATGGTCGGCGCGGGCTCCAAGCTCAAGGACTTCCTGCCCGGTCCCCTGGCCGTCCTGGAAAGCGGTACGTACCGCATGCGCATGCCTTCCAAGAGCATCGGGAGGATGAAGTCCTTCTACGGCAACTTCGGGGTCCTCGTGCGCGCCTACACCTACGTGCGCATGCTGGGAGCGGCCGGCCTGAGGCGGCTCGCCGAGAACGCCGTCCTCAACGCCAACTACCTCAAGGTCCTCATCGAGGGCACCTACCCCGTGAAGTATCCCCGGCGCTGCATGCACGAGTTCGTCGCGATGGGCGACATCGCCGAGGGCGTCCACACCCTCGACGTCGCCAAGCGCCTCATCGACTACGGCTTCCACCCGCCGACAATCTACTTCCCACTCATCGTGAGCGAGGCCCTCATGATCGAGCCGACCGAGACCGAGGACAAGGATACCCTCGACGAGTTCGCCGAGGCCCTCCTGAAGATCGCCGAGGAGGCGAAGTCCCACCCCGATCTTCTCCACGCCGCCCCGAGCACGACCCCCATCGGAAGACTCGACGAGGTCGCGGCCGCGAGAAATCCGGTGCTGTGCTATCGCGGCTAGGAGCCGAACGGGGACCCGGTAAAAGGAGAGCCGCAATGGGCGTTTCCGCGTATCTCAATTTCGCCGGTAACTGCCGCGAGGCGGTCGAGTTCTACGCGAAGGTCTTCGGGAGCCCCGCGCCGCGGATCATGAGCTACGGCGACGCGCCTCCCGACCCCGCCTTCCCCCTGGACGAGGCGACGAAGAAGCTCGTCATGCACGCCGAGGTCGAGGTGGCAGGCACGACCCTCATGTTCTCCGACCTTCCCGCGGGCCGGAAGGTCGTCGTCGGGGACAATGTCAACCTCATCGTCCAGAGCGCGAGCTCGGACGATATCACGCGCTGGTTCGACGCCCTGAAGGCTGGCGGCACGGTCGTCATGGAGCTCGGCCCCCAGTTCTGGACCGGGCTCTACGGCTTCGTCTACGACAAGTTCGGCATCGGCTGGCAGCTCGGCCTGCCCGAGCGGAGCCGAGGGGCGGGGTGAGGATCCTCGAGCTGGTCCATTCCGACTCGCGCCTGGCTTTCAACAATCGCGAGTTCTTCGAACGGCGCGGCGGCGAGATCCACCGGCACCCGGCCCAGGCCGGCGGCGAATATCCCGACCCGGCGGCCTTCGACGCCCTCCTGGTCTACGGCGGCTCGATGAGCGCCTACGACGAGGCTCGCCATCCCTGGCTCCTCGCCGAGCTGCGCCACCTCGAGGCCTGGCTGGCCGCGGGAAAGCCCGTCCTGGGCATCTGCCTCGGGAGTCAGCTCCTCGCCCGCGCCCTCGGCGCCGCCGTGTACCGCAGCCCCGCCCCGGAGTTCGGCTTCAAGGAGATCGTCCTGACGGCCGAGGGCGCGGCCGACCTCGCGCTCGGGAGGCTGGGCGCGGGCGTCGGACGCGGTGGGCGCTTCCTCGGGATCCAGTGGCACTCCGACGCCTGGGACCTCCCCGCCGGCGCGAGCCGCCTCGCCGAGAGCCGGGCCTGGCCCAACCAGGCCTTCCGCTACGGCCCTACCGTCCTCGCCATCCAGTTCCACCTCGAGTTCACGAGCGAGCAGATAGCCGCCTTTCTCCTTGAGGAAGGGGAGGAGCTTCCGCCCGACCCTGAGGGTGAGGAGCCCGCCTCCTTCGCCTCGCCGGGAGCGCGGTATGCGGAAGCGAAGCGGAACATGGAGCTCCTGCTCGAGGGCCTGCTCGGCCCGCGGGGATAGGCCTCGGTTGGGTCATCTACGGGTCTTTCAAAACTCGGTTGGTTTTGAACGACCTCGTGCGGTTTCTGTGCCAAGGAAACGCCCACGTTTCCTTGGCACACGTTTCTCGCGTTCCGCACGAAGCGAGACAAACGTGCGTACGTTTGAGGTGGCTTTTCCAAAAGTCGTCCGACTTTTGAAAGAACCTCATATACCATGAAAATCCACCTCCATGTGGTGGAATTTCATGGTATAATAGAGTCAATGATTGAGCGATATGAACTTCTCGACCTCGTCCGAACAGCCCTTGGCCGGAGTCCGGTAGTGGCGCTCATAGGTCCGAGGCAGTGCGGCAAGACGACGTTGGCGCGGCAGCTCCTCTCGGAAGACTCGGTCAACTATTTCGACCTTGAGGATCCATCCAGCTTGGCGCGGCTCGATGAGCCGATGACAGCCTTACGACCCTTGCGCGGCTTGGTGGTCATCGACGAGGTCCAGCGCCGCCCCGAGCTTTTCCCGATGCTGCGCGTCCTGGCGGATCGCGCCGATATTCCGGCTCGCTTCCTCGTCCTGGGGAGCGCTTCGGGGGAGCTCCTGCGCCAGAGTTCGGAGAGCCTGGCTGGCAGGCTGGAGCGGGTGTCCATGTCGGGCTTCACCCTCGCCGAACTAGGAGCCCCGGCGGAGGAGAGCCTGTGGCTTCGCGGCGGCCTCCCTCCGGCCTACCTCGCCGTGGACGAGGTGACGAGCGCTGCCTGGCGCAAGAACATGATCCAGTCCCTCCTCGAGCGCGACTTCCCGCAGTGGGGACTGCGCGTGCCTGCGGCCGCCCTCCAGCGCTTCTGGGCCACGCTCGCGCATTACCATGGCCAGGTCTGGAATGCCGCCGAGGCCGCGCGAGCCCTCGGCTTGGGAGAATCCACTGCGAGGCGCTACCTGGACCTCCTCGTGGACGCCCTCATGGCGCGCCAGCTGCAGCCGTACTTCGCCAACATCGCGAAGCGACAGGTGAAGTCTCCCAAGATCTACATGCGGGACTCGGGACTCCTGCACAGCCTGCTCGGTGTCGAGGACATGAAGTCTCTCATGGTACATCCCAAGGTAGGTGCCTCCTGGGAGGGCTTTGTCATCGAGCAGATACTCACGACTGTGCCTCATGACGAGGCCTTCTTCTGGGCCACGCACCAGGGTGCCGAGATGGACCTCATCCTGCGCCGCGGGACGGAGCTCCTCGGCATCGAGTGCAAGCGCGCCGACGCACCCCGCCTCACGCCTTCCATCTCCGTCGCGCTGGAGGACCTCGGCCTCTCTCGTGTCGCCGTCATCTATCCGGGGATCAAGCGCTATCCCATCTCGGAACGCGTAGAGGCGATTCCCTTGAGCCAACTGGCCTCTGCGGAGCTTGACTGATATATGCGCCCTGATTTGTGGGAAGGCGACCTTGGGCTAATGAGTGGCAACACTGACGTTTCCGGTTGATCCATCCGCATAAATCTCCCGGCCTACGACCCGAGCCTCTCCTTGAGCGCCTCCTGGAGGACCTGCGAGAAGTTGATGTGATAGCGCTCGGCCTCCTCGTTGAGCCAGAAGGGGATGGTGAGTGTCTTCTTGACCGAGCGGTTGCGGATTTCGTTGCGGATCGTCGCCGGCCGACCCTCGACCGGGGGAATCGCCCGGGCCCCCGCGAGCCTCGCCGCTGGGCCGGCAGGCAACGAAGGAAGGACGTTGTGCGATTCCGAGGACTTCGGAGCGAGGGGGGCGCGGCGCGAGACTCGCAGCGCCGCGGGGGGCCCGGGGGGTACCCCCGGAGAGGGGGTAGGCCGAGACCCCGGAGGCGCGCAGGCGCCGAGGAGGCTCGGCCGAGGGGGAGACTTCCCCCCTTGCCGAACCTCGGCTATCGCACTCAATTGAAGATCGGGCTCTGGCAGTTTCGGCGCACTAGCGCCGAAACTGCGAACTATCGGCGATCTACAGGTCGCCGATAGTGGCGACCATGACGGCCTTGATCGTGTGCAGGCGGTTCTCGGCCTCGTCGAAGACCTTGGAGTGCCGCGAGCGGAAGACTTCGTCGGCGACTTCCATTTCCTTAAGGCCGTGCTTCTTCAGGATGTCCTTGCCCACGTCGGTCTCGGTGTCGTGGAAGGCGGGGAGGCAGTGGAGGAAGAGGCAGTCGGGGTTGCCGGTCTTCCTCATGAAGTCCATGGTGACGCGGTAGCGCTCGAGCTGCTTGATGCGCTCCTCGAACTTGGCTTCCTCGCCCATGGAGACCCAGACGTCGGTGTAGAGGGCGTCGGCGCCTTTGAGGGCCTCGTCGGCTTTTTCGATGGAGAAGAACTCGATCGTGCCGCCGGTTTGGGCCGCGACGGCCTTCATCTCGGCGCTGAGCTTCTCGTTGGGCCAGAGTTCCTTGGGGGCGAGGGCGACGAAGCGCATGCCCATCTTGGCCGAGCCGATCATGAGGGCGTTGCCCATGTTGTTGCGCGCGTCGCCGCAGTAGACGAGTTTGCACTTATTGAGGGGCTTGTCGACGTTCTCCTCGATGGTCTGGAAGTCGGCGAGGATCTGGGTGGGGTGGTCCTCGTCGGTGAGGCCGTTCCACACGGGGACGCCGGCGTACTTCGCGAGGTCCTCGACGAGTTTCTGCGAGAAGCCGCGGTACTGGATGCCGTCGTACATGCGCCCGAGGACCTTGGCGGTGTCCTCGACGGATTCCTTCTTGCCCATCTGGGAGTTGGTGAGGAAGGTGGCGTTGCCGCCCTCGTCCCAGCAGGCGGTCTCGAAGGCGCAGCGGGTGCGGGTCGAGGCCTTGTCGAAGATGAGGACGATGTTCTTGCGGTGCAGGAGCTCGCCCTTCACGCCGGCGCGCTTCTTGTTCTTGAGGTCGCGGGCCAGGTCGAGCAGGTAGCGTATCTCCTCGGTGGAGAAGTCTTTGAGGGTCAGGAAACTGCGTCCTTTGAGATTGACGGGCATGGAAACCTCCTTGAGGTCGAGTGCTGCGAATGGATGCCGGTATAGCATGCCGGGGAATGCGAGTCAAGCAAGTGTATAGTGCATAAATATTTATGCCGTATGTCGCGGGCCGGGGCGGCTGGCGCGCCGGCGCCAAGAGGCAATCCGACGGGTCAGTCGACGTCGGGGGACTCGAGCCAGTCCAGGGCGCGGCGCAAACGGAGGGGCGCACCCTCGTTTTCCTGCTGGAGGTCGCCCACCAACTGAACTCCGGCGAAACCGTAGTGCTCGTGGAAATAGCGGAGCCCCGGGCTCAGGGTGCGGTCTGAGGCTTTCACCTCGACCATGAGCCGAGGAGACTGGTCGACTACCGTCAGGAAATCCACCTCCCGGCCATCCTTGGTGCGCAGGTAGCGGAGGGAGCGGGGCTTCCCATCGCGGTCTTCGGCGAGGACCTGGGCACGAAGCAAGGACAGAGCCACAAGGTTCTCGATTTTCTTGCCGTCATCGCCGCGGACCAGGCCGGTGTCGAAAAAGTAGACTTTCGGCCGCTGCTGCAGACTGCGGGCGATGGAGCGGTGATACGGTGTCACCCGAAAAATGATGTAGAGCGCCTCGAGCACCTCCAGGTATGATTTGATGGTGTTGGGTGCGACGCCGATGTCTTCGGATAGGCTTTGATAGCTGAGCGGCGAGGCGACGCGGTCGCGCAGAAGCTCCAAGAGCAGGTTCATGGCCTTCAGTTTCGTGATGTTCTCGAAATTGAGAATGTCTTCACGGATCAGGCCGTCGACGTATTGCCGTCGCCATCGTCCGGCCTCGTCGTCAGACACGGCCAGATAGGGCTCGGGGAAACCGCCCCGTGTCAGATAATGTTCCAGGTTGCGGCTCTGGCTCGCCCACGCCGCCTCGGCCGGTGTTATGGGAAACAAACGGTGATGGACGTAGCGGCCGGCGAGACTGTCGCCAGACTGGCGAAACGTTTCGAGACGAGCGCTGCCGGTGACCAGGATGCGGGTGTGTTCGGGTCGGGTGTCCACCAAGCCCTTGAGGTAGCCCTTCCACCCGGGCATCTTATGAAGCTCGTCGAGCACCAGAAGATCGGTGGCCGAAGCCCAGCCCTGTGAGGTGATCACTTCCCGGTCGAGGGAGCTGTCGTAATTCAGGTACCGCGGCCGGGCAAATCCTTTCATGAGCTCCCGGGCCAGCCAGGATTTCCCTACCTGACGCGGCCCGGACAGAAATACCATTTTTCGATCCAGGTCGGCGCGGATTAGTTCTTCCTGCTGACGGCGCATCTGACTATTCTGCATCCCTTCGCGGATTAGTCAAGACCGATCCGCATAGGCTTGCGGTTTGGTCGAGACTGAAGATTTCCCGACTGGCTTCGCACGGGGGATAGCCACAAGCCTGAGGTCCTCTTCCGCATAGAGAATGGGCGAACCGCCGAGCATGGCGAGAGCGGGTCTCCTATGGTAGCGCTTGGAACTCTCTTCAATCAGTTCGGCTATCGTAGACGATCGACTTTGTACCTGCTCTCGCCACTACGATATTTGGTGG
>JAJXZP010000331.1 GCA_021779995.1 bacterium | reverse complement strand
GCGCTCCGGCATGCTCCTCGCCGTCGACGGCGAGCTCGGCACGGTGACGGTCGAGCCCGACGAGGCGACCCTCGAGCGGAGCGCGGCCGCCCGGATGGCGGCCGCCGAGCTCGAGCTCGAGCTCACGGCGCTGCGGGACCTGCCTGCGGTGACCACCGACGGCAAGCTCGTCCTCGTCAAGGCCAACATCGAGGTGCCCGAGGAGGTCGCCGGGGTCCTGGCCCACGGCGCCGACGGCATAGGACTGTTCCGCTCCGAGTTCCTCTTCCTCGGGGCGGCGAGAGGCCATATCCCCGACGAGGAGGAGCAGTACCAGGCCTACTCGAAGGTCATCTCGTCCATGCAGGGCCGGCCGGTGACCATCAGGACCCTCGATATCGGAGGGGACAAGGTCATGCCCGAGCTCGGCGCCCAGGACGAGAAGAATCCGCTTCTGGGCTGGCGGGCCATCCGCTTCTGTCTCTCCAACGTCGGCCTGTTCAAGACCCAGCTCAGGGCCATACTCCGGGCGGCCGTCCTGGGCGACGCGCGCATCATGTTTCCCATGATCGCCACGGCCGACGAGCTGGATCGCGCCCTGGCCATCCTCGCCGAGGCCCGCGCCGAGTGCGTCGCCAAGGGCCAGGCCGTGCCCGAAAACCTGCCCGTGGGCATCATGATCGAGATACCCTCGGCCGCCGTGGCGAGCGACATCCTGGCGCGCAAGGCGGATTTCTTCTCCATCGGCACGAACGACCTGGTCCAGTACACGATGGCGGTCGACCGCGGCAACGAGCGCGTCGCCTACCTCCACGAGCCCTTCCAGCCGGCGGTGGTCCGCCTCGTCAAGATGACGATCGAGAACGGGCAGGCCGCGGGCATTCCCGTGGGCATGTGCGGCGAGATGGCCGGCGACCCCTGCGCCGCCGTCCTCCTTTTGGGCCTCGGCCTCGACGAGTTCTCGATGTCGAGCGCCTCGGTGCCCGCCGTCAAGCGCGCGCTGAGGTCGATCGGCGTCGAAGAGGCCCGCGGACTCGCCGCCGGGGCCCTCACCCTCTCCAGCTCCGCCGAGGTGGCGGAGTATCTCCACGCGAAGCTCCGGAGCTGAACTACCATGAAACACGACGACCCATCCCTGCGCGCGAGCGAATCCGAGCCGCGCGGCGCGGAGCGCGAGCCGAGCTATCGCTACGAAAATCTGCCTCTCGTCGTCATAGCCGGGCGGCCCAACGTGGGCAAGTCCACCCTGTTCAACCGCCTCCTGCACCAGCGGCGCACCATCACCGATCCCACGCCCGGCGTCACGCGAGATCCCGTGGACGCGGTCTGGGAGCTGCGCGACGCGGGCGGCCGGGCCCGGCTCGTCGACACGGGCGGCTTCAAGCTCGAGCGCGAGGGCCTGGACGGCCTTGTCGTCGAGAAGAGCCTCGGGGCGCTCAAGCGCGCCGACCTCATCCTCTTCGTGGTCGACGCCGTCGAGGTGAACGCCGAGGACGAGGAGTTCGCCCTCCTCCTCCGGAAGTGGAGCTCGAAGCTCCTCCTCGTCGTCAACAAGGCCGACAGCCCCGAGCGGGACGCCCTGGTCTGGACCCACGCGAAGTGGGGCTTCGACCCGGTGCTCTTCGTCTCGGCCGAGCACGGGCGCAATATCGGGGAGCTGGAGGAGGCCGTGGCCTCGCGCCTCGACTTCGCGCGCGTGGTGGAGGTCGAGGAGGAGCGCGCGCCCATCCGCCTGGCGATCATGGGCAAGCCCAACACCGGGAAGTCCACCCTCCTCAACCGCCTCCTGGGCGAGGAGAAGTCGATCGTCAGCGAGGTGGCGGGCACCACGCGGGATGTCGTGGAGGGCCGCTTCGTCTTCAAGGGGCGGCAGATCGTCGTCCTCGACACGGCCGGCATCCGGCGCAAGAAGAAGGTCACCGAGGCCGTCGAGTACTACTCCGTCAACCGCGCCATCAGGACCGTGGGCGAGTGCGACGTCGTCGTCCTCATGATCGACGCCCGCGAGGGCCTCACCGACCAGGACAAGAAGATTTCCGCCTTCGCCTCGGAAAAGGGCAGGGGACTCATCTTCGCCCTGAGCAAGTGGGACACGATGCCCGATCTCAAGAACTCCTTCGAGGCCGCCCGCGACAAGCTCCGCTACTTCTTCGGGCAGATGGCCTGGGCCCCGGTGCTGCCCCTCTCGGCCCTGGAGGGCACGGGCGTCGACAAGCTCATGAACACCGTCGTGAACCTCCACGCCCAGCTCACCAAGCGCGTGGAGACCGGCAGGCTCAACCGGGCCGTGGAGGCATGGATCGAGGCCACGCCCCCGCCGGTGGGACGGAGCACCAGGTTCAAGCTGCGCTACGCCGTGCAGACCGGCGTCAATCCCCAGGCCTTCGCCGTCTTCGTCACGCGGCCCGAGGCGGTCGCCGAAGCCTACGTCTCCTTCCTGCGCAACAAGATCCGCGAGGAGCTCGGCCTCGACAAGATACCCGTGCTGCTCGAGCTCAAGGAGTCGCACACGCGGGTCAGCGCGCGCGAGCGGATCGGCCAGGCGAAGGAGAATCCCAAACCGGCTCCGCGGCACCTGGCCGCCTGGGAAGCTTCGGAGCGGAAGGCGGAGTCGCCGAAGGCCGACGAGCGGGCTTCCGCGACGCGGGAAACGGCGACGCGGGGTACCGCGACGCGGGGTACCGCGAAAGGCCCTGCCGCAGCCTCCTCGGGTGCCGCCAAAGGAAGGAAGGGCGGCGGCGAGTCGCAGCCGGCCAGCCGGATATCCCGGAACCGCAAGGCCGCGAGCGAGGCTGCCGCGAGCGGCTCCTCGGCCAAGGGGAGTCGCACGGCGCCGGCGCGCGGAGGAGTCGCGCGCGCATCCCCCGCGCGCCAGTCGCGGCCCGACGCGGTGCGCGGCCTCAAGGAGCGTGCGGCGGCCTCGGGCGCGCGGCGGCCTCGTAAGCCGCGGCCGCCCAGGAAAGCCCGCGGCGCCCAGTAGCACCGTGGCCTCCTACGGCATCGGGGAAGTCGAGCGCCTCCTCGCTCTCCCCGCCTCGACCCTGCGCTATTGGGAGCGGGAGTTCAGCCTCCTGGCGCCCCGCAAGGACCAGTTCGGGAGGAGGCGCTA
>JAJXZP010000113.1 GCA_021779995.1 bacterium | reverse complement strand
TCGGGCTTTCTTCTGCTCGGTGATATCCATGAACGACACGAACACCTTCGACCAGTCCTTTTCGTGGCCCGGCACCACCGACATGCGGAGCTTGACCCACTCGACCTTCGACGGGAGATGATCGTTCGGAAACTCGCGCTCGAAGGGCATCCGCCCCTCGGCGAGGGCGACGATCTCCTCACCCAGACCTTCCAGCGAGTCGGCGTTTCTGTTGACGTACGGGCTCAGAGAAGGACCCACGTCCTCGGCCCGCTCGACGCCGACGATCTTGAGCCACTCCTTGTTCGAGCGCACGATCCTGATGAGCCCGACGCATCGCAGGACATCCTCCGGACGGCGCGCGAAGTGGGCTCGGACATCGACCGCGCCGCCCGAGGCGAGACTGTCCAGGAAGGAGCGCACGCCGGAGAAGTCTTCCTCGAGGATCGCGTTCGCCGAGTCCTCGAAGAGCGATCGGTAGTCGGCCTCGCTCTCGCGGATATGCTCCGCCGTCCTGCGCTCCTCGGTGACGTCCTCGAACACCACGAAGGAACCCTCGAAGCGGCCGCGGGAGTCGAAGCGCGGGGTCGCCTGCACCTGGAGGGTCTTGCGCTCGCCGTCCGGCCTGACGAGCTCCTGCTCGTATATGCCTTTTTCGCCCCGCCTGCGCCTGACATTCTGCTCTTCGGTAAAGGAAGCGGCCCGGCTGTCCAGAAAGCGGAGGAGCGGCTCGCCCGCGAGGCGGCCCATCTCGACCCCGAGGATCGCATGGGCGGCGGGATTGGCGAAGACGAAGCGATCCTCCTCGTCCATGATGCACATGCCTTCCTGGATGCTCTCGATGAGATTGCGGAAACGCTCCTCGCTCTCTTCCAGACGCCTGTGCGCCTCGTGGAGTCTGAAGGCCATCTTGATCGAGGCGAAGAGCACCGTGGTCCCGACATTCTTGACGATGTAGCCGTAGTTCGTGATCGATTCGGTGCGCTCGACCAGCTCCCGCTCGGTGTGCGAGGAGAGGAAGACCACGGGAATGTCGCGGCGCTTGAGGATTTCCTGGGCGGCCCTGGTGCCGTCGATCCCGCCGCCGAGGTCGATGTCCATGAGCACGAGGTCGATGGAGGAGCCTCGCTCGCCCTCCACCGCGGCGATCGCGTCCTCGCCCGAGAGCGAATGGATGACCGCGTAGCCCTCCCGGGCGAGCGAGTTCTTTTCCGCGAGGGCGATGATCGCCTCATCCTCGACGAGCAGCAGGGTTTTCCGGTCGCTTTCCATGGAACCTTCCACGTTCGGGTGCTCGTGGACAGTATAGATGCAAAGTTCCGGAATCGCCAGTCCGCGAGGAAAGGTCGCGGTGCGGGGGAAATCCGGCGGGGCTTTTCGGCGGCGCTTTTTCGACGACGCGACCGGCGGGACCCCGAGCCCCGCCGACGCCGCCGATCGCCTGAACATTCCGAAGATGCCGCCGCTACAGTATGTGTTCCAGGAAGCGCTGGGTGCGCTCCTCCTTGGGGGCGGCGAAGAGCTCGCCGGGCGGCCCCGATTCCACGACGAGGCCCTCGTCCATGAAGACGACCCGGTCGGCCGCCGCGCGGGCGAAGCCCATCTCGTGCGAGACCACGAGCATGGTCATGCCCTCCTTGGCGAGATCGAGCATGACGTCCAGGACCTCCTTGATCATCTCGGGGTCGAGGGCGCTGGTCGGCTCGTCGAAGAGCATGATCTTGGGCTGCATGGCCAGGGCGCGGGCTATGGCCACGCGCTGCTGCTGGCCGCCCGAGAGCTCGTCGGGGTAGGAGGCGGCCTTGTCGGAGAGTCCGACTCGCTCGAGGAGGGCCCGGGCGCGCGTTTTCGCCTCCGCGCCCGAATCCCTGCGCACGATGACCGGCGCGAGCGAGATGTTGTCGAGGACGGTGAGGTGCGGAAAGAGGTTGAAGCTCTGGAACACCATGCCCACCTCCTCGCGGATGCGCCTGATGTCGGCGTGGGGGCTGGTGACGCTGTCGTTCTCGACCCAGATTTCGCCCGAGCTCAGGTGTTCGAGGCGGTTGATGCTCCTAAGGAGGGTGCTCTTGCCCGAGCCCGAGGGGCCGATGACGAGGACGACCTCGCCCTTGGCCACCTCCAGGCTCACGCCCCGCAGCGCGTGGACGTGGCCGAAGCTCTTGCGGGCGTCCTTGATCCTAATGATGCTTTCGTCCATGGTACCTCAGGTGCGCTTCCATGATACCCACCAGGCGCGAGAAGAAGAGCGTCATGACGAGGTAGATGAGCGCGACAATGGTGAAGGATTCGAGGTAATAGAAGGTCGTCGACGCGTACTCGCGGCCGCGGCGCAGCAGGTCCGAGACGGCCAGGATCGAGACCAGAGACGAGTCTTTGAGCAGGGCGATGGCCTCGTTGCCGATGGGCGGGAGGATCACCTTGACCGTCTGGGGCAGGACGATGCGCCAGAGCGCCGTCGTCCGCGACATGCCCAGGGCGAGCGCGGCCTCCATCTGCCCCTTGGGTATCGCCTGGATGCCGGCGCGGAAGATCTCGCCCAGGTAGGCCCCGTAGCAGATCGACATGGCGGCCACGGCCGAGGCGGTGCCGCGCAGGTGCAGAAGCGGCCCCAGGGCGTAGTAGATGTAGAACAGCTGGACGAGCAGGGGTATGCCACGGATCACCTCGACGTAGATCGTCGCGATCCGGTTGATCACCTTGGTGCGGGCGATGCGCCCGAGGCCCGCGAGGAGCCCCAGGATCAGGGCGAAGAAGATCGATTCGATGGTGACCGAGAAGGTCGCCACGAGGCCGTCGGGCACGAAGGCGAGAATCTCGACGAAGGGCTTGGGCCTCAGGACCGGGAGCAGAATCAGGATGGCTATGGCCCCGAAGAAGGAGATGTTCCAGGCCGAGAGCAGGGATTTTTCCCCGACCGAGGGAATGAGCGCGCTGTCGGTGACGGTGATGGTCGGCGCCGCGGAAGCCTCCCGCGGCGCCGACCGTTTCCCGTTCGACCGTGAATCGTTGAGGCTCACGCTACTGTAGCCACTTCTTCACGAGGGCGTCCCGGGTGCCGTCCTTGATGACCGCCTCGAGTCCCTTGTTGATGAGATCGAGGTCCTTCGTGTCGCCCTTTTTCACGGCGACCCCGTAGAACTCGCTCGTGAAGGGAGCGCCGACGATCATGAGCTTGGCCTTGTAGGTGGGATTCTGGAGCACATAGCTCGCGGCCGTGGGCGAGTCGACGACCACGCCCTCCAGCCGGCCGATGACGAGGTCGTCCACCGCGAGCCCGATCTCGTCGTAGGTCTTGAGCTTGATGTCGGGGTGCTTCGCGACCTCGATGGCGCCGGTGGTGCCGATCTGGGCGCCGACGTCCTTGCCGGCCAGCTGCGAAAGCTCGGTGACGCCCTCGGTGGTCTTGCGGACGATGAGGACCTGTCCGGCGTTGACGTAGGGCACGGAGAAGTCCATCACCTTCTTGCGCTGGTCGGTGATGGTCACCGAGGAGAGGACGGCGTCGTAGTCGCCCGCCTCGAGGCCGGCGAAGATGCCGTCCCAGGCGGTGTTCTTGACGACGGCCTCGAAGCCGGCGGCCTTGGCCGCCGCGTTGATGAGATCGACGTCGAAGCCGACGATCTGCTTATTCGTGTCGAGGAATTCCATGGGCGGGAAGGTGCAGTCGGAGCCGAAGACGATCTTGGGCAGGTTCTGCGCCAAGGCCGGCAGGCCCGCGACCGCTAGGACGAGCAGGGCGAGCAGGGTTTTGGTAGTCACTTTCATCGGATGCCTCCATTGGGCGACACTATAGAAAGAAACCCCGGTGTCGTCAACGAGCGCTCCGAAAAAAGGCGGCCGGGCTCAGACTCGTCCGTCCATCTCCAGCTTCCGCAGGGCCTCGTCGAGCTTGAGCTTGGAGTAGGGCTTGGTGATGAAACCCTCGCACTGGTTCTTGAAGGACTCCATCACCGTGCGGGCGTCGCTCAGGGCGGTGACCATGATGACCTTGCAGGTCGATTCGCCCTGGATGCCGCGCCCCTCCTCGTAGGAGCGGATCTCCTTGAGCGCCGTCTGCCCGTCCATGTTCGGGAGCATGATGTCCATGAACACGAGGTCGTAGGGCTTGCCCGACTCGTAGGAAAGCTGCACCGCGCGCACCGCCTCCACGCCGTCCACCGCCACGTCGCAGCTGCCGTACTCGGCCGCATAGGACAGCAGCAGCTGCCGGCTCAGGAACTCGTCTTCAACTATGAGCATCCGCAGGGATTTCATCAGCAATCTCCTTAATTTCGCCTAACTCGCGATAGTACGGCCCCCGAGCCAGCCTCGGCAAGGGCCGTCGGCGCGGTTTCCGCCGGTTTCGGCCGCGGTTTTCGGCGCGGTTTCCGGCCGGCGCCCCCGACTACAGCCGGCGGGCATAATACACATCCTTGAAGGTCAGGCGGCAGGAAAAGCCCCTGGACCCGCCGCCGAACTCCATGCGGCCGCGCAGCTGCTCCTCGCCTATGCCGATCACCGTGCGCAGGCCGAGCCGCGCCTGGCTGCGGACTTCGTAGCCGGCGGGCAGGCCAACGCCGTCGTCGCGGACCGCGATCGTTATGTCGTCCTCGCTTTTGGACACCGTCACGTCGATCCTGCCCCGGGCCCCGAAGGGGAAGGCGTGGACCAGGGAATTGGATATGAGCTCGGTGACGATCAGTCCGCAGGGTATGGCCGCGTCGATGGAGACGGGCACCTTCGCGGTTTTGCTGCTGATCTTTATCGTGTCGGAGACGAGGGGCGAGCTGTCCTGGATGAGCGCGGTGAGCTCGGTTATGTACTCGCCCAGATCGAGCACGGAGAGGTCGCCGGTCTGATAGAGCTTTTCCTGCACGAGCGACATGGCGATGATCTTGTTCTGCACGGCATCCATGGCCTGGCTGAAGTCGGGGGAATCCACTTCCTCCTTTTTGAGTTCGAGCATCGCGTTGATCAGCTGCATGGTGTTCTTGGTGCGGTGGAAGAGCTCGCGCAGGAGGATATCCTTCTCGCCCAGGCTCCTCCTGAGCCGCTCCTCGGTTTCCTTCATGCCGCTGATATCGATGATCAGGCCCGAGACCTGGAGAGGCTCTCCGCTCGGCGAGCGGCGCACGACCTGGGCCCGCTCGAGCACCCAGATCCAGCGCCCCTCCCGATGCCGCAGCCTCACCTCGACCTCGTGATAGGACGCCCTCCCCGAGAGGAAGTAGCCCATGCTCTGCCGGAATCGCTCCAGGTCGTCGGGATGGCAGAGCGCCTCCCAGGTCGAGTCGGGATAGCCGGGCAGCTCCTCGACGCGGTAGCCCACGATCGCGGCCCAGCGCTCGTCGTAGCGCTTCTGGTTTTCCTTAAGGTCCCAGGTCTCGACTCCGGCGCGCATGGCCGACATGGCCATGTCCCGCTCGAGGGCGCTCTCGCGGGCCCGCTCCTCGGCCAGACGGCGCTCGTAGGCCTCCCAGATGGGATCGGCGACGCGGCCGCAGAGCTTCAGGTCCCAGTCGTTGTAGGGTCTGTCCTTGTTGGCGATGCCGAGGACCCCTGCGACCCCGTCGCCGCGCAGGACCGGCAGGAGAAGGGCGTTTCGGATCGGCGCATGGCCCGCAGGAAGGTTCCACGCGCCGCGCCCTGCCTCCTCCCCGAGGACGAGGGGCCGCCGCGAGGCGATAAGCTCGGCCCAGAGCGCGCTCTCGCCCATGGGGTGATGCCCCTCCCGGGGAGGCAGGCCGCAGCCGCCGCCCGCGGCCCGCGTCGACCAGGCTTGGATGGCCGTGCCCGTGCCCGCCGAATCGAAGACGGTGAAAAAGCCCAGCTCACTGCCGGTGGCCGATTCCAGCTCGTCGAGCGCGGTGGAGAGGATGCCGCGGCTCGTGACGTCGTCCTTGCCCTGGCTCAGGGCTATCAGGATCGCGTCCGCCTTCCGGGCCAGGACGACATCGCTGATGTCGTGGAAGAAAACCGCGATGCCGAAGGCCGAGCCCGATTCGGCGAAGAGCGGCAGCTTGCGCCGCTCGAAGAGCCGCTCGCGGCCGGCGGAGTCTCTCCGCCAGATGCGGTCGGGCTCCATGGGCCGGCCCCTCGCGACGATCTCCCTGTCCTCGGCCCGTTTTTGGGCCGCTTCCTCGGGGCTGTAGAGATCGGTGTCGGAGAGGCCTATGAACTCGGCCTCGGTCATGCCGAAGACGCGCTCGTATTCGGGGTTGCAGCCGAGATAGCGTCCGTTGAGACCCTTGAAGGCCACGGCGCTGTCCACCGAGGCGAGCACGGCGCGGAACATGCCGGCCTGCCGGAGCGTCAGCCGGGACTCCTCGACCCGTTGCGTGATGTCCACGCTGGTGCCGATCATGCGCAGGGGGCGGCCGTCCGGGTCCCGCTCGGAGACTTGCCCCCTATCCCGGATCCACATCCATCGGCCGTCGCCGTGGCGGATTCGAATCTCGACGTCATAGCGGGGGATCTGTCCCGAAAGGTGGCGATTCAGCTCCTCGTTGGATCGGAGTTTATCCTCGGGATGGCAGAGCTCTCTCCAGTTTTCCAGGGGAATCTCTTCCTCCGGGCTGAAATCCTGCCCCGCGATCTCGATCCACCGTCCGTCGAACCGCATGGTGCCGCGATCGATCGCCCATTCCCAGAACCCGGCCTGGGTCGCGTCGAGAGCCTTGTCGAGACGCCCGCGCTCGTCGGCGAGCATCCGCTCCTCGGCCGTGCGCTCGCTCACATCCTGTACCATCACGACGAACCTGCCCGGCTCAGGGCGGTAGGCCCAGACCTCGAAGTCCTTGCGCAAGGCCTCGGCGCGGTCGGTGAATAGGATAGGCTCGCCGGTCAGGACGACGCGGCCATAGGCCTCGATCCAGCGCTCTTCGACTCCGGGCACGACCTCGCGGACCCTCTTGCCGAGTATATCGGCGAGCTTGAGGCCGGTGATCTTTTCATACGCGGGGTTGGCGTCGAGGAAGCGGTAGTCGACCGGCCTGCCGGCTTCGTCGAAGATCATCTCGTGGAGGGCGAAGCCCGCGGCCATGTCGTGGACTATTTTCTCGTAGTCCAGGCGCGCGGGTGGATCGCGAACCTGCTCGCCGGCGTGCGTCGTCGTGCGTCCGGCGGGAGGGGAAGGTTTTTTACCCACGGATGCCATTTTAGACCCTTTGCCCGTCTTTAGCAGAAGGCAAAGGCCGAAATCTTTGTAAGAATTGGGCCTACATGGCCCGCCGCTCCGGGCGAGATCACGGTGGGGTTTGGGAAGGCTCATCAGCCTTTTGCGGCGCCGGGTTAGCCAGCGGCAGATCGATGGCCAGGACTGTGGCCTTCCCCTCCTCGCGATGCACCGCGAAACTGCCCCCGCGCTCCACGACGCGTTCCTTTATTTCGAGCAGGCTGTAGTAGAAGGGGTCCTGGTGATGGTAGGGGCCGAACTCGAGGCCGTCGTCTTCGATTTTCAAGGCCAGGACCTGGCCCTTCTCGCCGAGCGCCACGGCGATGCGCGTCGCCTTCGCGTAGCTGAGGATGTTGGCCAGGGTCTCCTGCACGATGCGGTACAGGGTGGTGGCCAGCTTCGGATCGAGCGAGGCTTCGTCGAAGTCGCAGCTCAGGGAGATTGCCGGCCCGCCCTCCCGTCCCAGGCCCGAGACGAGCCAGTGGAGGGCCGCATCGAGGCCCAGGTTGTCGAGGAGACTGGGCCTGAGCCGCGAGGCCATGCTTTGGATCGCCGTGATGGCCTCCCGATTGAGCTCGATGAGCTCTTCGATGTGCGAGCGGAGCATATCCGGGTCCGCTCCAGCCTGGTCGGCGGCCCAGTGCATGCCCAGCTTGAGCGCGGCCAGCCGCTGGCCGAGCTCCTCTTCGAGCTCCCGGGCTATGGCTATCCGCTCCTCTTCCTGCAGCCGATTGATATGGGCATTCAGCGCCCGAAACTCGGCCGTCGAGGATTCGAGCTGACCGGTCTTCACCTCGTCCAGTCTGGCGAGCTCGGCGTCTTTGCGCGCGAGTTCGCCGCGTGCTTCGCTCAGCTCGGATTTCAGCCGGCTGATCTCGTCGGACGAGGATCCTCTTTGCATGGCGCTAAAATACTCCCTCCGACCCGGCTGCGCTTCGCGTGAAACGCCGTATTTCCTGTAGGACTCCGGATGCGTGAGCTGTAGGGAAAGGACTAGGTCAGACCAGCCCTTCCTGGATGACGAACTTGATGAGCTGGGCGCTGTTCTCCATGCCCAGCTTTTCGAGGACCCGGGTGCGGTAGGTGCTGACGGTCTTGGGACTGAGCGAGAGCTCCTCGGCTATCTCGTTGACGCGCTTGCCCGCGCCTATCTTCACCAGGACCTGGAACTCCCTGTCGGAGAGCAGCTCGTGGATGGGCCGCGAGGAGGTGTCGAGGACGAGGCCCGCCATCTGCTGGCCGAGCGACTGGGTGATGTACCTCCGGCCCTCGGCCACCGCCCGGATGGCCTTCACCAGCTCCTCGGGCGGGCTGTCCTTGGTCACGTAGGCGCCGGCCCCGTCCTTGAAGCAGCGGATGGCATACTGCTCCTCGGGGTACATGCTGAGCATGACGAACTTGAGCTTGGGCTTCAGGGCCCGGAGGCTCTTGAGCACCTCGAGGCCTCCCCGGCCCGGCATGCCTATGTCCAGGACGACTATGTCGAGCTCCTTCGAAAGCGCCAGGTCCAGGGCCTCCTGCGCCGTGGCGGCCTCGGCCGCGACGACGATGCCTGGCCACTTGGCGACGGCCTGCTTGATACCCATGCGCACGATGGCATGGTCGTCCACGAGCATGATCCTAACCATTTCCCGCCTCCGCGCCCTTCCCGAGCGGCAGCTCCACCGTCACGACCGTGCCCCTCCCTTCCGCCTCGTGTAGGGAAAAGCGGCCGCCCGACGATAGCACGCGCTCGCGCATGCCCAGGATGCCGAAGGAATGCGGGTCGCCGCGCTGTTCCGCGTTTATGCCGACGCCGTCGTCCTCGACCTTGAGGAAGAGCGTATGCTCATCCATGCCGATGTTGACTATAGCATGGCCGGCCTGCGCGTGCCGCACGATATTGGTCAGGGACTCCTGGACCAGGCGGAAGACGACGGTGCCGAGTTCCGGAGTGATTCTTTCCTCGTCCAGGTCCTGCTCGAGGGCTATCGCGGGGCCGCCCGGGGCTCCTTGGCCGGCGACGAGCCATTCGAGCGCGGATACCAGGCCCAGATCGTCGAGGATTCTCGGCCGCATTTGCGAGGCGAGCGTCTGGATTTCCGCCATTGCTTCCTTGGTGAGACCGACCAGCCCCGCGAGCCGGGAGCGAAGTTCGTCCCGGCTCTTTCCCGGATCGCCCATGATCGCGTACAGCCCCAGGCTGAGCGCGGTCAGTCTCTGCCCCAGCTCGTCGTGGATTTCCCGGGCGAAGGCGCGTCGCTCCTCCTCGCGCACCCCGACCAGGTGCCCGTTCAGGTCGCGCAGCTCCCTCGTCAGGGCCTGGAGTTCGCGTTCCCGCCTTTCGAGAGCGGTCCGCGTCGCGACCTCGTCCGAGATGTCCCGGCTTATGCCGAGCAAGCCGACTATGTCCCCCGCGGAGTTCCGGAGCGGCTGTTTTATGGCATCGACGACAAGCCTCCCGCCGAGTTCGGTCCTGCGGTCATAGACGGTCCGAACCATCTTCCCCATGAGGGCCTCGCGGTCGCTCTGCTCGTATCCGACGATTCCTTTTTCGGGATTCCCTTTGACGTGCTCAGGATCCCATCCGTTCTCGATATCGGTCTTGCCGATCAGCTCCTCGGTCCGCTTGCCCAACAGGCGCGAGAAGGCTTCGTTGCACATGATCGTGCGGAGTTGCCGATCCTTCACGAAAATGTAGTCGGCGGAGGTGGCGAAAATGTTCTCGAGCAGTTGGTTCTTTTGGCGCAATTCCTCTTCGTTGCGCTTGCGCTCGGTGATGTCCTCGAAAACGGCGGCGAAGCGCCGCGGGGAAGCGCGGAAAATGCGGACATGGAAATGTCGGCCGAAGAGTGTTGAAAAATACTCGTAGGCTAGCGGCTCTCCCGTCAGGGCCACGCGGCCGAATTTCTCTATCAGGCCTGGGTCGGCCTTCGGCATGACCTCGAGCATGCTGCGGCCGAGGATATCGGCGGGTTTGAGGCCCGAGTGGCGCTCATAGGCCCGGTTGGCCTCGAGGAAGCGGAAATCGACCACCGATCCGTCGCGGTCGGTGATGATTTCGTGCAGCGCGAAGCCCTCTTCCATGTTCTCGAACAGCTGACGGAGGTTGCTCTCATGCTCCTTCAGGGCCTGCACCGCCTGGCGTCGCGAGAGGGCGAGGGCCAGGCTCTCGGCCAGCTCCTCGAAGAGGGCGATCCGATCGCGGGTAAAGCGCTCGCGGCGGCGGTCGTTGAATTGTAGCAGGCCCAGAACCTGGCCGCCGGCCCGCAGGGGAATCAGGGCCACCGACTCGTAGCCCTCGCCGTTGCAGCGGTTGCGCGTGCGCGCCTGCCGGTCGGCCTCGCTCGTGTCGGCCAGGAGCGCGGTGCTGCCGTTGGTCCAGAAGCTGCCGCGGGACGTGAAGAAGGGCAGGGCGGGGTCGAACCGGCCGCTAAGGACATTGCCGCACATGCATTCGAGCACGGGGTTCCCGACTTCGTCGCGCAGCACTCGCCCCTGCGCGTCCCGGGAGCAGAGTGAGCTTTCCGACTGCACGAAGCGGGGCGGGAAGCCGTACGTCTCGTAGTAGGGGAAGTCCTCGCCTTCGCGCAGGCGTATGCCGACCGCCTCGCAGCCCGACCAGGCATGCAAGGCCTCAGTAAAGGCGGACATGATCGAGGGGAAATCGGCCTCGGAATCGAGGCGGAGTATCAGTCTCAGGCTCAGCTCCCGGGCCTCCTCCTGGAGCCTGCGCTCGGATACATCCGTCATGACGATGCGGCAGGAGGGCCGTCCGCCGGTTTCCGCCGGAGAAGCCATTTCCATGCCGACCCACAGTGGCAGGTCTTCCCCCCTGATGAGCCTCAGCTCGCAGCCGGCCCGCTCATGGCGATCGCGAAGTCGCCTGCATTCGAGCTGATAGAGCTCCCGGTCTTCCTCGTGGACGAGGTCCAGGATGCTCCGCCCGATGAGACCGCCGCGCGGAAGACCGAATAGGGCGGCGGCGGCGAGGTTCGCCTCCTCGATGCGCCCCTCCTCGCCGACGGTGCAATAACCCACCGGGGCGAGATCGTAGAGATCGGTGTAGCGCGAGCGCTGCGCCTCGAGTTCGAGCTCGGTCCGGCGCAGCGCCTCGTTCGTGGCCTCAAGCTCCGCTTGTCGCAGCTCCGGCTCGCCGACAATCCGTCGCGTTTCTTCTTCGTTCACCGAAAGCCCCTCGAACCCTGAATTTCGTATCGCATCTTCCGGTCGCGGCTCGCTCCAGCCCGGCGGACGGACCAAGCCATCGTAGCCTATCTTTAGGCTCGCGCCTCGGCCCGCTCTTTTCAAGGGCGCAGCCGTCCCAATCGAAGGGATTTCTGTCGGCACACGCCTTGCGCCGGAAAGGAGCCTCGAATCGCCGAGCCCGGGAATTTCGCTCCCTCGGCCTCGGCTGTAGTCCCCTGCCTACATATCCCCGCGCACAAGTCCTATCCCATCTTCAGCTCCCCGCCTATTCCGAATCGCCGCGCGATGAACAGAATCGACGTATGGAACTATCCACGGCCATGAGCCCGCCGTTTCGCTTCTCCACCGGTCACCCGAAGGAATGATCGATGAAGAAAGATGTCGATCCCGAGACCAAGGAAATCATCGACTCCTTCGTAGCCGAGGCGTACGAGCGGCTCGACGACGCCGAGATTCAGCTCGAAAAGCTGGGCTGCGCCGACGATGCGGCCTGCCTGGGATCGGTGTTCCGGCTTTTCCACTCGGTGAAGGGCTCGGCCGGCTACCTCGGCTTCGAGAATATCAAGATCCTGACGCACGAGGCCGAGACCCTTCTCGACCTCTTCATAAAGAAGAAAGCCGAGGTCACGCCCGAGGCTGTCGACCTCATCCTGAAGACCATCGACGCGCTGCGCTCGATGGTGGGCCTCGTCGAGCGCGAGAATGCGGACGAGGAAGCCTCCGAGTCCGCCGCGGTCGCGGCCGATGCGCTCAGAGCCTACCTCGTCGCGAGCGGGACTTCGACCCCGGCGACGGCGGCCCCGGAGGGCGTGACTGTCCTGGCGGGCGCGGCGGCCACGGCGGCCGCAGGCTCGGCCCCGGCGGCCCCTGCGGCCGCC
>JAJXZP010000028.1 GCA_021779995.1 bacterium | reverse complement strand
AGCTCGCCGAGCGCGGCCGCCTCTGGCGGCATCCAGCGCACCCCCGGAAGGGCGCGGAAGAAGGTCAGCTGCCGCTTGGCGTAGCGTCGGGTGTCGAGCTTGATCGCCTCGCGGAGCGCCTTTACCTCGGGCCGCCGTTCGAAAAGCCCGGGCTCAAGGTCGAAAAGTTCCGCCGGCAGGTCGTAGAACTCCCGATAGCCGATGGCCCGCATGCCCGGCGAACTCTCCCGGAAACCCGCGCGGCGCAGCTCAAGGAATTCCCTCGCCAGGCCGGCCTCGAACATGGCGTCCACCCGAGCGTCGATCCTCGCGTAGAGCTCCTCGCGGGGACGTTCGAGGCCCACCACGAGCAAGTCGAAATCGTCCCGCGCCGACTCAGGCGAGGCGAAATCGCCCAGGGGCCTGCCCGTGGCGCGCACGATCTCCACCGCCCGCGTCAGGCGATAGAGATCCGCCGGATGGATGCGCCCCTCCGACTCCGGATCGACGGAGCGCAGCTCCTCGCGCAGCGCCCCGGCGCCGCGCTCGCGAAGGTCGCGGGCCACCTCCGAACGGAGCGTGGCATCGGCGGCCGGGGCGGTCGGCATCCCGCAGAGGAAGCTGCGCAGATAGAAGCCCGTTCCGCCCGACAGGACCGGCAGGGCCCCGGAAGCCGCGATCTCGGCGCACTCCGACTCGGCCAGACGGACGAAGTCGCCGGCAGTGTATTGCTGCGAGGGTTCGAGAATGTCGATGAGACGATGGGGCAGGCGAGCGAGGAGCTCCGGCCCGGGCTTGGCCGTGCCGATGTCCATGCCGCGGTACGCCTGCATCGAGTCGGCACTCAACACCACGGCCCGCGGACAGGTCGACGAAACCGCGCCGGACCCGCTCCCGAACAGCTCCAGGAGAAGCTCCGTCTTGCCCGAGGCGGTAGGCCCCGCGAGGATGAAAACCTTGGTTCTAGTCGAGAAGGCGGTACTCAACCTGCTTGGAAAACACCTGCCGGGTGGCCAGGGAGACCACCTTGCCGTTGTTCTTCTCCACGTCGGGAGTGCGCAGCACCGCGAGCTGATAGGCCCGCCGCGTGATGGCGACGGTGATCTCGTAGGCGTTGCCATCGTATTCCATGAGCTGTTCGAGCGGCATAATCATCCTTGTAACCTATCGGAATGGGCGCATCGATGCAAGTGGCGCCCTGCGGAGTTCCCTTTAGGGCGCGGACTGCCCGAGGCTGCGGTCTATCACCGCGATGAGGCGGGCCGCCACGCGCGAAAGCTCGTCGTCCTGCGATCCGGGCTCGAGTGCCGCGGCGCCGTCCCTGTCCCGCGAGCGCTCACGCACGAGTTCGTCGAGGATGGTGATATTGGCGAGGATCGAGAGCTTGAGAGGATCCGATACCCGGGTAGCCGTCTTGAGGGCGTCGAGCCGCTCGCGGAGGCGCAGGATGAGACTCTGCATGTAGTCGAGCGATTCGTCGGTCTGGACGGTGAAGGAGGTACCGAGAAGATCGATGTTCACGATCTGGACGGACATCGCCCGGGCCTCAAAAGATGTCGAGCTGGCTGTCGGGCGCCTGGCGCTCGGGTGCGGAAGCACGTTCGTCCACCGCGGCATCCGCCTGGAGCTGGGGCGTAGCCTGAGGCGCAGGTTGAGGCGTCGATTGCGTCTGCGGCGCGGACGCTTCGATTCGCGGCTGCTCAGGCTCTTCGCGTCTCTCGGGCGCGGTAGCCTGGCGCGGAGCCGAAGCTTGGGTCGGCTCCACGCCGGCGCGCGGCGTCGCCTGTCCCAGGATCAGGTCTTCGAAGGAGTCGAGTTTCTCGAGGGCATGCACGATGCCTTCCTCGATTCGACCCTGGTCGCGCCTGTACTCCTCGATGCGGCCGGCCAGTTCAGCGGCCCGAGCCTCAGCCTCGGCGAACCGAGTCTCGGTCTGGGCGGCCCGAGCCTCGGCCTCGGCGAGCGTGCGCTCCAGCTCGGCCGCGCGCGACTCCGCGGCCGCGCGCGCCGATTCTGCCGTCTCGAGCTCGGCGGCCGCGGCGTCGATGAAACTCTGCTCGTCCTCGACGCGGCGGCGAAGCTCCGCGTTCTCGGTGCGCAGTGCCGCGATGTACGAAACCGCCTTCTCGACCCGCGACTCAAGGGCGCGGACCTGCTCGAGACTGACCACGGTCCTAGGCCTGCAGCGCGGCCTTGGCCTTCCCGACCACGGCCTTGAACCCTGCGAGATCGCGGATCGCCATATCGGCGAGCATCTTGCGATCCACGGCGATCTGCGCCTTGGCGAGTCCTTCGATGAACCGGCTGTAGCTCAAGCCCTCGGCGCGGCAGGCGGCGTTTATGCGGGCGATCCACAGACGGCGGAAGGTGCCCTTCCGATCGCGGCGATCGCGGTAGGAATACGACAGGGCCTTGGCGACGGCGTCTTTCGCCACGCGAAAGTTGGAATGGCGGCGGCCCCAGAAACCCTTGGCGTGGCCGAGTATCTTCTTGCGATGGTCTTTGCGTTTCGTTCCGTCTACTGCTCTCGACATGCTACGCTCCTCGTTGCGTTTATTCGCGCCGACACGCGGCGCCGCGCCCATGGCGCAAGCCGACCGATCCGGACAGGGGCACCCGGCGACGGTCGGTGCGGGGCCCTGAGCCCCGCGGGACGGCAAATTCGGCGCGAACGCCCGCTTCCCCGTCCCGAATCACGGAAAATCAACCGTAGGGCAGAAGGGTCTTCTTGATCGCATAGGTGGCGACCGGGTTCACGAAGCCGGTCTTGCGGAGATTTCTCTTGCGCTTCGTCGTCTTCTTGGTCAGGATATGGCGAAGATTCATCTTCTTGTACTTGACCTTGCCGCTCGCGGTGAGGCTGAAGCGCTTGGCCGCGGCCTTCTTGGTCTTCATCTTGGGCATGATGTCCGTCCTTGCTCGCGTTCTATTCTTTAGCCTCTACCGCGGGAGCCTCTTCGGCGCCTGCGGCGGCCTTCTTGATGATGGAAGCCTTGGGCTGCAGCACCATCGACATGAAGCGCCCCTCCATGGCGGGGGGCTTTTCCATAATAAAATACCCTTCGAGCCGGGCGAGCACCTTCTTGAGAACGTCTTCGCCGAGTTCGGTGTGGGCAAGCTCGCGGCCGCGGAAACGGATGGTGAC
>JAJXZP010000221.1 GCA_021779995.1 bacterium | reverse complement strand
CTTCCCACGCGGCCGTGACAGCCCCGCCCCTCCACTGGAACCTCCGGGAATTCGTCGAGAAATAGACCGAAGCCCCGGGCGAGCCGACGGCCAGACAGGAGCCCAGGAGCTCGGGCCAGTCGCGATTGACGTCGAAGTCCTCGGGGCTGCGCTTGGAGTTGGAGAAGGTCGGAGGGTCGACGACGATCAGGTCCCAGCGCCTGCCCCGGCGTTTCGCCTCGGCCAGGAACGCGCGCACGTCTGCTCGGACGAGGGGATGCCGCGAGGCGGAGAAACCGTTGAGCCCGAGGTTGCGCTCAGCCCACTCCAGGTAGCGGGCCGAGAGATCGACGCTCGTGACGCTCGTCGCGCCGCCGGCCGCGGCGTAGACGGAAAAGCTGCCCGTGTACGCGAAGAGGTTGAGCGCTTCGCGCCCCGCCGCCGCCGCGCGGACGAGCGCCCGGGTCGGCCGATGATCCAGGAAGAGGCCGGTGTCGAGATGTCCGGCGAGATCGATGATGAAGTCGAGGCCTCCTTCGCGCACCCGCCGCTCCGCGGCCGTGGCCGCGACGCGCTCGTACTGCTCGAGCGCGCGCATGCGGCGCCTCGTCTTGACGAAGACCGATCCGGCCCCCACGCCCAGCGCCTCCGCGGCCGTCCGAGCCATCAGCTCGAGCCACGCGGCCTCTTCGGCTTCATCCTTGTCGTAGGGGCGCTCGTACAGCGAAAGCTGGAGCGCGGCCTTCTCTCCGAGGCCGTAGCGCTCGAGGGCCAAGGGAATTTCTGGAATGTCGTTGTCGAAAAGCCGCAGCGCCTCGACGCCCTCTCGCCGGGCCCAGCGCCTGAGCTGCCTCTCGTTCTTGACGAGACGATTGCGGAAATACTCGGCTTGCCTGAGGTCGCGATCCGTCATTTGGCCGCTGCGCGTTCCTTGGTCTGCATCATCACCGAAAGCAGGGCGTAGCCCGAGGAAAGGTCCTCCCGCTGGACCACGATGTCGTCGGACACCTTCAGTTTGACATTGGTGAAGTTCCAGATGGCGGTGACGCCGGCGCGCAGGAGGGCCTCCGTGGTGGCCTGGGCGAAAGGAGAGGGAACGGTGAGGATGGCTATTTCGACGGCCAGCTCCCTGAGCTTGTCTTCGAGGATATCCATGGAGAAGATATCGACGCCGTGGACCTTCCCCGCTATCTTGGCGGGATCGGTGTCGAAGGCGGCTACGATGCGCAGACCGTGGAGCTGGAACTCCTGGTAGCCTATCAGGGCCGAGCCGAGATTGCCCGCGCCGATCAAGGCCGCGTTGTGGAAGTTGTTCCATCCGAGATAGCGCTCGATGGCGGCGATGAGATCGTCGACCGGATAGCCTTTCTTGGGCTTGCCGACGATGCCCGTGATGGCCAGGTCCTTGCGGACTTGAATGGGCTCGAGATTGAGTTCCTGCGCGATGACGGTGCCGGAAATGTAGTAATCCCGGTTGCGCTGGGCCTGGCGGATGATATGCAGGTACGAGGGCAGGCGACGCACCGAAGGGGCGAAGGAAACCTTCAACTTTGCCATGATTTCTCCATTCAAAAAACACTATATCGTTCCCGCTGCGGTAGTCAACGTTTTTTATATCGTAGAATTATCTATTCGAAAAGCGTCGTTTGACGGTATGGGAAGAATTGGGCTCGATTTGGGCCTTTTTCACGGGGGACGGGCGGGTCGGGCGGGAGAAGCTTCGGTTGTCGAAGAAAAATAAAAAGCTCCGGGGGAAAAGGAGGTGAAAACCCCGGAGCTTACGCACAGAGACCAGGAAACCTGGTTCTTGCATAATTATACGGAACAGCCAGATTATATACAATCCCTCTCCTGGCCTTCCCGGGGAGCCCCTGGCCGGGGAATAGGGCTCGAGGCCTCGAATCAGTCCCACCAGACCTTCGCCGCAAAGTCGGGTTTGAAAAGCGACCCTGCATGCCTAATGGAGCAGGCGGTATGCGCCTGGGCGAACATGGGCGAAAGCCGCTTGGCGAACAGCTCGAGCGTGGTTCCTTTGGCCACATCCTCGTCGTAGAGGAGAGCCTTTCCCTCGCGCCAGGCCGAGAGCCAGACCTCGTCGCCGAGCGATACGATGGGAGCCTCGTCCATGCGCTTGAACATCGAAAATCGGACGAAATAGAGGGGGACGTCCAGATATTCGGCGAGTAGCAGTCCCGGCATGATAGATCCGTGGGCTGCGGCCACGATGAGGTCGGGAGCGAAGGATGCCGCGAGCTTGGCCGCGAGGGCTGACAGCTTGGCCGGTTCCGAGGCTCGCCACGTGTAGCGATCGGGCCCGCTCGTGTAGATGAAACGCAGGAGTTCCTGGGGCAGAAGAGCCCGAAACGCGGAAAAGATGCGCTCCCAGTTCTCGTCGAGTCTGTAGACGGCGCGGGCCAGTTCGATGGAGGCGCGAAACAGGCGATTCGCGCTTTCGAGCTCGGTGATGGGGTGCTCCACCCGGTAGCGCCGAGCCTCTGCCAGCTCGTAGTAGACTGTCGGGTGGAGGGGCAAGCCGTGCTCGACGCAGATCTTGTAGTTGAGCACGACGTTCACGAGGGCCGGGGCTCGGACATAGAGTCGGACAGCCAAGCGCTCCGCCTCGCCCGGCTCGAACTCGGCGCTCGTAGCCACGGCCCGCAGCCGCCCTAGTATATCCCCCGCCTGGGCAAGGATATCCCCGTACGACTCTTCGAGCCCCATTTCGGGCGGCGCCTCGTCCCAGTCGACGCCGCCGAGGTATCGGTCTATCACCCTGCCAGTGTAGCTCCCCGGCGTCAGAGGGGAAAGCGGCCCGCGGAACCGCCGGACGCGCAGCCGGGCGCGGGGTCGGCCTCCGCGGAACGGCTCGTCTAGAGCAGGCCGAAAAGGGAGGCGGCGAGCCTGACGTGGAGGGCGCTGCAGTAGGCGAGGGCTATCCCCAGTGCGCGGAGATGGCGGTCCATTTCCGCGATCCGCTCTCCGAGCGCATGACGGCCACCCTCGCGAGGCAGGGGGGGTACAGGAGTATGACGACGAGAAAGGCCAGGGCGGAGCCCGGACCCATCATGCCGGGATGAAGGCCTTGCCGTGGAGCCCCACTTTGCGCATGAAGGCATCCGTCGCGTAGGCCGCCCTCGCCAGGTAGCCGGGGTCCTCTGGAGGAGGGCTTGCCGCGCTTATTCGAGGCTCTTACGAATGGAGTTCGGTCAGATGCTTCCAATATCGCTCGGGCATGAAGCGACGCTGTAGTCCTGGATTGAGCCGCCCGGGATTTTCCGTGGCGGTGAAATAGAGCTTCCACAAGCCTTCGGCCTCGGAGGCCGTGGTTTCTGGAAGCAGTTCGAGGGCGCCACGGCCGGCGAGAAAGCGGAGCTCGCCTTCGGTCGAGAGCAGGGCCAATCGGCGCCGGCAATCGACGAGGGCGAAGCTCCGGCCGGAGAAGCGTTCGAGGAAGTGCTTCGCCAAGGCCGGCAGTATGGCGTGATCGGGCTCGAGCGGCGCGGAGTAAAGGCCGTCGCGACGCAGGCCGAAGCGCGCCAGGCCCGCGAGGCGGTGAATCTCGCGCTCGACGCGGGCGCAGCCAGCCCTCAGGAGCCGAATCGACTGCCGGGAGTAATCGAAGAGGATCGACGATCCCGAGATTCCGGCCGCCCGCGCGACCTCGAGGAAGAGGGGCTGCAGCCCCTCGGAGCTCATCCAGGACAGGAGGCAGAGATCGTAGAGTTCGATCGAGAAGGCGCGAAGCCGGCCGATCGCCGCCCAGATCTCGCCTTCGTCCGGTTCCCGCCGCTCGGAGGGCCGGGCCTCCGTCGCGGCGAAAAGCTCACCGCAGGGAGGACCCTCCCCGGCCATTCCGTCCAGGGCGTCGCGGGCGGCGAGGATGAAACCGCCGGGGCCGCGTCCCCAGGAGTCCTCGCCGGGTTTCACGAGAACTCCAGCTCGAGCTGCCCGGCGGGGGCCGGGCGGCCTGTCGCCTTTCCCGGAGGGGAATGGTCGGCGAGGGATGCGCGGATCACCTCGGGCTGCGCCGGCTCGCGAAGCGGGCTGCCGTCGAGGCTGAGAAACCACGAGGCCCGCTTGAGCGCGATGCCCATCTTCCTCAGGTCCTCGGATCGGAGACTGCGGGAGGAGCGCGAGGCGAGTATCCGGCGCGCTCCGGCAGGCCCCACACCGGGCACGCGGAGGAGCTCCGCGTAGCTTGCGCGGCAGGCGTCCACGGGGAAGAAGGAGGGGTGGCCGAGGGCCCAGGAGCACTTCGGGTCGATATCGGCGGCGAAGGACGACTCGGCCCCCTCGAAGAGCTCGTCGGCGCCGTAGCCGTAGAAGCGGAGTAGCCAGTCGGCCTGGTAGAGGCGGTGCTCGCGAAGCAGGGGCGGCGAGGTCGGGCTCGGCAAGCGGGGGTCGGGCGCCACGGGCATGAAGGCGGAGTAGTAGACCCGCCGCAGTCCGTAGCGGCGGTAGAGGGCGGCGGCCAGGTTCACGATGCAGCGGTCGTCCTCGGGGCTGGCTCCGACGATGAGCTGGGTGCTCTGGCCGGCGGGCGCGAATCGAGGCGTCGAGCGGAGACGGGCCGCGTCCTCCCGGCTCTCCGATTCAGCCTCGCCGAGGAGGCGCATGGACCCGAGTATCTCCGCTCCGGACTTCTGCGGCGCGAGGAGGGCGAGGCTGCGCGAGGTGGGCAGCTCGATGTTGACGGAGATCCTGTCCGCGAAGAGCCCCGCCTTCCGCAGGAGGGCCTCGCCGCAGCCCGGTATGCCCTTGAGGTGGATATAGCCTGCGAAGCCTTCGCGCTCCCGCAGGATGCGGGCGACCTCGATCAGCCGCTCCATGACGATGTCGGGATCGGAGAACACGCCGGAGGAGAGGAAGAGCCCCTCGACGTAGTTGCGTCGGTAGAATTCGACGGTGAGGGAGACGAGCTCCTCGGCGCCAAAGCTCGCGCGCCGGATATCGGCGCTCGAGCGGTTGACGCAGTAGGCGCAGTCGTTGCGGCAGGCATTGGAGTAGAGCACCTTGAGAAGGGAGACGCAGCGACCGTCGCCTGTCCAGGAATGGCAAACGCCGGCGGGAACAGCGGCGCCGATTCCCCCCGTACCGGAAACCCGCGCGCTTCCGCTCGAGGCGCAGGACGCGTCGTAGCGGGCGGAGGCCGCGAGCAACGCGAGCTTCTCTCCAAGGTCCATGCCGCATACTATACAAATGTATAGTAAAAAAGCAAGAACGCTGTGCCCCGTCGCGCGAGGCTGCTTGGTTTTTTCGTCATCGCCCTCACGCCGCGGCATCCGAAGGCGTGCTTGGCGATGCAAAGCGCGACCGCTAGCGGCTCCGAGCCCTCCCGCTATACACTAAGAGCGATGACAACTACGACTTTCTCGTCTTTCGGCCTCAGCCCGGCGACCCTGACGGCTCTCGAGCGCAAAGGCTTCGAGGAGCCCACGCCGATCCAGACGCTCACCATTCCGCGGCTGCTCGCACCCGGTCCCGACTTGATAGCGCGGGCGAGGACCGGTACCGGCAAGACGGCCGCCTTCGGCATACCCCTGATCGAGCGCCTCTCGGACAACGCCAAGCACGTGCGCGCGATCGTGCTCGTCCCGACGCGCGAGCTGGCTCTGCAGGTGACGGGCGAGATCCTGTCCCTGAGGACCGGCAGCCGTCCGCGCATCGCTCCGGTCTACGGTGGCGCCTCGATGGGAGAGCAGCTGCGGCGCCTGGCCTTCGGCGTGGACATAGTCGTCGGCACGCCGGGACGGGTGCTCGACCATCTCGGCCGCGGCAGCCTCGACCTTTCCGAAATCGAATATCTCATCCTCGACGAGGCCGACGAGATGCTCGACATGGGCTTCATCGAGGATATCGAGACGATCATGGAAAAATGCGGCTCGAAGCGGCGCATCATCCTGTTCTCCGCCACCATGCCTTCCGGCATCGTGCAGGTCGCCAAGCGGCGCCTGGGAGCTTACGACATCGTCGAGGACTCCTCCGAGGCCGTGGCGACCGAGCTCGCCGAGCAGGTATGGCTCGAGGTGCGGGAGAGCGACAAGCTCGAGGCCCTCTGCCGCATCATGGACGTGGAAGAGGAGTTCTACGGCATCGTCTTCACCTCCACGCGCGTCGAGGCCGACCGCATCGCCAAGGCGCTCGAGGAGCGCGGCTACGGCGCCGAACCCCTGCACGGCGAGATCACGCAGGACCGGCGCGAGCGCGTGCTCGCGCGCTTCCGCGACAAGCGCGTGCGGATCCTGGTGGCGACCGACGTCGCGGCTCGCGGCATCGACATCGAGAAGCTGTCGCATGTCGTCAACTGGTCGCTGCCGCACGATCCGGACTCGTACGTGCACCGCGTCGGGCGGACCGGCCGGGCCGGCAACGCGGGCACGGCCCTGACCTTCGTCACTCCCGAGGAATACCGCAAATTGTTCCGGTTCAAGAAGGCCGCCGGCGCAGGGTTCAAGAAGGCCAAGGTCCCGGCCGTGGACGAGGTCCTCGCGGCGAGGCGCGACAGCCTCCGCGGACGCGTGCTCGCCAGCGCCGAGAGTCTCGCCTCCGCGGGACGCGAGAGCACCGCCGCCCTGTGGCACGGCCTGGCCGACGAGATCCTCGGCCGCGTCGATTCCCGCGAGGCCCTCGCCGCGGCCCTCTTCGAGGCCTTCGGCGCCGAGATCGATCCCGCCCGCTATCGCGAAATCGAGGACTGCTCGGTCGACGCGGCCGCGACGGCCCGTCTCTTCGTCGGGCTGGGACGCCGCGACAAGGCCACGCCGCGCGATCTCGCCGCCCTGGTCCGCCGCCTCACCGGACTGCCCGACCGGCTCGTCGGCGGCATCGAAATCTACGAAAACTTCTCCTTCGCCAACGTCCCCTTCGAGGCGGCCGAGAAGGCCATCGCCGAGGCGCGGCGCTCCGGCGGCCTGCCTCCCATACGCTTGGCCACGCCGCGCGGTGCCGGACCGGGCGAGCATGAGGAGCGCGATCGGGGGCCGCACAAGCATGGCCAGGGCGGCGGCTATCGCGTCCATGGAGCGGCTCCGCGTGAAAGGCGCGGCTCCGCGGCCTCTCCGGGAGGGAAATCGGGCGAACGCAAGCGAAAGGACTGAAGCTGACCGAGTTCGCATGGTCGCGCCGCGCGGCGAGAGTGATCGCGCCGCGAGCCGCGCACGGCGAGTCTCCGGCGTGGATCAATCTTCCAGGTCGAACTCGCGAAAATCGAACCAGTGCCCGGTCCGCGTCGCCAGGTCGAGTTCGGCGCGGACGATCCTGCGGTGCCCCTCCTCGATCTCGAGAAAGCGGGCGAAGAGCTTCGATGCCTCCGCGCCGAGAGCCGTCACGAGGCCGCGGTAGAACGCGACACTGAGTTCTTCGGCCGCGAGAGCGCGCGAGAGGGCCTCCGTTTCCCCGCCCGGGGCCTTCCCGGCCAGGGCCGATCCCGCCGTCTCCGCGGCCGACTCGAGAACTCCGGGGTCGGGGAGGGCGGAGGCCAGCCCCTCGTACGTGATGCGGCCCTCGGCTTTCCATTCCTGCAGCTTCTTTTCGAGATAGCTCACGTGCGACTGTTCGTCCTTGCCGAGAAAGCGATAGAAGTCGCGGGCGGACGCGTCGCCCGCGTTCCGAGCCGCCTCCACGTACAGGTCGCGAACATCGATCTCATGCGCGAGCGCCTCCCGCACGGCCTGCTCGACGGTCATCCCTTCGCCTCCTTTCCGCGCCGTTTACGATAGACTGCCCGCCCTCGCTACGCAATACGGCGGGCCGCACCTCGAGGTGTCTCCCGCAAACCGCATCCGCATTTCGCGCGAACCTGCCTTGACTTGCTGATCCTCCGGATCGAAGGTAGATTTGCATCGTGGGACGAGCCGGTTTGCCGATCCTCGTGCCCGGAGGTGGCAATGCAAGGATGGCTCATTCTCCTTCTCCTCCTCGGCGCGGCGGCCGTGGCCGCCGTCCTGTGGGCCTCGCTGACGGGACGGTCGCCCGTCGAGGTACAAGGGCACGATGCCCGTCAGCTCCACGGCGAGAGCTACGAACTCGAGCAGAGGATTCTCTCGATCGAGCGCAAGATCAACGATCTCGCCATGCTGGGTCAGGTGCTCGAGGACGCGGCGGACGGCGTCGAGATCCGGGGCATCGTCGACAAGCAGGAGAAAATCCGCAGTTACCTCATCGACTATCACGAGAAATACTGCAGCCTGCTCTTCCGCAAGCGCTTCACCGAGCGCGCCGGCTACATACTCGGGGCGGAGCTGAGCGCGCAGGCGCGGGTCGAGGGTGTCATCGAGCTGAAGAAGGACATGGGAGAGGAATACAAGGCGCTGCTCGTGAAGTCCTATTCCGAGACGCACGAGTACATCGATGCGCAGAAGCGGGAAATCGACGCCCTCTCCGACGCGCTCCTGCGCGACATCGTCGTGGCCGCCACGAACCAGATCGTGGCGAGCGAGTCGCCCATCACGGAGCGCATGAACGTCCAGGAGAGCAAGGGCGGACAGCTCGTCGCCGACGGGAAGGCGGGCGAGGAGGCGCTCAACCGCGAGTACGACAGGTTCCTCACCGAGATCGAGCTTTCGTGACCTTTCGGCCTCCGGCGTCCTGCCTGGCCGCGGGCGTTTCTATGCGTGCGCGATTCACCAAAGCGGGAGGCTCGTGCTAGAATCCTCCCTACCGCAGCGCGTAAGGAGTCCTCATGCCACCCACTCGTATCGTCGAATGCGTGCCCAATTTCTCGGAAGGCCGCGATCGGAGCGTCATCGACGCGATCGCCCGAGCCATCGCGAGCGTCTCGGGCGTCTCCCTGCTCGATGTCGATCCCGGAGCGGACACGAACCGCACGGTGTACACCTTCGTGGGCGCGCCCGAGGCCGTGGCCGGCGCGGCGCTCCGGGCCGCGGTCGCCGCCTCCGCCCTCATCGACATGTCCAAGCATGCCGGCGCGCACCCGCGCATGGGCGCGCTCGACGTCTGCCCCTTCGTGCCGGTGTCCGGCGTGAGCATGGAGGAGTGCGTCGCGCTCGCGCGCCAGCTGGGCGAAGACCTCGCCCGCGAGCTGGGAGTTCCGGTCTATCTGTACGAGAACGCCGCGACCCGGCCGGAGCGGCGCAGCCTCGCCGACATCCGCGCGGGCGAGTACGAGGCCCTGGGCGCCAAGCTCGCCCGGCCCGAATGGGCGCCCGACTTCGGCCCCGCGGCCTTCGTGCCGCGCTGGGGCGCCACCGTCGTCGGCGCGCGCGAGTTTCTGATAGCGTACAACGTCAACCTCAACACCCGCGACAAGAAACTGGCCAACGAGGTCGCCCTCTCCATCCGCGAGGCGGGAAGGCCGGCCAAGGATGCCTCCGGCAATACGCTGAAAGACGAGCGCGGCCAGACGATCAAGGTGCCGGGCCTCCTCAAGGACGTCCGCGCCATCGGCTGGTACATCGACGCCTATCGCTGCGCCCAGATCTCCGTCAACTTGGTGAACTACAAGACCACGACCCTCCACACCGTCTTCGAGACGGCGAAGGCCGAGGCCGAGAAACTGGGACTCCTCGTCACGGGCAGCGAGGTCGTCGGCCTCCTGCCGCTCGAGCCTCTCGTGGCCGCGGGCCGCCATTTCCTGCGCCGGATGGGCAAGAGCGAGGGGGCGAGCGAGGCCGAGCTCGTCGATACCGCCGTACGCTCGATGGGCCTCGACTCGGTGGCTCCCTTCGATCCCGCCAAGAAAATCGTCGAATACGCCTGCCGCGCGCCGCGGCCCCTGGTGTCCATGAGGGTCGACGCCTTCGTCGACGAGGTGGCGAGCGAGTCGCCGGCCCCCGGCGGCGGCTCGGTGGCGGCGCTCGCGGGAAGCCTCGGCGCCGCCCTGGCGACGATGGTCTGCAATCTCACGGTCGGCAAGAAAGGCTACGAAAACGCCTGGGCCGCCCTGTCCGAGACGGCGGTGAAGGGCCAGTCCGTGAAGGACGCCCTCGTGCGCGCGGTCGACGAGGACACCTCGGCCTTCAGCGATCTCATGGAGGCGATGAAGCTACCCAAGGCGAGCGAGGAGCAGAAGGCGGCCCGCGAGCGCGCCCTGCAGGAGGGGTACAAGAAGGCGGCCCTCGTGCCGCTCGAAACCGCCGCGGCCTGTCTGACGGCGATCGAGCTCTGCATCGAGGCGGCGGAGAAAGGCAACGCGAACTCGGCTACGGACGCCGGGGTGGGGGCGCTCATGGCCCGCGCCGGCGTCGAATCGGCGTCGCTCAACGTGCTCGTCAATCTGGCGTCGGTGGCCGACGCTCCCTTCGTCGAGGCGACCAAGGCCACGGCGCTGGCGCTCGTCGGGCAGGCGGACCTGCTCCGCGACCGGGCGCTGGATCTCGTGAGGCGGCGGCTCGGCTAAAGGCGGCCCGGCTAGGGGCGGCCCGGCTAGAGGCGGCCCGTGGCCGCCCGGGCGCCCCTTGGGGATTCCCGGACGGCCCTGTGGTTCCGGACGGCCGCCTCGGGGATCTCCGGACGGCCGCCTCGGGGAGGCGCGACCCGCGCCGGCCGCCTTATCGGCCGCCGTCCGGAGGCGCGACACGCGGAGGCCGCTTCGTCGGCCGCCTCGGGTGGAGGCGCGACCCGCGCCGGCCGCCTTATCGGCCGCCGTCCGAAGGGGTGACACGCGCCGGCCGCTTCGTCGGCCGCCGCCTCTGTCCGCTCACGCGTAGCTGTGCAGCCCCGGCAGGAGGAAGTTCACGCCGAAGTAGGTGAATAGCGCGAAGAGGAAGGCCGCCACCGCGACGACCGCGGGGATGGTACGCCTTCCCGATCCGCCCCACTTTCCGACGAACCGGATGTGCAGATAGACGGTATACGCGAGCCAGGTGACGAGCGCCCAGGTCTCCTTCGGGTCCCAGGACCACCAGGATCCCCAGGCCTGCTCAGCCCAGATCGCGCCGAAAATGAGGGCTCCCGTGGTGAAGATCGGATAGCCGACCGCGACTGAGGTGTAGGTTATGCGATCGTAGGAACGGCGCCTGCCTTGGTCGCGCGAGAGCAGCAGGGCCAGGGCCGAGACGAAGGACACGGTGAAAAACGACTCGCCCACGAACGAGAAGGCGACATGGGCGACGAGCCAGAACGAGCGGAGCGCGGGGATGGGAGCGAGCAGCTGCCGGGGAGCTATCGGCGAGCTGGCCACGGCCAGGAGGGCCGCCGCGGCGATGGTGGCGCCGAATCGGACGAAGGGCATGAAGACCAGCCGCCGCTGGACGCGATATCCGGCCGCGAGGACGCAGACGACGAACGCGAAAAAGACGAGCGACTCGAAGGTCCCCGTCAGGGCGGGGAAACCTATGGAGGCGCTGCGCGACACGATGAGGGCGGCCAGGATGGCCGCGGCCGCGGCGAGCAGGTTCGTCGCGATCCGGTCGGCCTTCCGTCCCCGTCCGAACAGGGAAACGACCTGCGCCGCCGACGAGGCGAGGATGAGGAGGAAGGCGAGGCTGGGCAGGATGCTCATTCTGCTGACGCTCCCATGTCGCGGAGTTTCTGGATGAAGGTGAGGAAGATACCGAAAGCGGCTAACGCGAGCGACAATAGGACGAGCGGGTAGCCGGGGTCGTAGACCGCCTCCAGCCCGGAGAGCAGCACCTCGCGGGTGCCGATGACCCCGAGGCCGTCCACGGAGTCTCCGGGGACCAGGTCCACGGTCCGCGAGCCGCTCGAGTCCCTGATGCGCACTTTGGCCGGTCCTCCGGACCGACTCGCGTCGACGAGGAGGAGTCTCGCGCCGCCCGAGTCGGTTTCCTCGCCCCGGGCCAGATCGTGCTCAAGCCCGGATGAGTCCCGCAGGGCGAGCACGAGCTCGGACTCGCTCGAAGCCTGGTAGATCGACAGGAGTCCGAGCCGCAGGGGATGATTGACGCGAATGGGGTATCCGTCCATCTGGACCTCGGGGCCCTTGCTGATCCTCACCGTGCTTATCCAGTCCCGCGGCCGGCCGTCGGCGTAGGCGAGATAGGCGAAATCGGTCAGGTCGAGGATCCGGCCGCCCGGCAGACTCGCCGAATCGCCCTTGGCCAGTCTGACGAGGCCGCTCTGCCTGCCCCAGAAGCTCAAGGCCGAGGCCGCGATGAGGAGCATGAGACCGACGTGGAGAATATCGGGGCCGTGCCGCCGCCTCGATTTGCGGCGCTCGCGGGCCAATCTTCCGACCGTGCACGCGCCGAGATTGAGGAAGAAGAGCGCGGCCGGCGCCAGGAAGAGCGGCGATCGGAAGAAATCCGAGAACCCCGTGAGGCCGATGAGCTTCGCGAGCGCCGGCGGATAGCGTCCCGCATAGTATTTGGCCGCCAGGCCCTGGGGCACGAGGCTCGCGGCGATGCCGGTCACGGCCAGATACGCCAAGAGGATTACGGCAAGCCGAATCGAGGCGAGCGCGGTGAATATCTTCTTCAAGCGGAAATCCGAGGGAGGACCGTTCAACGCTCGCCGAAAAGCAC
>JAJXZP010000074.1 GCA_021779995.1 bacterium | reverse complement strand
GCGTGAAGAGCCTGGCCATGCCGAAGGCCAGGAGAAGCCCCGCGATGAGATCGGCGACATAGTGCTGCTTCACGAGAAGCGTCGAGGCCACGATCAGGGCCGTCCAGACCGAAAGCGGCCGTCCCGCTCGGCGATCGAAGCGGAGCCAGTGCAGGGCCAGTATGGTCGAAATCGAGGTGTGGAGGCTCGGGAAGTCGTTGTACGGCTTGTCTCCGGCGTAGACCTCGCGCAGCATCCGGCTGAAAAGGTCGTTTCCCATGACCACCGGCCTCGCGACCTCGGTCTGCAGGAAAAAGTAGAACGCGTAGCTGACCAGCCAAGCCCCGATCATCGAGAGGGCCGCAGACTGGAAGAGCCGGTTCCGGAACAGCAGGAAGAGGATGAGGCTGAGATAGACGTAGAGATTGAGCGAGTCGTACGGGATGACGAAGACGGGCACGAGGGGCAGGGCGCGGTCGATCGGCGTCTGGAGATTGAGCACCGCAGGCCCGTGATTGAGGAGGGCGTAGATCTCGTTCGTGAGATACACGGCCACGACGAGCAGGATGCTCGCTCCGGCGTCCTTCCAGCCCGCGCCGAAGATGCCTGCTCGGAATGCAGCTTTCAATCGCCGCGCCATGATTGCCTCCTCCCTGTGCCGTCGCCGCGCGCCCCAGCCTTCGATGCGCCGCCGCCGCCGCAGCCGCGCCCCTGCGCGCAGTCGGCGCAACGCCGCCGTCTGCGATTGTAGCCTGTCTCCGCAGTCCTGCAAGCGGCATTCCGCGTCGTCGAGCCGATGCGCTCAGAACCCGCCCTCGGGCCCGGCCGCGCGGAAGATGAAGGGCGAGAGCGCGAAAACGAGGCCCAGGCCCGCGGCGAAGACGCCGAAGCCGAGGGCTAGCGAGACCTGGGCGGCCGGACCCTCGCCGAGATTGACCGCGGCCGATGCGCCCTCCACGATCATGGCGTTGAGCGAAAGCGCCGTCGCCCGGCCCGCCCGGGAAAGCCGCTCGACCTGGACGACCGTGAACAAGGGCCTGAAGATCGCGACCGAGGCCGCCGTCGCCAGAAGGGCCGCGATGCTGACGAAGGCGTTAGTCGACAAAGTCAGGGCGAGGGCGCAGAGGAAGGACAGTCCGACCGCGGCGAGGAGGACGTTCCGGCGTCCCGCCGCCTTCGCCAAGCCGCCGGCCGCGGCGGAAGCCAAGGAGGCCGCCTGGATCGCCGCGAAAAGAACCCCGTACCAGGCCTGAGCAATTCCCGAGCGCGCATACTGCAGCTGACTCAGGAACACGGTCGCCGCCTGGGCGAACTCTCCCATCAGCGCTCCTACGAGGAGGAGGCCGAGCATGCCGCGATCGCGGAGCGCGGCGCGGAGGGCCGGGGCGACCGCTGTGCGCGCCGCCTCCGTCCGTCCCGTCCCGCCCGGCTCGATCAGGAAAAGCGAGAGCGCGACCGCGGCGAGATAGGGCGGGACGGTCGCGGCCGCGGCCAGGCGGAACGATCGGCCGTACAGGAGGGGCGAGACGAGGGCCGCGGCGAGGAGTCCCGCCGTACCCGCGGCGTTCCAGTGCCCGAAGCGCCTCTCCTGCTCCTCCGGAGCGATGGAGGCCGAGAGAAAGGCTTCGGCGGCCCCGCTCAGGGCGGCCAGGGCCAGAGCCAGCAGCACGCGCTCGGCCAGGAAGAGGGCGAAGCCGCTCGCCGCGACGAAGACGAGCTTGGACAGGGCGAAGAGCAGGTTGCCCGCGATGAGCGCCCGCCTCTGGCCGAAGCGGTCGGCCAGGACGCCGAAGGGCACTTCGAGGACGATCATCAGGATCCATGACAGGGACTCGATGAGGAAGAGCTCGGAAACCGTGATGCCGTAGCGGAGCCGGTACGCGGTGGCCACGGGAGCGTAGAACACCAAGCCCTGGAGGAAGGCTATGATGACGATGAGTCGGTAATTGCGTTGCTGCCGCATGCGATCCCTTTATCGACGAGAGGATGTCGAACTCCGATCGGGATGGGTCCGACCTGCGTCGGGTATTCGAAAACGTGTGGAAGGGGGAGGGGAAGCGGCGGCGCTCAGATCGGCATCATGGAAGCCAGTATAGCGTCGAAGCGAGACGCGGGCAACTCGCGCGCGGGGCGCGAGCGAAGGCGGTCGGCGCGGCGGCGCGGGCGGCGAAGGGCAACTTGCGCGCGCGGGGCCCCTGGCTACGCGGTCCCCTGCCCTTGAGGAAAATCGGCCATGCCGCTAACCTTGGCTCTTCGTGCGCGCGGGCCCGTGCGGCGCCCGGGACGCGACGGGCCGGAACAAAGCCCTCGGCCCTGCAAAGGAGACGAACGTGGATTTCGATACGGTTTTCCTGCAGCGCAGGTCCATCCGCGCCTTCGAGGATGCTCCGGTGCCGAGCGAGACGAAGGCGCTGATACTCCAGGCCATGCTGCGGGCGCCGACGGCGGGCGCCCTCATGCTCTATTCGGTCATCGAGATCGAGGATCCGGCGCTGAAATCCCGCCTGGCCGAGACCTGCGACCATCAGGGTTTCATAGCGAAGGCTCCCTGGGTGCTGGTCTTCCTCGCCGACTACGCGCGGCTGTACGGCTACTTCGAGCGCGAGGGCGTCGGGGAGCTCTGCGAGCGCAGCGGGCGGCCCCTGCTCGCCCCGCGCGAGGCGGACCTCCTGCTCGCCTGCTGCGACGCCCTCGCCGCCGCCCAGACACTAGTCTGCGCCGCCGAAGCCCTCGGCCTCGGCTCCTGCTACATCGGCGACATCATGGAAAACTGGGAGACCCACCGCGAGCTCCTGGATCTGCCCCGCTACACCTTCCCCGTGACGATGCTCGTCCTCGGCCGCCCCACCGAGCAGCAGCGGAAGCGGCCGCAGGTCCCGCGCCTGGGCGCCGGCCTCGTCGTGCACACGGATCGCTACCGGCCGGCCTCGCCCGCCGACTACGGGCTGATGTACCAGAGAGAGGGCTACGGCGCCTCCGTTCCCGGCGGCGAGGCCCGGACCCGGGGCCAGGAGCTCTACCTGCGCAAGTTCGCCGCCCCCTACAGCGAGGAGATGCGGCGCAGCGTGGCCTCCATGCTGGAGGACTGGCGCTGAGGCTGGTGCTGAGGCTGGTGCTGAGGCTGGTGCCCAAGCCGGCTGCCGCCGCGTACCGTGAAAAAGGCCGTCCCCCGTGAGGGACGGCCCGA
>JAJXZP010000329.1 GCA_021779995.1 bacterium | reverse complement strand
GCGCGGCAGCGTCCACCATCACGAGAACCTGCATGAGGGCACTGCGCGGGCTTTGGCCGTGATGACGCCGGGAAGCATCGGGCAGGGCTATTTCGAGGAGATTGCCGAGGTGATCAACGTCCCCGGCAAACCCGATCTGGCAAGGGCGCGAGAGGTCATGTTGCGCCACGGGCTCGTGCCTGCCTGAGCAGAGCTACCAAGGGGTTAGTTTGGCAGGGCCGGGATGTGGGGGCAATCGAGCGAGAAGGCCGGAATCTCGACGTTGAAGGTCTCGCCCTTGTCGGTTTCCATCTGGTAGGTGCCGAACATGATGCCGAAGGGCGTCGAGAGGGGCGTGCCGCTCGTATATTCGAAGCTCTCGCCGGGCTTCAGCACCGGCTGCTCGCCGACGACGCCGGGGCCACGTACTTCATGCACATGGCCGGAGGAGTCCGTGATCTTCCAGTAGCGGGAGCGGAGTTGCACCGTCCTGTCGCCGCAGTTCTCGATGACGATGTGATAGGCCCAGACAAAATAATCCTGCTCGGGTTCCGACTGGTCCTCGAGATAGGTCGGGTTGACCTGAATACGGATGGAGTGTGTCTGAGCGCTGTACATCATGCAGTCCTGGCGGGGAGGCGGCGCCTCCTCGTGAGTGCCGTGGCACTTCGGGGTATCGGGGTACGCATACACAACCGCGATGCGCGAGGGTAGCCCTCAAGGCAACCCTCGCCAGATGACATTATCCTGAATCCGCTAAATCGCCGTTAATTACGTATGTACGCAGCAGCGCGGCAGATCAGTCGCGGCCAAGCGCCGCATCGATATCCTCGATGAGGTCCTGCACGTCCTCGAGCCCGACCGAGAGGCGGAGCATGCCTTCGCCGATGCCAAGATCCGCCCGCTGCTCCTGTGTGAGCCGCTGATGCGTCGTCGTCGCCGGATGGGTAATGAGGCTCTTCGCATCGCCCAGATTGTTCGAGATCTTGATTACCTTGAGCCCATTGGCGAAGCGGAATGCGGCCTCCTTACCGCCATTCACCTCGAAGGCGACGATGTTGCCGCCCATTTCCATCTGCTTCATGGCCAGTTCGTGCTGCGGATGGCTCTTGAGGCCGGGATAAAGGACGCGGCCGATCTTCGCATGGCCTTCGAGGAAGCGGGCGACCGCATCGGCGTTGCGGGCATGTTCACGCACGCGGAGGTCGACCGTTTCGAGGCTCTTGAGCATGATCCAGGCGTTGAAGGGGCTGATCGAGGGGCCCGTCTGGCGGAGGTAGTTCGCCAGATTGTCGTCGATCCACTGTTTGGTCGAGAGGACCACGCCGCCGAGGCAGCGGCCCTGACCGTCAATGTGCTTGGTTGCCGAATAGACGACGACATCGGCGCCGAGTTCGAGCGGCTTCTGCAGGATGGGCGTCGCGAAGACGTTGTCGACGACGAGCTTCGCGCCCACCGAATGGGCAATCTCGGCTACTGCCGCGATATCGATCACTTCAAGCGTCGGATTCGAGGGCGATTCCAGAAACACGACCTTCGTATTGGGGCGGATCGCGGCCTTCCAGGCGTCGAGGTCGCGGCCGTCCACCAGCGTCGAGGTGATGCCGTAGCGGGGGGCCAGATCCTCGACGATGAACCGGCAGGAGCCGAAAAGCGCCTGAGACGAGAGGATGTGATCGCCCGCCCGGACCTGACACATGATCGCCGCCGTCACCGCCGCCATGCCGCTCGCAGTGGCGCGGGCGTCTTCCGCCCCTTCCAGAAGCGCCATGCGCTCCTCGAACATGCGGACCGTGGGATTGGAGAAGCGGCTATAGACGAAGCCCGGCTCTTCGTTCTTGAAGCGGCGTTCGGCGGCTTCCATCGTTTCATAGGTGTAGCCCGAGGTCAGGAACATTGCCTCGCTGGTCTCCCCGAACTGGCTGCGGACAGTGCCGCCGTGAACGAGGGAGGTGCGGGGACGGTATTTCGTGGGCTTCGTCATGATGGTGCCTGCCTTGTGTTGCCCGCTCGAGGGCTCGCAAACCGCGGAATGCAAAAAACCCCGACCGGCAAGGGATCGGGGTTCGCGAAACCCGACCTCTTTAGCGGTTTGTTTAACGTGGCCGCAAGCCGGTCGGCTCAAATCACCACGAATTCGGGCGCATTTAAGTCTCATTGCCTTCCGGGGTCAAGCGGCCTGGGGAGGGGCAGGGGCTTTCCGGGCGGCGTGCCGCGACTTATAACGGGCGGGCCGGCCATGAGGGCCGGGCGGCAAGGCAAGGCTTCGGCATGACACGAACGGCGGACGATCTTTTTCCCGACCATGACGGCACGGAACTCCGCCATGCGGGGCCTGGCCAGGTGCATGCGACCGGCATTCTCCCCGCCCATGGCATTCAGACGCTGATCCGTGAGCGCGAAATCTGGGCCTGCAAGGAGATCGAGGCCGAGCAGATCCAGCCCGCGAGCCTCGACCTGCGCCTCGGGACGGAAGCCTATCGCCTGCGCGCGAGTTTCCTGCCGGGCCCGGACAAGGGCGTGATGGAGCGCGTTCAGGAGCTGGCGCTTCACAAGATCGACCTGACGGACGGGGCTGTGCTCGAAACAGGCTGCGTCTATCTTGTCCCGCTGGTCGAAGCGCTGGCGCTCTCCGAGCGCACGTCCGCAGCCGCCAATCCGAAAAGCTCGACCGGGCGGCTCGACGTCTTCACCCGCGTCATCACGGATTTCGGGACCGAGTTCGATCAGGTGGCGCCGGGCTACAAGGGGCATCTCTATCTTGAGATCTCGCCACGCACATTTCCGATCCTGGTCCGTCCGGGCTCGCGGCTGGCGCAGATCCGCTTTCGCCGCGGTACGCCGAACTTCTCGGATGCGGAGCTGAGGCGCTTGCATGAAGAGTCGCGCCTCGTCGATGGCGAGGCCGATATCGACGGCGGGCTCGGCCTCACGGTCAATCTGCAGCCGGACAAGGAAACCGGCCTCGTCGGCTATCGCGCCAAGCGCCATGCGGGCCTTATCGATGTCGATCGTCGCGGCCAATATGACGTGCTCGACTATTGGGACCCGCTCAGGGTGCGTCCTGGCGAAGGGCTCATTCTCGACCCGGACGAATTCTACATTCTTGCCTCGCGCGAGGCGGTTCACGTGCCCGCGAGCCATGCGGCGGAAATGGTTCCCTATAACCCGCTGGTCGGCGAGTTCCGCGT
>JAJXZP010000243.1 GCA_021779995.1 bacterium | reverse complement strand
CCACGCAGGGCGCGACCACGCAGGGCGGCGGAGCCGCCGGCCAGGCGGCACCCGCCCCGGCGCTCGCCGAAACCCCCGCCGACCTGGCGACCCCGCCGGGACCGGGAGAGCGCGTGTTCAAGACCTGGGGCGGCCAAGGCATGCCGGCGGCCACGATCACCTGGGACGGAAGGTCCGACAACGGCGAGCTCGTGCAATCGGCGACCGATTATCCCTTCGTGTTCACGGTCCGCGACATCCTGGGCAACACGGCCACGGTCAAGGGCGCAATCACGATCGACGTCCTCGTCATCCGCGAGGGCGACCAGTACAAGATCAACGTACCCTCCATCGTGTTCCGCGCCAACTACGCCGACTTCGTCGGCCTCGACCAGGCCACGGTCGACCGCAACAACCGCGTGATCGCGCGCATCGCGCAGATCCTCAACAAGTTCGCGAGCTACAAGATCCAGATCGAGGGCTTCGCGAACAGCGCGTCCGCCATCGAGGGTCTCGGGCAGGCGGCCATCGACCGCGAGCAGCAGACCGAGCTCATACCGCTTTCGCTCGGAAGGGCCGAGCTCATCAAGAAGCTGCTCATCCAGCAGGGCGTCGATCCGACGCGACTCAGCACGGCCGGCCTCGGCGCCAACGACCCGGTGGTGCCCTTCTCCGACGCGCAGAACCGCTGGAAAAACCGGCGCGTGGAGTTCCTCCTCATCAAGAATCAATAGGCGCGGCGCGCGGCTCGGCCCCGAAAAGGGCTGAGCCGCGCGGCCGGGAAGGTCGGGCCACCACGAGCGTCTTCGAAGCGACGGAATACGAGGGCCACGAATTCGCGGCCCTGGATTGTTCGGGCGGCGATCTGTCCGGCAGGGAGTTCGACGAGTGCAGGTTCGTGGACTGCAACTTCTCCGAGGCCTCGCTCGAGAGGAGCCGCTTCGAGAACTGCCTGTTCGCCGGCTGTAATCTGAGCAACCCCAAAATCGCCCGGGCCCGTTTCGTCGACGCGGCCTTCGAGGGCTGCAAGCTGCTGGGCCTCAATTTCTATCAGTGCGACCAGAGCCGATTCGACCTCGCCTTCAAGGGCTGCAAGATCATCGCCTGCAACTTTTCCGACACGGCGATGAAGCGGACGAAATTCCTGGGCTGCGACTTCGACGACTGCTTCTTCCAGAACGCCTTTCTGGAGGAGTGCGATTTCTCGGAGTCGTCCTTCAAGGACACGCTCTTCCACAACGCCGACTTGCGGAAGGCCGTGTTCAGGCGCGCGCGCGGCTACGGCATCGACCCCCGGAACAACAAGATCCAGAAGGCGGTCTTCTCCGTCCCGGAGGTCCTCTCGCTCCTGGACTGCTTCGACATAGCCATCAAGGACTAGAACTCCCCCACCATCAGCACTTCGCTCTCCAGCTCGACGCCGAGCCGGGAGCGGGCCTCGTCCCGGGCCGCCTCGATGAGCGCGCGCATGTCCGCGGCGCTCGCGCCGCCGAGATTGACGAAGATGTTCGCGTGCCAGTCCGAGACCGCGGCGGCGCCGATGCGGCGGCCGCGGAAGCCGAGAGCGTCGAGCAGCTTGCCGGTGGGCGCGCCGAAGGAGCGGTCGTTCTTGAACACCGAGCCGGCCGAGGGCAGGCGGTAGTGGCCCTTGTGCTCGCGGTCGGCGCGGCGCGCGCGCATGGTCGCGGCGAGGGCGGCGGGCTCGGCGGGCGCCAGGGCGAAGGCCGCCCCGAGGATGAGATCGCCGGCGCGCGCGCCGCCGCCCTGGTAGGGCGAGCGCTTGTACGACCACTCGTTCGGGTCGAGGGGACGTCGCGCGCGAGCGCCGTCCGGGCCCGCCGACTCGACCCAGGACAGGACCTGCGAGACCTCGCGCTCGTAGCAGCGGGCGTTCATGAAGGCCGAGCCGCCCACCGTGCCGGGCATGCCGGCGAAGTCCTCCAGGCCGCCCAGGCCGCGGCAGAGGGCCTCGAGGCAGAGTTCGTCCACGCCGAGCCCGGCCCCGGCGGCGAGCAGCGCGCCTCCTCCTTCCTCGGGCGAGACGCGCACCCAGTCGAGCTCGCCCATGTCGAGGACGATGCCCCGGATGCCCCGGTCGCCGACGAGAATGTTGGCGCCGCCCCCGAGCACGAAGAGCGGAAGGCCCTCGGCCCGGGCGGCGGCGTGGAGTCTCGCGGCCGATTCCGGGTCGAGGGGGCGCACCAAGGCGTCGGCGGGCCCCCCTATCCCGAAGCTGCAGTGGAGGGCCATGCTCTCGTCGAAGCTCGTCCGCGCCCTGATATTGATTTTTTCGAGGAAGTCCCGTAGTGTTGGCATAGTCAAATACTACCCGCCCCGAGCTGCGAGGCGCAACACATTCGAGGAAGCGCATGCCGACTGTCAGTTTCTACAACACCCTGGGCCGCAGCGTGCAGGAATTCCGGCCCCTCCAGCCCGGCAAGGTCGGCTTCTACGGCTGCGGACCCACGGTCTACAACTACGCCCACATCGGCAACCTGCGGGCCTACGTCTTCCACGACACCCTGGTGCGGGCCCTGCGCTACCTCGGCTTCGAGGTCACCCACGTCATGAACATCACCGATGTGGGCCACCTTTCCGGCGATGTGGACACGGGCGAGGATAAGATGGTCCGCAGCGCCCAGGAGCGGGGCCAGTCAGTCCTCGAGGTGGCGCGCTTCTACACCGAGGCTTTCTTCCGCGACTGCGAGCGCCTGAACATCCTGAGGCCGGAGGTCGTCTGCAAGGCCACCGAGCACATCGACGACATGATAGCCCTCATTCGGCGCATCGAGGAGCGCGGCTTCACCTACTCCTCGGGCGGCAACCTCTACTTCGACGTGACCAAGTTCCCGAGCTACGGCGAACTCGCCATGCTCAAGCTGGACGAGCTCAAGGCCGGCGCGCGCATCGAGGTCGACGAGAACAAGCGCCACCCCGCCGACTTCGCCCTCTGGTTCACCAAGTCCAAGTTCGAGAACCAGGCCCTGCTCTGGGACAGCCCCTGGGGCCGGGGCTACCCCGGCTGGCACATCGAGTGCTCCGCGATGAGCATGAAGTACCTGGGCGAGCAGTTCGACATCCACGCGGGCGGCATAGACCACATCCCCATCCACCACACGAACGAGATAGCCCAGTCCGAGGCGGCCACGGGCAAGTAGTCGGTCGACTACTGGCTGCACACCGAGTTCCTCGTCATCTCCAACGGCAAG
>JAJXZP010000078.1 GCA_021779995.1 bacterium | reverse complement strand
GCCGATGCCGCCCGCGCTGGCCGAGACGCCGGGACTGCCGAAGGCCATAGTGTCGAAGACCTGCTCCACGATCCGCAGGAGCGGGATCGACAGGAGGCTGAAGAACACCGAGTTGGCGCCGTTGGTGGCGTCGAAGGAGACCCAGCGCCAGCGCGTGGGATGAAGTCCGTGATTGGCGGTCTGGTCCACGATGAAGTTGCGCACATAGGTGATCGCGAAGAACCAGAAGACCGAGAACAAGCCGAACGCGGGCGGAAAGCCGGTGAGCGCCGAGAGGGCCCACCCGGCCAGCAGGGCGAGCGCGGCGCCTATCGCCATGCGCAGGGCGTTGCGTATGGACGAGTTGAGATCGCGCCAGACGAAGACCACGGCGCGGGGAGCCTCGCCCAGCCGCCCGCGGGAGGGGGCCGCCCGGTTCTTCCCGAGCGGCAGGATGGGGCTTTCCTTCGGGCGGAAGCGGGCGCCGGGAATGGGCAGGGCGATCGGCAGCGGCGTGGAGCGGTTGCTGCGCAGCAGGGCGCGCCAGTTGCGCAGGGCGCGCCGCGGCAGGAAGCCCATGCCCGGAGCCAGGTGGTTGTAACCGTCGGAATTGCTGCCCACGCGGGCCTCCAGCGGCGAGCGGCGGTAGCGCTCGGCCGCGGCGACCAGGTCCTCGTCCGGCACGCCGTCGATCGCGCGCGCCTCCAGGAGGCGCCGCGCCGCCGCGGCGTCGCCTTCGTTCAGGACCCGCCGCAGGCTCTCGAGGAAGCGCGCGTCCTCGCCGTAGCCCTCCTGCCTGACCCGGTTGTTCCACACCTCCAGGGCGTCGATGTCCCCGGCGTGGGCGGCGAGGTGCCGCAGGCAGTACTCGAGCCCGTTTGAGAGCGGCCGCGTGAAGGCCACGCGCACGACCCGGCCGCCGCGCTCCTTCTCGACCTCGCGGACCGCCGCGTAGAGTTTCTCGGCCTTGACGAACTCCCCGCGGGCGAGGATGTCGCCGTACAGCGGGTCGAAGTAGCGCTTGCGCAGCCCGGCGGCGCCGAGCTCGTCGAGCCGCTCGGCCGCGGGGTCGATCGCGACGCGCTGATCGGCCAGCTTCTCGAGCCTCCTTTGCAAAAGCTGCCCGAGATGGGCGTGGAAGATGCGCCGCCCCTTGGCCTGGGCCCGGAGGCTCTCGACCGAGAGGCTCTTGAGCTCTCCCGCGGTGGTGTGGAAACCGTAGTTGATGGCCGGCAGGGAGCGGCGGTTGAACTCGTGGACGAGCTCGGCGTAGACGCGGTCGTACTCGTCGTAGTTGGATTCGACGAGCCTGCGGAGCCGGACGAAGGCCGGAGAGCCGAGGAGGGACTTCAGCTCTTCCGGTCCGGCGCATCCTTCGAGCAGGAGGACGTGGTAGAGCCTGCGCTTCTGCTTCGTCTGGACGAGGCATTCGAGGCCCAGCGTCACGCCGATTCCCATGATGCGCCCCGCCTCCAGAGCCTCGGTCAGGGCTTCCGGCTCGAGGAAGTCCTCGTAGACGATGGTGAGCCGGGACAGCCCCTTGATGTAGGCGTCGAGCACGAGCTGGGCCGGGGTCTTGCGGCCCGGTCCGGCATTGTCGTAGACGTGGTCGTCCCAGCCCGCCGCGCGGACGGCGGAGGCGCTCCGGCCGGACTCCGGAACCTCGGCCAGGCCCAGCTCGTCGAGCATGGTCCTCACGACGTAGGCGCGGCCCGAGAGCGCGTGCCGGAAGGCGGCCATGTATCGGTGCTGGCGCAGGAGCTCGCCGCCGGACTTGACGGTCTCCTTGATGAGCGCTATCAAGATACGTCGGGTGTTGTAGGGCATTTCCAGGCCCTGATAGTTGAGAGCCTCGTCGCGCAGGCGCGCGAGCGCCACGAGCCGGATCGAGCGGTTCTGGGAGCAGATCGCCCGATAGAGCAGGGCCATGTCGATGGCTTTATTGTAGACGAGGTTCTTGATGCCGCTGACGTGCCCGTCGAAGAAGAAATGCCGCTGATCCAGTTTTTTCGCGGACAGCCGGTTTATCGCGGCCGTGGTGGACCTGATAGTCTCGTTGAAGGTCAGGGCGTCCGCAGCGGATCGCAGGCGCCTGGCGAAAGCCGAAAAAACGTACGTGCTGACCACGCTGCCTTCCCTCGCCCGAAGGATCGGTCGGGAATGTCGAGAGTAGCATCGTTCGGGCGAAGACGCAACCTTGACGACGAAAGGAAACGACCGGGTATGAACAGGTTCTGTATCGTAGGCAGCCTCAACATGGACATGGTCACCAGGATGGAGCGTTTCCTCCGCCCCGGCGAGACGATGCGCGGCACTTCGTTCACGATCTTCCCCGGAGGCAAGGGGGCGAACCAGGCGGTGGCCCTGGCCAAACTGGGGGCGAAGGTCGAGATGATAGGGGCCGTCGGCGACGAGGTCCTCGGCCATCGCTACGAGGAGGTGCTCTCCGGCCTCGGCATCGGCCTGCGCGGCCTGGCCAGGGTGCCCGGCGTGTCGACGGGGACCGCCAGCATCGAGGTCACCGCCGCCGGCGAAAACCACATCGTCGTGGTCGCCGGGGCCAACGACCGCGTGACGCCGGACTATGTCGAATCCAAGCGGGACATCATCGAAGGCTGCGACATCCTGCTCCTGCAGCTCGAGATCCCCATCGAATCGGTGATCGCGGCGGCTCGCATCGCGGCCCGCGCGGGAGCCCGCGTCCTCCTCGACCCGGCTCCCGCGCGCGAGCTGCCGGGCGAGCTGTACCCCCTCGTGTCGATCGTCACGCCGAACGAGACCGAGGCGCGCATCCTGACCGGCGAGGACACCGAGACGGACGAAGGCATCGCGCGCGCGGGCGCGGCTCTCGTCGCGCGCGGGATCCGGTCGGCGGTCATCAAGGCCGGAGGCCGCGGCGCCTTTCTCGCGGAAAGCGGCGGCTGCGCGAGGATTCCCGGCTTCACGGTCGAGGTCGTGGACACGGTGGCGGCGGGCGATTCGTTCAACGCGGGACTCGCGCTGGCCCTCGGCGAGGGCGCTTCGATGAGCGAGGCGATACGCTTCGCCAACGCGGTGGGCGCGCTCTCCACTACGCGGGAAGGCGCGCAGAGCGCCATGCCGAGCCGCGCGGAGGCCGAGGCGCTGGCGCTGTCCGAGCGGGGAGCGGGCCGGCCCTCCTGACTCCGTACGGCGGCCGCGCCGCGGCGCCCGCGCTCGCATTGGCCGGAGGCGACAGCCG
>JAJXZP010000273.1 GCA_021779995.1 bacterium | reverse complement strand
CGAGAGGTACCAGGTGAAGGTCGCGCTCCGGTTCGTCCGGTCGGGTCCCAGATAGGCCCCGTCGGCGCTGTGTCCGTACTCCCGCACCGTCCCGTCCTTGTCCGTCACCTGCCAGTAGTCGTCGCCGTTGCCCGCCCCGCTCGAGCGATACCACCTGATCCGCTGAAAGCTCTTCTCCACCCGGGGCTCGAAGAGGAGCGAGCCGTCCTTGTCCGTCCCGATCGGCACGAGCTCCTCGCCTCCCAGGCTGTACCGGTCCTGCCCGTCGTACTTCGGCAGCCCGAAGCGCGTGTCGATCGTGATCGAGGGGAGCTCGAGATCGAAGCCCTTGCCGAGCCAGCTGTTGGAGGAGTCGCTCGAATAGCGGAGCGCCAGCTCGGGGCTCATGCCCCGGCGACCGGGCGGCAGCCGCAGGGGGATCGTGAAGTTGTTCGAGCCGAAGGCGCTCGGCTTCGGGCCCTCGGGCATCGGCAGGGCCGCGCCCGGATTCGCCGCCTGGAGGTTCTTGATCGAGTTCACGTCGTACTGGATCGGCTGCGGCCCCTCCGGCAGTTTCAGCGTCGCGTTGATCATGTCCGTGAAGTGCATCGAGAGGCTCGTGATCGTCGCCGCCTTCCGGTCCACGCTCTCGCGCGTCAGCCGCTCCCACCGCCCCTTCTCCTCGTCGTGGAAATACGTGTACAGGTTCGACAGCGCCGTCTCGGAGCCCAGGATCGAGCGGTCGAAGCTCATGGTGATCCGCACCGGCTTCTCGAAGCGGATCCCGCGCGGCTCGAAGCGGTAGCCGGCCGCGCCCGTGGTCACGTTGCTCATGCCCTCGTCAAGCGGCGCGGTGGAAGAGAGCCCTTCGATGCTGATGATCGTGTCCGCCTTCACGGCCCCGGCCGGCAGCTCGAGCCGCACCCCGCCCAGCTCGAGCACTCCGCCCTTGTCGCTCGCGATCCTGCGCGAGACCCGGGCCGCCCGCGACGCGGGGAGCGAGATCGGCACGAAGGAGCTCATCGGCGCCGGCACGAGCGCGGCGGCCGCGGACCCTGGCGGCGAGGCCGCTGGGAAAGGCGACGCGGACAGGGCGGGCTCAGCCTCCGCACCGGGACTGGCCGGAACAGTGCGCGCCGGCATGGAGAGCGGCGCCGTCGGGAGGACGCTCCGGCCCGATTCGGCCCAGAGCGGAAACTGCGCGGCATAAAAACTCACCAGGACCACCGACGCTATGAACCGATTCGTTTTCGTCATGGCGCTCTCCACATCCTCAGAGCTCTTTGAAATTGACGGTCACCGCCGTCTGCGGGAAGCTGTCCTGCGGCGAGATCACCGCCAGATAGCCGTCGCCGCCTCCCGCCTCGGGCGGCGTTCTCCCGTCGTGGAAGGTCATGGCCTGATTGCCGTTCAGGTACAGGGTGAACAGTCCGCTTGTGGCGTCGCGCGTAACCTTCACCTCGTTAGATGTGCCCAGCCCCTTGGCGAGATAGTTCGAGCTCATCCAGGTCGAGCTCGTGTAGGCCGTGTAGCTCGAGCCTACCGCCACGCCCACCGAGTACTGCTCCTGGGTGTTGATCATCACGACGAGCATGGTCTCGTCGTGGGCAGCGTCGCCCGAGTCGTACTCGCAGAACACGATCCCGTAGCCCGCGTAGGCGTTCCCGCTCGTCTTGGTGAGCACGACGTCCCGCTGCGCGAAGGGAGTCTGGCTCGATTCGAGCGCCCACAGGGTGTAGCCGTTCTGCCCCCAGTACGCGCTGTCGTTCGTCGTGAAATCGTAGCTGCCGGTCTGAGCATCGGGCACGAAGAGACTCGTCACCTCGGCCACCGTGCCGCCGGTGCTTCCACTCGTGATCGTGTTCGTGTTCGCGCCTCCGCCGACCGGGGAGGGGCAGCCGGCCAGCACGAGAAGCATCGTCACCGCCGCCGCGGCCGCCGCGATCTGATTCAGCCGCCCGGACTCCCCGGCAAAGCGTCGAACTTCGTGAAGCATGTCTTCTCCCGCCCCTTCAGTTCGTGATGCTGTCGAGCGAGACGGTGTAGTTCACCAGGGCGCCGCCGCCGTTGGCTGAGAACGAGGTCGGCACCGGATAGATCTTGAAGAGGAAGGTCGCCGTCGCGTTCGAGTAGTTCGTGACGGGAATCGTCTGGCTGTTCACGATCTGCTGCGGGTTCATACCCTTCTGGTAGAAGTACATCCAGGTGTTCGTCGACCCGCCCGCCAGGGCGGGGCTCACCTGCGTCACGACGATGTTGGCCGTCCGGTTCGGCGGCACGCTCACCGCATACCAATCGATATCCTGGACCGTCAAGACGGCGCCATCCTGCTGATATACGGAACTGTAGTACCAAAGGCTCGCTAGCAGGGTCGATCCGGAGGCGGAGCCGATCGCGGTGGCCTCGGCCTCCTCGTCGTTCGGTTCGAATGCATCTCGACACGTTGCGCTCCCTATGCCCAGCACGGCCTCGGAGGGTCCGAAGGTCCTCGTCCCCCGGACCTTGCTCAGGCGGTAGAGATAGCGCCCCTGGTCCGAGACATTCGTGTCCGTATAACTCGTCCCCGTACCCTGGTAGATCGCCGACCAGACCGGGACCGCGGCATCCTGCGCCCGCTCCACGACGTACTGGTCGGCGTTGGCGTCCGCAGTCCAGCTCACATCGATCCGGTTCTCGTACACGAAGGAGGAGACCCCGGGCGCCACCACCGTCGGATCGTCCACGCTCCGGGCCAGGTCCGAAAGCAGGGCCGCGTTGCAGGAGACCAGGCAGAGGACGGTCGCCGCGGCGGCGGCCAGCGTGAGGAATGGCGAAGCTCGCCTATTCATGTCCTTGCCCCCTCGCTCCGGCGCCGAGGCGCAGATCGACGGAAAATCTCGGCGAATAGGTCGCCAAAAGCGGTGAATAAAAGGCAAAGTCGAAGATGTTGTCGAAGCCCAGGGATACCGATTCCGAAAGGGCGTACTGATACAGGACCGCGACGCTCGCCCCGCTCTCGATCCTCGTCTCGCTGAAAGTCGAGGCGTATTTCTGCGACTGGAGCATCGTGTCCACCTCGAAGAGCGGGCCGAGACTCAAGCCGAAGCGGTGCCCCCCGCCGAGCTCCAGCCAGGCTTCGACGGGCATCCGCAGCCGGGCCGTGTGCAGGTAAAACTCCTCCACTCCGGCTTGGTTCGTTCCCAGCGCGTATTCGAGGTCGAGCCCCAGAGCCAGGTAGCCCC
>JAJXZP010000076.1 GCA_021779995.1 bacterium | reverse complement strand
GCCCGCGACGTCGGCGAAGTCGAGGGCCCGGGGCCGCTCGTTGCCCATGGAGAGGCACTTCACGGGGCAGGCGCGGATGCAGGCGCCGCAGATCACGCAGGCGAAGCGGTCGATCCGCCAGAGCCCTGCGGCCTTGTCGACCACGATGGCGTCGGCGGGACAGTGCTTGGCGCACATCGAGCAGAGGATGCACTTTGGAAAGTCGTTCAGGATCCGGCCCCGGCTCGTGGGGTAGGTCGGGCGCACCACGAAGGGATAGCGCCTCGTGGCCGGCTTGGTGAACAGGTTGCGGAGCGCGGTGCGCGCCATGGGTATGAAGGCCACGATTTACCTCTCGGTGCAGGAGATGCAGGGGTCGATGGTGAGGATCACCGTCGGGACGTCGGCGAGCGACACTCCCTTGATGGCTTCGACCATGGCCGGGATGTTGGCGAAGGTGGGCGTGCGTACGCGGAAGCGCTCGAGCTGCCTCGTGCCGTTCGAGCGGACGAAGTAGAGCACCTCGCCGCGCGGCTGCTCGAGCCGGATCCAGGACTCGCCGACGGGCGGCATGCCCTTGATGGGAACGGCGACGGGACCGGCGGGCATCTTCGCGACCACCTCGTCCAGGATGCGGAAGGACTGCTCGATCTCGCCCAGGCGCACGAGGACGCGGGCCATGCAGTCGCCCGCGGTCTCGACGACCGCCTTGAACTCGATCTCGCCGTAGGCCTCGTAGCCGCGCTCGCGCGCGTCGTAGTCCACGCCGGAGGCGCGGAGCATGGGGCCGACGGCGCCGAGGGCGTAGGCCGCTTCCTTGGAGACGTGGCCGACGCCGGAGAGCCGGTGACGGACGGTGGGCTCGCCGATCCAGACCTGCGCCAGCCTGAGGATCTCGGCCCGCACGGGCTCGATGGCCTTCATGCAGCGGCGCAGGGTCTCGTCGTCGGGATCGCGGCTGACGCCGCCGACGAGCGCCGAGCCGAAGATGACGCGGCCGCCCGAGGTCTCCTCCGCGACGTCGATGACCGTCTCCCTCGCCCGCCAGGAGGCGTGGAAGAGGTTCTCGAAGCCGAAGGCGTCGGCCGCCAGGCCGAGCCAGAGCAGGTGGCTGTGCACGCGCTCGAGCTCCGACCAGAAGGTCCGGAGCCAGCGGGCGCGGTCGGGCACCTGGACGCCGAGGATGGTCTCCACCGCCTCGCAATAGCCCATGCCGTGCATGAAGGAGCAGATGCCGCAGATGCGCTCGGCCACGTGCACATAGTCGAGGTAGTCGCGCTTTTCGACCAGCATCTCCAGGCCGCGGTGGATATAGCCGATCTGGGGGATCGCGCCGACGACTTTCTCGTCCTCGAGGGTGAGGTCGAAGTGGAGCGGCTCGGGCAGGACGGGGTGCTGAGGCCCGAAGGGGATGACGGTGGGTCCGGGCGCGGCCTTATCGTGGCTGCTCAACGGGGGCCTCCTTCGCTGCTGGTCGCGGTGACGGTGATTTTGCTGAAGGCCCCGCCCTCGACGGGATCGTAGACCTTGCCGAGCCAGTCGACCGCGATGCGTTCGATCTTGACTCCGAAGAGATCGCGGATCTCGTTCTCGTAGAGATACGCGCCCAGGAAGACGGGAGTGATGGACGGAACTTCGACTTCCGGAGCCACCCTGAGCCTGAGTATCCTGTGCCGCATGCCGAGCCCGAAGGAGTAATTGAGCTCGATGTGGTCGGTGCCGGAGATGCCGAGGACCTGGATGATCCGCCAGCCGGCGGCGCGGAGGGCGTCGACGGTCGGAATCAACCCGCCGACCTCGATCTCCTCGACGGTCAGGACTTCGCGTTCGATCATTTTGCGGCCTCCTGGGCGGGGCTCTCGGCGTGCCGCGCCGCGCGCCGCGCCTTTCTCATGGCCTTCTTCTTCTCGGCGAGGATCTGCGCGGCGCGCACGACCCCGTCGAGGATGGACTCGGGCTTGGCCGCGCAGCCGGGGACGTAGACGTCCACGGGGATCACCTTGGCCACGCCGCCTTGGACGTTGTAGCACTCGGCGAAGACGCCGCCGGAATAGGCGCAGGCGCCGATGGCGACGACCGCCTTGGGCTCGGGCATCTGCTCGTAGATGTTCTTGACCACCGGAATGTTGAGGTTGTTGACGCTCCCCGTGATGAGGAAGATGTCGGCCTGCTTGGGGTCGCCCGTCACGATGCAGCCGAAGCGCTCGGCGTCGTACATGGGCGTCAGGCAGGCGAGCACCTCGATGTCGCAGCCGTTGCAGGACGAGGCGTCGTAGTGGATGAGCCAGGGAGACTTTTCGATGGCGCTCAATGGACTACCCTCGCGATGAGATAGAAGGGGATGAGGTTGCCCACCCCCGCGACGATGGCGACGATCCAGGCGGAGGTGAGGGCGAGCTCCCACTTCACGCGGGCCGTGACATTGTCGATCAGGATGATGATGAAGTAGGTGGCCAGCGGACCGAGGACGGCGGCGATCGGGTTCCAGCTGAAGAAGAGGAACACGAGGCCGTAGAGGTAGACGCTCTCGTACCAGTCCGCGAGCTCGACGAGGCCGAGGGCGGGGCCGCCGAGGTCGGCGGTCAAGCCCTTCACGAGCTCCTGGTGCGCATGGTGCGAGGTCGAGATGTCGAAGGGCGACTTGCGCAGCTTCATGATGAGCACGAACACGAGGCCGAGGAAGATGCCGGGCAACAGGAGGATGGTGGGCTTGCCGACCGCGGCGATGTCGCCGAAGTGGAAGGACCCCGCCACCTTGAAGAACCCGACAAGCGTGAGGATCACCATCGGCTCGTAGGCGGTCATCATGATGAGCTCGCGGTCGGCGCCGATGGCGCTGAACGGCGAGCCCGTCGAGTACGCCGCCAGCACGAGGAAGATGGCCGCGAGCGTCAGGACGAAGATGATGAGGAGGATGTCCGAGCCTTCGAAGATGAGGAAGCCCGTCGCCACCGCGAAGATGAAGTGGCTCACGACCAAGGGCATCTGGAGGCTGTTCACCGGATCCAGCTTGCGCGAGAAGAGCTTTCTGAGGTCGTAGAAAGGCTGGATGATGGGCGGTCCCACGCGCCCCTGGAGCCTGGCCGTGACCTTGCGGGAGACGCCGTCGATCAGACCGCCTACGAAGGGCCCGAGAACGAGATAGGCGATCGCGAGATACAGTTCGTAGCCTTTCATATGAGGACCGTCCCGAACATGGTGATGGTGAGAATGATGGAGAGGAAGATGCCCCACCGGAGGAGCCAGGGCTCGTCGAAGTACTTGACGAGGTAGTAGGAGCGGAGCTCGACGGCCTTCTTGACGCCCGCCGTGCCCTTGAACACGAGACCCGCCTCCGTGGGCCGGCCCGACATGTAGGCGCCGGAAAGCCGCTTGGTGCCGCGGCGCGAGATCGTGAGGAGGAGCCAGGGGATGACCACGGTCATGACGACCATGAGCACCGTCACCACGACGTTGCCCTGATCGAGGGTGAAGGCCTGTCCGTAGGCGGAGAGGAGGAAGGGCGACACCACGTAGTGCGAGATGAAGGGGAACGTGACGCAGGCGAGGATCGCCAGGATCGCGAGCGAGCTCTGCGAAAGGAACTCGGCCCCCGAGTACTTGTCCTCGAGGAGGCCGCGGGGAGCCGCGGGGTCCGACAGCCGGATGAGGAGGCCGAGCCACTTGGTCCAGAAGAGGACCGTCGTGGCGCTGCCGAAGGCCAGGAGGACGACCATCACCGGGCTGATCCAGGAGGTCATGTTGATGAAGGCCTCCATGGCCGTCCACTTCGAGATGAGCATGCCGAAGGGAGCGACGAACATGACCGCGATGCCGATCACGAGGAGCAAGGCGATCCTCGGCTGCTTCACGATGAGTCCGCCCATATCCTCTATGTCGAGGCTCCCCGTCCCGAAGCTGGAGGAACCGACCGCCATGAAGAGCAGGGCCTTCGCGACGGCGTGGAAGAGGATGAGGAAGAAGGCGGCCCAGATGAGCTGGGGTGTCCCGATGCCGGCGCAGACCACGATCAAGCCGAGGTTGGAGACCGTGGACAGAGCCAGGATGCGCTTGGCGTTCCGCCGCGAAACCGCGATGAAGGCGCCGACGATGAAGGTCAGGATGCCGATGAGCGCGACGACGAGTCCCGTCGGCGTGCCGACCAGGACCGGGGCCAGCCTGATGAGGAGGAAGACTCCCGCCTTGACCATCGTGCTCGAGTGGAGGAGGGCCGAAACCGGCGTGGGCGCCACCATCGCGCCGAGAAGCCAGGGCGTGAAGGGCAGCTGCGCCGCCTTTACGAGGCCGGCCAGAGCCATGCAGGCCACAGGGATCGCCGCGACGGCCGCGCCGACGGTGCCGAGCTTGTCCATGTCCACCGTCCCGGCTGTGGCCGCCAGCACGATGATGCCGATCGCGAAGGCGAGGCCTCCCAGGATGTTCAGGTTCAGGGCCAGGAAGGCGTTCTTCTGCGAGACCTTGTCCTCGTTGTAGCCGATCAGCACGAAGGAGGCCCAGGTCGTGATCTCCCAGAAGAAGAGCATGATCCTGAGGTCGTTCGCCAGCACGAGTCCGTACATGCCGCCCAGGAAGACGAGGAAGACGAAGCTGAAGGTGCGCCGCCGGTCCCGCACCTCCGGATGCTCCTCCTGGAAGGTGTGCATGTAGCCGGTCGCGTAGATGACGATGAGGCCGCCCACGATGCCGATGACGAGGACCATGAGGATCGTCAACTGATCGATGACGATGGTCGTCTGCGCCTCGATCCCCGAGGTCCAGGTGGGGCCGACGAGGGCGACCACGACCTGGGCGATGGCGAGGAGCAGCGTCAGGAGGCGCTTCGTCCGTACGGCGCGAATGGCGAAGTAGGCGGCCAGCACGAGCTCTCCCCCCAGGAGGAACTGATCGAGGTGGGGGATCTGCATCGTGATCCGCAACGGCAGCGATGGCCAGACCTGGATGGTCAGGAGAACCGCCAAGGCCGCTTGGATGAGGGCCGCGATGGTGACTACCGCCCTCCGAAGACGGTAGTCCCTGATGACCAGGGCTATGAGCCCGAAAACGCACGGCGTTGCCGTTAGAATGATTGGTAGTGTCATGGGTTTGACCAGAAACTTTGTAACCAGTTTAGCGAAGAGTTGTCAATATGAATTAGTGTACAATTAAAACTTTATTTATCGAATAAATAATATATAATAAATCGTGAATGGAGGCTTTACACCGTGTCCCTCAGGACAAACTGCCGATTGAAGCCTCTATGACCGAGGCGAGGCGTTCGGGCGGAGTCCGGGACGAATAACGCCTGATCGGTACTCCGTCTCTTCCCACGAGGAATTTCGTGAAGTTCCATTTGATGTCCCGCGAACCCAGGATGCCGGGCAGGGACGTCTTGAGGAAGGCGAAGAGGGGATGCGTACCCGCTCCGTTGACCTCGACCTTGGAAAAGAGCGGAAAGGTGACGCCGTAGTTCAGCGAACAGAACGAGGCTATCTCCGATTCCGAGCCCGGCTCCTGTCCGGCGAACTGATTGCAGGGAAAGCCCAGCACCGTGAAGCCTCGGTCGCGGAAGGTCTCGAAAAGCTTTTGCAGCCCTTCATACTGCGGCGTGAACCCGCAGTTGCTCGCCGTATTGACGACGAGCACGAGCTTGCCTCGGTATTCCTCCAAGGACAGCGCATTCCCATCTATCGTTTGCGCGCTGAAGTCGTACAACGTCGTGGCCATCGTAAACCTCCTTGGCGGCCGATCAACTCGGATGCGACCCGCTCCCCTGCGCCGCCGGGGCGCCTTCCGGTTCCGTCAGCTTCGCCGCCACGGCTCCGGTTTTCGCCGCCGCGTTGGCATCCTTCGTCGCCGGGGCGCCTTCCGGTTCCGTCAGCTTCGCCGCCGCGGCTCCGGTTTTCGCCGCCGCGGCTCCGATCCCCGGCGCCGCAGAGCCGGCTTGGGCTGCTTTTGCGCCGCCGGCCGCCGCGGAAGCGCCGCCGGCCGCTGTGGAAGCGCCGCCGGCTGCCACGGAAGCGCCGCCGGCTTCCGCTCCTGTCGTAGGCTTCACCATCGAGGAAAACTCCGCCTCCTCGATCACTTCCTTTTCGAGAAGCCGCTCGGCGACGCCGTCCAGGAGCGGGCGGTGAGCCTTCAAGAGGCTCACGACCCCGTCGTAGCGCTCGGCCACGATGCGGGCTATTTCGTCGTCGACGTATTTCTGGGTGTCCTCGCTGTACTCCCTGGCCATGAAGGGCTCGGATTGCGGGCCCAGGTAGGCCCCGCCGCGGCGCGTCAGGGCGACGTTGCGGAAGCGTTCGGACATGCCGTAGTCGGTGATCATGCGCCGCGCGATGTCGGTGGCGCGCGTCAGGTCGTTGGCAGCTCCGGTGGAAATCCGTCCGAAAGCCAGCTGCTCGGCCGCCCGCCCGCCTAAGAGGACGTCGATTTGTCCCAAGAGCTCGTCCTGGGATACGACATAGCGGTCCTCGACGGGCATTTGGAGGGTGTAGCCCAGGGCTCCGAGCCCGCGCGGGACGATGGAAATCTTGCGCACCGGATCGGCCCCCGGGGTGAAGGCCGCGGTCAGGGCGTGGCCGGTTTCGTGAACGGCTATCGTGCGGCGCTCGACCTGATTCATGACCCTGCTCTTTTTCTCGAGCCCGGCCACGATCTTCTCGACCGCGGCGTCGAAGTCGGCGTGGACGACCTTCTTCCTCCCGGCGCGTACGGCCAGGAGCGCCGCCTCGTTGACGAGGTTGGCCAGGTCGGCCCCGACGAAGCCCGGCGTGCTCCGGGCGACCTTGGAGAGGTCGACGCCCTCGTCCAGCTTGACCGCGGTCGAGTGGATGCGCAGGATGGCCTCGCGGCCGATGAGGTCGGGCCGGTCGACGAGCACCTGGCGGTCGAAGCGTCCGGGCCGCAGCAAGGCCGGGTCGAGGACGTCGGGACGGTTCGTGGCGGCGAGGATGATGAGTCCGCTCGTGGCGTCGAAGCCGTCCATCTCGACGAGCAGCTGGTTGAGGGTCTGCTCGCGCTCGTCGTTGCCGCCCATGGGGCCCTGGAGCCGCGACTTGCCGATGGCGTCGAGTTCGTCGATGAACACGATGCAGGGCGCCTTCTCGCGGGCCTGCTTGAAGAGGTCGCGGGCGCGGGCGGCCCCGACGCCGACGAACATCTCGACGAACTCGGCCCCGCTCATCCGGAAGAAGGGGACCCCCGCCTCGCCCGCGACCGCCCGCGCGAGGAGGGTCTTGCCCGTGCCCGGCGGGCCGACGAGCAGCACGCCCTTGGGTATCTTGCCGCCGATCTCCGTGTACTTTCGGGGGTTTTTGAGGAAGTCGACCACCTCGACGAGCTCCTCCTTGGCCTCGTCGACCCCGGCTACGTCGCGGAAGCGGGTCGCCACATCCCCCTCGGCCACGATCATGGCCTTGTTCTGCCCGAAGGCCAGCACGTTGTTGTTGGTGTTGCCCATCCTCCGGAACAACACGCGCCAGATGAAGTACATGAAGGCGATGGGAAGTATCCAATTGAGCAGGAAGGAGATGAAGGCGTTGCTGCCCGCTCTCTGGGCGGCCTCGTACACCACGCCCTTCTCGTCGAGCAGGGCGGTGAAGGTCGGATCGTTGACCGGGACCGTCTTGAAATCCGTGGGCGCGCGCCCCAGGGGATTCACGATGCCCGTGGGCGCGGGCTCCTTGGCCTCCAGATAGCCGATGTAGTAGTTCTGGGTCATCTCGACGCGCTTGATCTGCCCGCTCTCGATCTTGGACTTGAATTGACTGTAGGGAATGACATTGTCGTTGGACTGTCCGATGAAATAATTGAAGAGCACCACGGCGAGGACCATGATGAGGATGTAGCCGAGGGAGAAGCGGAATTGGAATCCGCCGAGACCCGGCGGCACCATGGGGGTCTTATTCCCCCTCGTGCCCCGCGGCGCGGGCTTCTTCCGGTTCCAACCGCTCTTCTTGGCAGGCATGTGCTCTCCGTTCGCGGGTCGGGAAACCCGCCTCGTCAAATGTACTCAATACACGACGCGCCGGCTACCGGCGCCGAATCCCCGCGCAAGTTCGCCGGCCTTCAGCCTTGACCCCGCGGGGACTATCTTCGTATATTCCTACTACCATATCCACTACCACCCGTATTCACAGGAGGAATACCGTATGAAAGTCAGACCCCTCATTGATCGCGTCCTCATCAAGGTGCAGGAGAGCGAAAGCAAGACCGCCGGCGGCATCATCATTCCGCAAACCGCCCAGGAAAAGACCCAGACCGGCGTCGTCGCAGCGATCGGAACCGATACCGACGTGATCAAAGTGAAGGAAGGCGATAAGGTCATGTACGACAAGTACGCCGGCACCCAGATCAAGATCGACGGCGTCGAGCACTTGATCGTCAAGATGTCCGATATCCTCGCCATCATCGACTGACGGTTTTCCCGGACCGACTACGGTACGGGAAGGGCCGCCCTAAGCCACGAATGTGGCTCAAGGGCGGCCCTTCCCGTCTTTGGAGACATGAGGCGCGAAACGCCGCTCGTCGCGGCGCCGTCCCCCTATTGGGTGAGCACCTTGATCACGTCCTCGGGGCTTTTGGCCTGGAGTATGGCCAGGCGCTTCTCGTCGCTGCGGAAAAGGAGGCTCACCTCGGCCAGAAACTGCAGGTGAGGACCGGTCTTGTCCGCCGGCGAGAGGGTCATGATGAAGATGCGGCAGGGCTCGCGGTCGAGGGCGTCGAAATCCACCGGCTCGTCCGAGACGCCGATGCACGCCACCAGGTCCTTGACCGCCTCGGTCTTGCCGTGGGGGATGGCGATGCCGTTCTTCATGCCGGTGCTCATCCTGCGCTCGCGGTCGAGCACGGCCTTGCGCGCGGCGGCCGCATCGGCGAGCTTCCCTGAGCGGGCGGCTACCTGAATCAGCTCGTCTATGAGTTCCTCTTTGCTCCGCCCCTTAAGGTGGAGGGCCACCATCTCGGGGCCCAATACGCTCTTGAGATCCATACAGCCGATTGTACGATCCGAGGTTCCCGTCGTCAAGCGCAGAAGACGGAGCGAGGCGAGGATTCGTCGGTTAGATGAAAAAACGCGCTTCCTTCTCCTGCGTGTGGCCCGACTTCCTCGCGAGCAGGAGGGAGGCGCAGCCCGCCCAGAGCGCGTCCAGGAAGGCTCCGGCGGCGATGAGGGGGAGGGCGACGGGCGCGGCTATGAGGTAGCCGTTCTCGAAGCCCTTGCCGTAGAGGGTGCACAGCGACATGAGGGCGATCATCGCGCCCCTGCCCGGCGCCGCGCCGAGGATGAGGGCGAGCAGCGGCGCGGCCGCCAGGATCCACAGGAAGCTGCCGGCCCAGATGCCGAGCCTGGAGTACGAGGAAAGCACCACGATGAAGGCGGTGGAGGTCACCATGGCCGTTCCCGCCCGTCCGAGGATCATGGCGAGGGGAAGATCGATGGCGTTGTTCCGCCGCCTGATGCCGAGGCTCTCCTTGGCGTGCTTGGTGAGCGTGCCCAGGCTGAAGTAGACATCCCCCGAGACCAGGGCCGCCAGGGCCGGGGCGAGGAGGGCGTACAGGGTCCGGTAGGGGTTCTTCTTCCCGCCGAAGAAGCGCAGCGCGAGCGGCATGAGCACGAAGGCCGCGATGAGCACCTCGATCAGCACCGACAGCAGCAGGGGCCGGTACACCTCCGGCCTGACCGTCGCGCGCAGCTCGAGCACGCTGTGCGCGGTCGCGGCTATGATGAGAATGCCGAGGAACTCCGCGAAGAAGGTGTTGATCTGATAAAAAATGCGGGACATGGCATCGAAGATGAGGAGCACCGGCTTGGTGGCGGGGCGGTCGTGGGAGAAGGCCAAGCCGACGAGCACGGCCAAAAGGAAGACCGGCAGGAGGAACTGGCCGGAGACGAGGGCCGCGAAGGGGGTCTCGGGAAATATGGCGAATAGAAGGTCTTTGATCCCCGGCGCGGAGGAGGGAGCGCTCGTATCGGCGAGCAGGGGAATCCGCGCGGGATTGGCGATGGACGCGACCACGACGCCTACGATGGTGAGAACCACGACGGCGGCCAGGAAGGTGAGGACGCTGCGGCCCAGCGAGCGCCAGAATTCCTTGTCCTCGTTGAGCTCGAAGACGGCCACGGGCACGGTGAACAGCACGAGCGGCACGAGGGCGTAGCGGCCTATCCTGATCGAAAGGTCGAACAGGAAGGAAAGGGTGCCGCGAAGCCCCGCGTCTTCGACGGGGAGTACCAGCGCCACGACGACACCGAAGACGGCGCCGAGAAGGTACTTCATCCAGATTTTCATGAGGCATACCATAGCTTCGGCCGCGCTCCGCCGTCAATCGACGTCCCGGGCTTGGCGAGCGGGCCCGCTCCGGCTAGACTTCTCCATCTATGGTATTCAAAGGCACGAAGGGATCCGGCCTCGCGCGGGGTCTGTCCGAGGCGGCCATGTGGGGCTATCCCGGCCCCGAGGGCGTCTTCGCCCTCTCCGGCGAGGGCGATGTCCGCCAGGCGGTCTATTCGCCCGAGTCCTCGTTTACCGAGACGGCGGCCATCCTCCTCTCCACGCTCTTCACCGAGGATATCGATCCGCTCCTGGCCGATCGCCTCGCCGAGCGGGCCTTCTCCGAGGCTCCCGCCATCGTGGGCCGGGAAGAGGCGATACCCGTCGTGGACCTGGCCGGAGGCCCGACGGGCAGCTCGGCCGATTACGGAGCGGCGCTCCTGGCGGGGCTCCTTTCGGCTCGCCCGAAAAAAGGGGAACGCCGGCTCATCGCGGCCTTCCCGGGACCGTGGGGAGCCGCCCTCGTCGAATCCGCGTCGGACATCGAATCGCTCGAGGTCCTCCTTATATGCGGTGAGGAGGATATCCGCGGCATCAAGGCCCAGCGTCTGGCCCGCGAAGGCGGGAAGGTCCTGCTGGTCGGCCTGCGCGCGGACCGAAAGGGGAGGGTCGATTTCTTGCGCTCCCTGTGCGGCCGCCGGCTCGCCGGGCGCGACGTGGTCGTGGCCGGCCCCGGCAATCCCGTCGATTTCGCTGCCCATCTCATCCTGCACGTCGCCGCCTTCGCCGACCTGAGGCGCGCCGCCGCGGGCGAGATTTTCGCCGCCCTGCCCGCGGAATCCAGCCTCGGGCTCGCCGCCGGCCTATGGGCCTGGCGGCTCGGTCTGCCCCTGTCCGGCCTGCTCCTGCCCCACGCGGACAGGCCCCTGGCCGAGGCCGACCCGGAGTTCGGCGAACTCGTGGACCGTTTCGGCTCCGAGCGCTCCGGACTCCTCGGGTCCATCCTTTCCGGACAGGATGTCTCCGAAGCCGAGGCCCTCGCCGCGCGGGACGAGCTTGCGGCCCGCGGCGGCCCCTGGCTCGACCGCTCCTCCTCGCTCGCCCTCGCCGCGGCGAGACGCCATCTCGTGCCCGAACTGCTCGGGCATACGCACATCGTCGTCTCCCGGCATGGCCACCCCTACTGGGAGCGCCCTTCCGCCCCCGGCGGCGCGCTCTGGAAGGCCGCGGCCGGCGCTCCGACGGAAAGGCCCGCGGGCCTCGCCGGCGCCTTGGCGGACGCCCGGCTGGATGCGACCATCGACGCCGATCCGAAGCGGCTCGAGGCCCTGCTCGAATCGTTCGGATAAATCCGAACGATAGGTTGACAGCAGGCGGGCGGCCTCGGTATAGTAAAACGTGGTCGCTCAGCGACCAGACCGCTCGATGCGGTCCCTGCCGCACCCCGGGCTGCCGACCCATTGTGATAAATGGCAGTCCGCCCGCGCGGCGCTTTTTTTTATGACCCAGTAGCTCAGCTGGATAGAGCGGCTGCCTCCTAAGCAGCAGGTCGACGGTTCGACTCCGCCCTGGGCCAAAAAAAGTTTATCAAAAGCGGCTCGCGCATCGCGTAGGCGTTGTGCGAGAGCCGCCCAAACCTTCGACACATTCCCTGTTTTCCCTTGACCGCCACGGATGGCGGTGCTAGCGTGCTGTTCATCCGAAAAAGACGACGGGGGTTCGCACGACGCCGACTCCCTTGCCCGCACGCGGGGGAGGGCTCGAGATCGTGTCCTTCGCCGAGGCAAGAGAATTCGAGGAGGAGGTAGAGGATGAAGCATCCGCGCGGTTTTCCGGCTACGATGGCAGTGATCCTTCCGCTGGCGCTCGTCGCCGTCTTCGCTCTCACGTCGGCCGGAGGCACAGGCCCCATCAAGATCGGTTTCTTCGCGCCCGAGTCGGGCTTCGCGGCGGCCGACGGCCAAAGCGCCTACGACTCGGCCAAGCTCGCCGTGGACGATATCAACAAGGCCGGCGGCATCGACGGCCGGCAGGTCCAGCTCGTCAACTACGACGACGCGAGCGACGCCAAGCAGGCGGTCAGCATCGCGACGCGGCTCGTGACCCAGGACAAGGTGGACGCGGTGGTGTCGGGCTCCTACTCGGACCAGACCCTGGCCGCGGCGCCCATCTTCGAGCGCGCGCACGTGCCCATGCTCGCCGCGTACGCCGTCAACCCCGGCATCCCCGCCACCGGGAAGTACATCTTCCAGCAGGACTTCAACGGCATAGTCGAGGGCAAGGCCGCGGCCGTGGCCCTCGTCAAGAAGCTCGGCGCGACGAAGATCGCCATCGTGGCGATCAAGAACGACTTCGGCTCCTCTCTCGTGCAAGGCTTCACCGCCGAGGCCGAGGCCTTGGGCGCCACCGTCGTCGC
>JAJXZP010000292.1 GCA_021779995.1 bacterium | reverse complement strand
GGCGCCGCCCGAGTCCCACTCCGTTGTACAGATTTACCGGGCTGGCCGCTTCGTTCTCTCGACCCAGCACCCAGAGCGCTCGATGAAAGTAGCGCCTTCGGGGAAAACTGTCAAGAGCTTCCAAAGATCATTTCCATTTTTCATGCACGCTTCCGGTCCCGGACAAAATACCTTACGAAAAAGGAGGGGGCTTTCAAGGGTACGCGGATTGGCGGTGGCCGACCTTCGGAATCGCCCCGGGCGGTTCAGATTCCGGGCCACGGACTCTCCCCGTCTCCGAACCGGCGATGCTGGACGGCCTCCAGAAGGTGGGCATCGGATATCGAAGCGCCGCCTTCGAGGTCTGCGATGGTGCGCGCCGTCTTGAGAATCGAATGACAGGCCCTGGACGAGAGCCCGAGCGTCTCGACGGCGCGCTCGAAGGCCAGGACGGCAGCACGGGGCAAGGCGCAGAACCGCTCGACCAGTTCGGGCCGAAGCCGGGCATTTCGCGAGACGCCGAGATCGCGATACCTGGCCGCTTGCACCGCGATGGCCGCTTCGACCCGCGCCCGGACGACAGCGGTGGATTCGCCCGGCGGACCGATGAGCTGAGCCGGCGAGGTCGGCTCCACGGGAACTCGGATATCGATGCGGTCCAGGAGCGGCCCGCCAAGGCGGCGCCGATATCGGGCCAGATCGGCGCTCGAGCAGAGGCAGGCCGCGTTCTTCCGGCCGAGGTTGCCGCAGGGACAGGGATTCGCGGCGAGAATGAGCTGAAAGTCGGCCGGATAGCTCGTCGCCCACCTGGCGCGGACTATGGAAACCCGCCCTTCCTCCAGCGGCTCGCGCAGGGATTGGAGAACATCGCTGCGAAACTCGGCCGCCTCGTCGAGGAAAAGGACTCCGCGGTGGGCCAGGCTGATTTCGCCGGGGCGAAGGGAATGCCCGCCTCCGATGATCCCTTCGGTCGAGGCTGAATGATGCGGAGCGCGAAACGGGGGCCGGCGGTCCAGGCCGTCCGCCGCGTCGAGAAGGCCGCCCAACGAGTAGACGGTGGCCACTTCGACCGCTTCATCCTCGCCGAGATCGGGAAGAAGCCCCGCGAACCTTCGCGCAGCCATGGTCTTGCCCGAGCCCGGAGGGCCGAAGAGAAAGAGGTTGTGGCCGCCGGCCGCGGCGATTTCCAGGGCTCGGCGAAGCAGGGATTGGCCGCGAAGTTCAGCCAAGTCCGCCGCGGTCCGCGGCCCTCGGCCATGCGCCCTCGCTTCGAAGCCGCCGGGGATGAGAGGAGCCCTGCCCTCGCGAAGGCGCGACAGGATGTCGATCGCCTCGGCCAGTCTGCCGATGGGATGGATACTGCCCCGCCCGAGGGCCCGAGCCTCCGCGAGATTGTCTTCGGGCACTATGAATCCGCCTATGCCGGCGCCTAGCCCCGCAGCCACCGCCGGCAGGACCCCCCGCACCGGGCGCACCGAGCCGTCCAGACGGAGTTCCCCGAGAGCGAGGACCGGCAGGCCGGGATCGGGGACCGAGCCGGCGGCGCCGAGCACGGCCAGGGCCATAGGTAAATCGTACGCGGAGCCTTCCTTGGGAAAATCCGAGGGAGCGAGATTGATGAGCACGCGGTCCAGGGGGAATTGGAAGCCGGAGTTGCGCACGGCCGCCCTGACCCGATCGCGCGCCTCGCGCACCGCGGCGGCGGCCAAGCCCACGAGATCGACACTGGGAATGCCGCGCCTGATATCCACCTCTATCGTGACGAGCCGCCCCTCGAAACCCGCGGGCTCATGGGCGATTATTGTCATGGCGTCCTCCGCGGCAGGAACGCCCCGCTCGACCTGCGGCGATTGAGGGCCCAGGCGTCGCGAACGGCTGCTGGACGGCCGCGAGACGGCGCAAAAGCCTGAGCCTTTGGCGTTTGAGCGCCTTTAGCGCAGAGCGACGGCCGCGGCGCCGAACGGAAGCCGGAGGCTTCCGCTTCGCAAGGGTCTGCGCCTAGCGCAGGGCGACAGCCGCGGCGCCGAGCGGAAGCCGGAGGCTTCCGCTTCGCAAGGGTCTGCGCCTAGCGCAGACCCTTGCGCCGGATCATCACCACGAGGGCTGCGCAGAGCAAGATGTACTGGAGATTGGACAAAAGGATGCGGCCGACGGGAATTTCGAAGACGGCGTAGCGGGACTCGTCCACGATCCCCAGCCTCGAGAGCAACCCGAATATGATATCGGCGTAGCTCGCGATGGCGCCTATGACGATGAGCATCCAGGCGAGATCCCTGGTCCTCGACCAGAGCAGAATGGCGAGAAACGCGGCGGCGGCGGCGGTCGAGAGACGCGACACCAGATAGACGATCTCTCCGGCATTCATGGTACGCCTACAATGTCGGCTTAGATCGGCCCCTTCTTGACCTCAGCCGCCCGAAGTCGATATTGACAGCGCTCCGCGGCGAGCCTACCTTGTTCCGCAAGGGGGTGAGTCATGGACCTGTGGTACACGCGCAGCGAGAGCCCGGGGACGAGATATTGCGTCAGAGTTCTGCGCCCTCTCTTTTCGGACGAGGGCAAGCGGGGCCGCGTCGACGTCTTCGACACCGAGGATTTCGGCAAGGTGCTGACGATAGCCGGCACGCTCGCGCTCGCCGAGGTCGACGGTTTCGCCCACCGCGAGATGCTCGCCCATGTGGCGCTCAACGTCCACCCGGAGGTCAAGTCCATCGTCGTCATAGGCGGGGGCGACGGCGCAGCGCTGTTCGAACTCCTCCGCTATCCCGAAATCGAGCGCATCGTGCTCGTCGAGGACGACGAGGTCCTCATGACCGCGGCGAGACGTTTCTTTCCCGCGCTCGCCAGGTCTCTGGACGACCCGCGCGTCAGGATCGACGGCGCGGACTCCTCCGGCTTCGTCCGCGACAGCAAGGAGCGCTTCGATCTGATCGTCGCCGAGGATCCGGCGGTTCCCGGACGCGAGCAGGCCTTCTACTCCGACTGCTTCCGGCTCCTGTCGGGAGACGGCATCCTGATCGGGCCGAGCGGCTCGGCCTTCTTCCCCCATCGGAGGAGGGAGCTTCTGAGCGCCGCGGCACGGCTCAAGCGGCTCTTTCCCGTGTTCCGGCTTTTCAGGATCGACAATCCCTCGCTGGACTCGGGCGGCTGCCTGGCCGGCTTCGCCTCCAAGCGCTACGACCCCGTCGCCAACTTCGATCCCCAGCGGCTGGAGCGGCGGGGCCTGTCCACGCGCTACTACGACGCGGACATGCACCGAGCCGCCTTCGCCCTGCCTCCCTACCTGGCCGAGGCTCTCGCGGGAGCCTGACGCGGAAGCGGTCCGCTTCCTGCCGGACCGCCTTTTTCCCCGCGGGGAGGCCTCATTCGATAAGGGAGTCGAGATCGAGTTCGGCGGCGGCGCAGGGCACGGCGATGCCCCAGGCCTCGAGGACCCGCGGATGCAGCTCGCCGTAGACGCCGACTGCCGCGCCCTTGTACGTTATGCGCGCCTGCCTGCCCGGGATGAAGCGCGGATCGTCGGCTTCCTCGAGTTCGAAATCCCTGCCCAGATAGTACATGAGCGTGGCCGTCTGGCTGGCCGCCTCGTTGAAGTCGGCCATCGCCTGGGCGTTCGCGTGGACGCTCAGGAACCCCAGCATCTGGCGGGTCGAGACGCCGTAGTTTTCCTTGGAATTCCTGAACGCCACCTTGCCCACCTCGAAGATCCGGTGCGGATACAGGGCCCTGCTCGACACCGCTTCCGAGCCCAGGAGCCCGGGCAGGGGCGAGTTCCGGACGTACTCGAAACTTTCGGACATAGGATTCGTGATGCGCACGACCGCGGAGCCGTCGATGCCCATGCGCTCGACGTAATCCTTCCCCGAGCCCAGGTAGTTGTAGATCATTTCCTGGTAGCCGAGTCCGACCATGACGCTCTTGGCGCGGCGGGAGAAGGTCTCGATCGGCGAGAGCCTGCCGATCGTGAAGTCGTGCGGACGCTCGGGTTCGAAGAAGGACATGTCCTTGCCCATCATCACGTCCTCGATGACGTCGACGGGATGGAGGAAGTCGTTGCGGTATTCGGGAGGGGCGACGGTGACGTACTGACCGTGCGCCTCCGTGGAGCAGCCCATGCGCTCGACGGCCGCGCGGACGGCCGCGACGTCGAGCGGCTTGCCCAGGAGCCGCGAGACCTTGGCCGCCTCGACGCTCACCGGCGTCTGGAAATAGTAGGGGAAGGTGACCGCGCGCCCGAAGGGCGTGTCGTAGGCGTACTCCACCCGCACGCTCTCGACCGTGTAGCCCATGTCGGCGAAGTCGCAGGCGACGATGGACGAGGCGAGCGTGACCGAAGGCATGTCGGTGCCGGTGAGCTCGATGAAAAGCTCGGTGTCGCCGACCTGGACGGCACCCAGGTCGGCCGAGTTGATGATCGGCGGGTAGGAGAGGACGGCGTCGGTCGAATCGACGAGGAGGGGGTGCAAGGCATGGCCCTCGTTGATGAAGGCGTACTCCTTGCCCTTGGGGTGCTCGCGCAGGATCTCGGTGAGGGTCATGGGACGATCCCACTGGAGGGGCACGAAGCGCACGGAGTCGGGCGGCACCGCCTTGTAGCTCACGGGCCATTTGATGATCCCCGTGCGGTACAGGCCCATCGATATGGTGCGGCGCTTGCGGCCGAAGTTCCAGGCGAGCTTTTCCTGCGTCTGGATCATGTCCTTGAGGGCGGCGTCGCTGATCGGCTTGCCCGAGACGACGAAGCCCGCGAGGAAGGGCCGCACGCCCTGCACGCTCGCCTCGACGAGGACGCGGCGCTTGGCTTTCCGCTCGTCTCCCTCGCGCGAGAAGAAGGGATACTCGGGCCGGCGCGAGGTCTCGCGGACGCGCAGCTGGCGCGCCAGGCCGGCGGTGGACCAGAGGTCGGGCCGGTTCGTGTCGTTGAGCTCGATCTTGATCGTGCGCGACTCGTCGCTTTCGGCGCCGCCTGTCGCATCCCATTCGTCCAGCTCGGCCTTGGCCCCCATGAGGAGCTCCTCGAGCTCGGAAGCGCCGCAGCGCCGCCCCAGCAGAGAGAAGAAAAGCCGCTCGTTCACTTCGATCTTTGGCATATCGCTACCTCTCGGGATTCGGGTGGTTGTGGGCTCGCAGCCTCAGACGGCCGTATCGCGCGCCGCGCTCATGGGGACTTGGCGCGGCGGAGGCGCACGCCCTCGATGTCCGGGCTGAAGAGCTCGCGCAGGTCGTTGAGGCCGAGGGCCATGAGCGCCATGCGGTCGATGCCGATGCCCCAGGCGAGCACGGGCGCCTTCACGCCCAGGGGCTCGGTGACCTCGGGCCGGAAGATGCCGGAACCGCCCAGCTCGAACCAGCCGAGCACGGGATGCTTGATGTGGACCTCGACCGAGGGCTCGGTGAAGGGGAAGTAGCCCGGCACGTACTTCACTTCCTTGGCGCCCGCGACCTCGACGGCGAACATCTCGAGGAAGCCGAGGAGGGTGCGCAGGTTGACGTCCTCGCCGAGGACTATGCCCTCGGTCTGGTAGAAGTCCGAGAGGTGGGTGGCGTCGACCTTGTCGTAGCGGAAGCAGCGCGCGATGCCGAAGTACTTGCCCGGCACCTTGGCCTTGGGCAGCTGCCGGGCCGAGAGCACGGTGCCCTGGCTGCGCAGGATGAGGCGCTTCGTGAACTCGCGGTCGAAGGAGTAGCGCCAGCCGCGGGAGCCCGTGGGCCCGCCGTTCTCGTGGGTGGCGGCCACGGAGCTGAGATAGGGCTCCTCGATGGCCGTGGCCTTCTTCGGCTCGTCGAGGTAGTACACGTCGTGGATGTCGCGGGCCGAGTGGAACTGCGGCATGAAGAGGGCGTCGGAGTTCCAGAACTCGGTCTCGACGAGGCTGCCGTCGAACTCCTCGAAGCCCAGGGACACGAGCTTGTCCTTGACGCTGTCCAGGAACTCGACGTAGGCGTTGCGCCGGCCGGGGATGAGCCGGGCGGCCGGGCTCCGGATGTTATAGGGCCGGAACGAGGCGCTCTTCCACAGCCCCTTTTCGAGAATCTCGGGCGTGACGGCGCCGAGCTCCTCGCCGGTGACGCCCGCTTCCTTGAGCTCTGCGGCGGCGGCGGCGGCCTCGGCGCTGAGGCGGTAGATGACCGTCTCGCGCTCGGAGGCGCGGAAGGCCGCGTCGCCGGCGCCGCGCTTACGGGCCATGCCGCCCATCGCGGCCTTCTCGGCCGCGTCCAGCTCGCTCTCGTCGAGGAGCCCGCCCGGCGCCGCTGCCGCCCTTTCGAGGAGGCGGCGCACCGCGGCCAGGCGCGCGGAGGCGGCGCCGGCGATTCGCGACGCGCGCTTCTCGGCGTCCATCGCGGCGAGGCCTTCCTTGGAGAGGAGCCCGAAGGCCGAGCCGACGTCTTTCTGCTCGAGGCCGAGGGCCGCGGCTATCTCGGGCAGGCGCGAGGCGCCGTTCTCCCCGAGGAAGCGCAGGAGGCGCTCCTCGGGCGTGCCCCGCTCGGCCATCTCGCGCCCGAGCGGCGTGAGCTCGTAGACCGTGCGGGCGCTCCTGCCCGCCTCGGCGGCCAGGCCCTTCGCGCAGAGCCAGGAGAAAGCCTGGTTGGCGTGCCCTTCCTTATAACCCAGTTCGGCCTGCAGGCGAGCCGCGTCGAGCGGCTCTTCCTGCCCGTATCGAAGAAGGACCTTCACCTCAAGAGGGTGGAGTGTCTTGACGAGGGATGCTAGATCCATGGGGCGCTCCGGCTCACGTTCAGGTTGCGGGACGCCCGGCGAGCCGCGCATTCCGCGAATTTTCGGCCATTGTGGCGAAAATCGCCGCGCCGGTCAAGGAAGCGCGAAACCGCGGCGCGGGCCGGGTCTCGGGCGTCGGACACGGCGCGTCGGATACGGCGCGTCGGGCACGACGAAAGACGGGTGATTCATTCCGCATCCGAGGCTATACTGCCGCCATGAGCCTCATCCTGCGCGCGATCAAGCAGATCGTATCGGCTTCCCTCCTCGCCTCGGCTCTCCTCCTCACCGGCTGCGCCACGCAAAGGCCCGCGCCGGAGAGCCCCGTGTCGGCCAGCCTGAAGGCGGGTCCGGCGATCGCCCAGGATCAGTTTCGACTCAGGCTTCCCATGACCCTCGAGCTGGACAATCCCGGCAGGGCGGCCCTCACGGTGGAATCCGTCGACTGCTCGCTCGCCGTGAACGGCGAGAAGGTCGGTGACTACTCCTCCTCCGAGCCCCGCGCCGCGGCCGCCGGCGCCGCGCTCGCCATTCCGCTCGAGTTTCCCGTCGACCTGCGATCGGCCCCCGACGCGGCCGGCGGGGGGGCGGCCGCCGGAGGGAGCGCCTCCACGGCCGCGTGGAAGGCCGAGGCGCGGATAACGCTCAAGGAGGCGCGGGGCAGGTCCCGCACGCTCGCCGCCTCGGCCCGGGGCGTCTTCCCGATCGTGCGCGATCCAAGGTTTCGCATAACCTCCATCCGGATCGAGCGCGATCTGCTCGTCACCACGAATCTCCGGCTCACCCTCGAAATCGACAACCCCAACGCCTTTCCCCTGCAGTTCAGCTCTTTCGTCTACAATTTCTACGGCGAGGGCAGGGCCTGGGTGGACGGGGGCAGCGACGGGCCCGAGACCGTCCCCGCCGCCTCCTCGATGACGCGCATCCTGCGCTTCACGATGAACTTCGCCGATCAGGACCGCCGGCTCCTCGACCTCGTGGCCAATCTCAGGGCGGTGCGCTACCGTCTGAGCGGCGAGGCCAGGATGGCGACGGGCCTCGACTACCTGCCGACCTTCGTCAGCCACTTCGACCGCGAAGGGGTCTGCGCCGTGGAGCGCTAGGTCCGGCATGGAGAACGACGACCTCGTCCGGCTCGCCAACGCGCGCATGAGCTTCGGCAAGTACTCGGGGAGCCTCCTCATCGACCTGCCCGAGGCCTACGTGGTCTGGTTCGCGCGCAAGGGCTACCCCGAGGGGGAGATAGGCGAACTCCTGGCCTCGCTGTATGTAATCAAGGAAAACGGGCTCGAATACCTGCTCCGGCCCCTGGTCGTGCCGGAATCGCGGAGATGAGGCGAGGCGGCCGAAATGCGCCTCGGCGAGGGCGGGCCTGGGCCGGGAAGGCGCGCAGGAGAGGGAGGAGGCCGGGATGAAAGCGGTGAAGGCTCTCGTGGGAGGCGGCGTGTATCTCTCGCCCCTCGGCCTCGACGATGTCGAGCGCGTCATGGTCTTCATGAACGACGAGGACGTGCGCGTATTGGCGAGGTCCAGGCGGGATGCCCTGAACGAAGCCACTACGAAGGACATGATCGAGAGGATCCAGAAGCAGGACGAAGGTTTCATGATCTGCAGGAACGACGATGACCGGAAGATCGGATACGCCTTGATCATGGACCAGGACCGCTACAACCGCGAAGCCTCGATCGCCCTGGTGATCGGGGAGCGGGATCAGCGGGGCAAGGGCTTCGGAGGGGAGGCGCTGCGGCTGCTCTTGAAGCACGGGTTCGTGAACCTCAATCTGGAGAGCATGTACCTGGGCGTCTACGAGTACAACACGGCGGCCATCGGACTCTACGAGAAGACCGGATTCAAGCCGGTCGGCAGGCGGAGGAACGCGAAGATCTTCGGGAACAGGAAATACGACGAGGTGATCATGGATATGATCTCCGACGAATACTTCGCGAGGTACGGGAACGCGGAGATGGATGCCTACGGCATCTGAGTCGGCGGAGCGCGGCATGTCGAGGATCGAAGCGTAAAAGCGGACGGCCGGGTACATGGTCCGGCTGCACTGTCGCCTCAGGCACGGGAAGCGGGAGCTCTGCCCGGACCGCGCCGGCCTCCTCACTGACCCGGCAATTAATCAGTAGATAGCCGATTGGTGAAAATCCTCCAATTTCCTACAAATAGTGATGAATTTCGCACATCGGCCGCTGGATGGATAATTGCCGGGTCAGTACGTACGCGCTCGGGCGGCTTTCGGCCTGCCGGTACGGGGAATCGAAGACCGGCTGCCGGGCCTGCCCGACGCACTGCCACAGGCCGCCGGAGCGGGAGAGGATGCGGGCCGTGATGCGCTACTCGGGCCCGCGGATGCTCCTGAGGAGCCCGCTGGACTTTCTCCTGCACGATAGGCGAAACCGGCGCCGGAAGACGCCGCACGGAGCGTGACCGCCCCGGGGGCGGCCGCTCGGCGAGGCGGACGGGCGATCCGGCCGGCCCGGGAAGCGGCTTTCCGCTTTGGAAGAGCGGGGCCCGGGGAGGGAAACCTTTCGCGAAAGGTTTTCCCTCCCCGGACGAGCTATGGCGGCTAACGCGCCTCGCTCACTCGGGCGGCTGGTCGGGATACGCATCCTCCGCGCTCGCGGAGGCCGGCGGCGCGGCGGCCGACGGCTCGGAGCCGGCGCGCTTGCGCACGAGGGCGCGGCCCTTGCGGCCGTCCATGAGGATGTCGAGGGCCTCGGGCAGCTCGGTGTGGACGCAGTGGACGCTGCGCGTCGCGTGGGGGAAGGAGGCGAGCCAGGCCCAGTCGACGCGGCTGGCGCCGCCGGGGGGCACGGTGAGGTAGCCGACGTTCATGCTCGTGACGTTGTGGAAGAAGTGGGAGCCGAAGGAGAAGTCGACGGGGAAGTCGGGCATCTCGGTCTCGACGATGACGCGCGCGCGGGCGATCTGCGAGAAGACCACGGGGATGCCGAGCCAGCGGTCCCGGGTGCCCCAGCGGCCGGGGCCCACGAGGACGTAGCGGCGCCCCAGGCGGCCGAGCTCGCGGTCGAGCTGCTCGATCTCGGCGGCGATGAGCTCGGTGAGGGAGCGGTCGAAGGCCGCGGGGTCCACCCAGATGACGTCGCGCACCTCGGTCTCGCGGCCGTTGCCCATGCTCTTCTCCGAGACGATGAAGCAGTCCGAGGCGTCGAAGGCGTCGAGGTCGAGCTCGATCTTGTGCTCGCCGCGGATGAGGGGCTTGAGCTGCAGGAGGTAGAGCGCGGGCAGGCCGCCGGGCTCGTCGAGGTTGAGGGCGTACTCGATCTCGACGGGCGTGCCCATGGAGCGGGAGCCGACCTCGAGCACCATGTCTATGGCCCGCGCGAAGGGCAGGGAGTCGTACAGGAGGATGCTCGAGAGGTCGACGATGCGCATGCCCGGCGTGCCCGTGCCGGGGACGAGGCGCTCGTTCTCGTTGTCCCAGGTCGAGGCGAGGAGGGTGAAGCTCGGGTCGGCCTCGGCCGCGGAGAGGGGCAGGTCCTCGAGGGCGGCGTCCTCGCCCTCGCCGAGGTCGGGCTCGCTTCGCTCCATGTCGAGGGCGCGGAAGAGCCGCTGCGAGTCGGAGCGCAGGCGCGCGGGCGGCGTCACCGAAAGCTTGGGGTAGCGCGGCACGAAGCGGAAGGCGGGCTGGCCCTCGACGACGTAGGAGCCCAGGCCCAGGGCCGAGACGCAGAGCCCGTCCTCGGGCTTGACGTAGGACACGGGGTAGTAATTGAAGGACTGGGCCGTGCCGGATATGTGGGGGTAGAACCAGCGACCGCGGCGCGTGCCCACCAGCTCCTGGATCACCACGGCCATGCGCTCTTCCTCGAGGTTGTACTTGGCGACCTCGAAGTAGGCCCGCGACTTCCGCGAGAAGAGGCTCGCGTAGATGAGGCGGATCGCCTGGGAGAGCTGGCGCAGCCGCAGCTCCGGGTCCGGGTGGGAGTTGGGGATGATGTAGGTGTCGTAGATGCCCGAGAAGGGCACCATGAGCATGTCCTCGAAGAGGCCGGAGGAGCGGACGGCGAGGGGGCGGTCGGTGGCGGCCACGAAGCGCCTCAGGCGCTCGGTCAGCGCCTCGCTCAGGGGGGCCTCGAGGAAGCGGCCTCGCACCGCCTTTTCGCCCTCCTCGCCCAGGGCCTCGTAGTAGGCGAAGGACCACAGGGCGTTCGACTCGAGGAAGCGCTCGAACTCGTCGATGCCGACGAAGGAGGTGCGCGGGATCTTGACGGCCAGGCCTTCGAGGTACTGGCCGAAGTTGAGGTTGTCGAGGAGGCTGCGGATGAAGACGATGCCCCGGCCCTTGCCGCCCACCGAGCCGTCGCCGAGACGCGTCATGCAGTTCTCGTCGCGGCAGATGGCCTCGTCGAAGTGGGGGATCATGCCGCGCGACTTGTCCTTGCGCGCGCCGACGAGGACGCGGATGAGGAAGCCGCGCAGTTCCTGGGTGGTGGAGAAGTCGTCGATGCGGTAGTTGCGCAGGAGCTTGGCGAACTCGATCTCGCCGCGCGCCATGAGCCAGGCCGAGAAGTGGTTGCGCCCCGCGTGGAAGAGGACGGTCTCGGGCGGCACCGTGTCCAGGAGGGAGATGAACTCGTCGATGTTGCGCGCCTCGGCTATGACCTCGCCGTCCGCGCCGCGGAAGCGGAAGGGGCCGAAGCCGAGGCTGTCGCGGAGGAAGGCGCCCAGCTCGTGCTCGAGCGACTCGGAGTTCTTGTCGGCGAAGGCCGCCCCCACGGAAGCGGCCCTCTCGCGCACCTCGGTCTCGCTCGACTGGACCATCACCGGCAGGTCCTTGATGCGCGCCTTGGCCATGCGCAGGAATTCGAGGCCCGCCTGGGGATCGGACCTGCCGCCGCGGGGAAAGCGCAGGTCGGTGATGACCGAGAGGATATACGGCTCGTAGCGCTCGAAGAGCAGGGTCGCCTCCTCGTAGCTCGAGGCGAGGAGGACCTTGGGGCGGGCGTGCATGCGCAGGAGCTTGTAGGTCTCGACCCCCTTCTCCTCCTCGATGAGGGCCTGGGTCTGGCGCATCACCACCTGGTAGAGCAGGGGGAGGTAGCGCGAGTAGTAGCGCACCGAGTCCTCGATGAGGAGGATGACGCGTATCAGGCCCGATCTCGTGTCGGCGTCGACGTTGCGCAGGTCCTCGACGTACTTGAGCATGCCGACGAAGAGCTTGGAATAGCCGTTCCAGACGAAGACGCGGTCGACGGAGGCGAGCTCGGGCCGGCTCGGGTCGAGGGCGGCGAGGCTCGAGTTGTTCGTGACCATGAGCAGCACGGGCACCCCGGGCCAGTCCTCCTTCATCGATCGGGCGAGTTCGAGGGGGGCGTCGAAGTCGAGCCCCGCCATGAGGATGACGAGGTCGAAGCGCCCCTCGCGGAAGAGGTCCATGGCCTCCTCGGCGGTGTAGGCCGAGGTGATGCGGGGCACGGTGTTGAGGTTGAGGCTGAAGTACTCGCCGTAGACCTGCTCGTTGAGGATGCCGTCGGACTCGACGACGAAGGAGTCGTAGAGGCTGGCGACGAGGAGGACCTCGCGCACGCGGAAGCGCATGAGGTCGTGGAAGATGTTGCGCTCGCGACGCGACTGGTCGTAGGCGGCCACGAGTTCGTTGAAGTACATGCCGACGCCCTCCTCCCGCGGCCCTTCCCGCGGCCTTCGTCCCGCGGCCTTCGTCCCGCGGCATTCGTCCCGGCGGATCGCGGGACCTCAGCGTAGCAGAGAACGCGTCGCGGCGCCACGGGCAGGTGGGCTTCGGGAATGGCCCGGGCCGGCATGCGCTCTAGGCCGCGCGCCTCCGAGCTGCGCATGCCGGTCGCGGGCTCACTGATGGCCGCGCGCCTCCGAGCTGCGCATGCCGGTCGCGCGCCCACGGATGGCCGACGGCGAAGGCGCGGAGGGCCGCCGGCGAAGGCGCGGCCGGGGCTCGCTCCAGCGCGCGGCGGGC
>JAJXZP010000053.1 GCA_021779995.1 bacterium | reverse complement strand
AGAAGAACTCTTGCGCGTGGCCTTCCAGCAGCTTGTTAGCGTGTCGAACACCAGAGCCGGGCAGGTTCAAAGCACTGCGGATAAGAGGTGAGTTGTGGATGAGTCACTCGCTCAGCGCCTCCCGTTTAAGGATGAGGTGCTTTCTTCTTGGCTGATGCGCAGGTTGAGCCAGCTGGGTTTAGGGCGCGCCGTCTTTGATGATGCACTTGCTAGGCAGTATCCGGAAGTTGCGGCTGCATTAGCAGCAGATCCCGACTTTCCGGAAGGGCGGTTGTGGCGGAAGGCCGTGGCAAGTCTGGTAGCGGTGCCTGCAGAAGGGCTTCAGGGACTTGGATGGCCATCGTCGCCTTGGTTTCTGGCACCCGGATGCCGTCGGAGCGCGTGCCGGCGGATCTCGGCGTGCGGGGAATCCGCCGCGCGTTCGACAAGAACGCATAAAAAAACACAAATCATTCCAATACAATTCCGGAGACCATACCTAGGATTGACCGCGCAAGATCCTATACTGTAGAGAGCCGGGGCATCGGCCCGAGCAGCATCACCACCGGGAGGCATAGATGTCGTCGAAAGGTTCCTATATCGTCGTTGGCGAGAATATCCACTGCACGCGGATACGCATGACCTCGGGAAAGTTCGTGGAGACCGACCCCTCCGGCAGGAGCTTCCTCGTTTTCAAGGACCGGGGCGTCCCCGCGCGGCTGCCCATTCCCGAGCTCTTCACCTCCTCCGACGACTGGAAGAACGGCAAGATCCGCCACGTGGCGGCGGCGATATACCAGGGCATGCGCGGCTCGGCCGAGGAGCGCGCCGCCGGCGAGAGCTACCTCGCGGCCATGGTCCGCGAGCAGGAGGCCGCCGGCGCCTGGTTCCTCGACGTCAACGTGGACGAGTATTCCCTCGAGCTGGACGACAAGCTCGCCGCCGTCGAATGGGCGGTGGAGGTCCTGCAGCGTTATGCGACCGTGCCCTTGAGCATCGATTCGTCGGACACGCGCCTCCTCGCCGCCGCTCTCGGCCGCTGCGACACATCCAAGGGCAAGCCGCTGGTCAATTCCGTCTCGCTCGAGCGGGCGGCCATGATCCCCCTGGCCGCCCGCTCGGGCGCCTGCGTCATAGCCGGCGCCACCGGCGAGGCTCTCATGCCCGAAGGAGTCGAGGAGCGCGTCGACAACATCCGGACCCTCGTCCGGCGCCTCGCGGCCGAAGGCTTCGCGCTCGGCGACATCTTCCTCGACCCGCTCGTTATGCCCGTATCGGTGAATACCGAGAACGGCAAGGTCGTCATCGAGGCGGTGCGGCGCCTGCGCGCCGAGTACGGGAAGGATATCCATTTCGCGCCGGGACTCTCGAACGTGTCGTTCGGCCTGCCCAGACGCCCCCTCATCAACCAGGTCTTCGCCAAGCTCTGCCTCGAGGCCGGCTGCGACGGCGGCATCGTCGACCCGGCCCAGATCAACGACCGCAGCCTCGCCTCCCTCGACCTGTCCTCGGGACCGGCCGCCCTGGCCCGGGACCTGCTCCTGGGCCAGGACGAGTACGGCTTGGCCTGGATTTCCTCGTGCCGCGACGCGCAAGGATAGGACGACGAGTTATGCGCCACAGGACAGGGGACCCGATCGGCCGCGCCTGGACGCCGCCGATCGGGCAGGACGGCGGGAAACTCGGGCGCGAGGCGCAAGGCGCGGCCGCCGCGAGCTCCGGGCCGGCGCGGACGCGAGGGATTTTCTAGATCGCATAACGCGTTAGGCCGGCGGACCGTCCGGGACGGCGATTCCTCGCAAGATCGGACAAAAATAGGCAAGATTTTCAAAGACGGCGCGGCGAGCCGGAGTATGATTACGCTAGCTAGTCACGTGTTCAGGAGGTTTTCGATGTCCATACTCGACGATATCTCCGCCTTTCTCCAGAAGGGGCGGGCGAACGAGACCAAGGCCGCCGTCGAAAAGGCGTTGGAAGAAGGCGTCGGCGCGAAAGACATACTCGAAGGCGGCCTCATGGCCGGCATGAATATCATCGGCGGCAAGTTCAAGCGCAACGAAGTCTACGTGCCCGAGGTCCTCATCGCCGCGCGGGCCATGAACGCGGGCCTGTTGCCGCTCAAGCCCCATCTGGTGTCCTCGGGCGTCAAGTCGAGGGGCAGCGTCGTCATCGGCACGGTCAAGGGCGACCTGCACGACATCGGCAAGAACCTCGTCAAGATGATGATGGAAGGCAAAGGCTTCGAGGTGCACGACCTCGGCGTCGACGTCTCGAGCGAGAAGTTCGTCAACGCGGCCCGCGAGTTCAACGCGGACATCGTCTGCTGCTCGGCCCTCCTCACCACGACCATGACCGAGATGAAGAGCGTCGTCGAGGCGCTCAAGGCCTCGGGCCTTCGGGACAAGCTCGCGATCATGGTGGGCGGCGCCCCGGTCACCGACTCGTTCTGCAAGTCCATCGGCGCCGACCTCTACTCTCCCGACGCGGCCAGCGCCGCGGATGCGGCGGTGGCGGTCATCGAATCGGTCGCCAAGTCGGCCTAGTCGAGGATCCAGCCATCATGGCCAAGGCGACGGTCGACTCGGGCATCTGCGGCTTCCGCACCGTAGTGGACGTGCGCTCCGAAGACCTGCAGCACGCCCTCGTCGCGCTGACGACGGACTGCCCGAACCTCAAGCCGCTCGAGGCCGAGAGCTTCGAGGTGGACGCCTTCGTCGAGTGCTTCGGCAAGCTCGGCGAGTCGGCCGTCTACGAAAGGCTGCGCCCCCACTGCAGGCACCCCGGCTGCCCGGTCCCCTCGGGAATCATCAAGGGCGTCGAGGTGGCCTGCGGCCTGGCCCTCCCCAAGGACGCGAGCATCCACATAGTCCGCGACGAGAACTGAAAACAGCGCGGCCCCGGGCGACATGCGTCCGCATTTCGCCCGGGGCCGCCGTGACCTGCGACAGTGGAGAGCCGGGCCGGAGTCGAGATCGGATCGACAATCCGGCCCCGGCCGGAGACTGGCTCAATTCCTTGACGCCGGGTCCCGACCTCCAGCACCGAATCCGCCGAGGCGCGAAACGGCTGCGGCTAACGTGTCCGAATCCAGCTCGAAGGGGGCGCTCGCGTAGCTCTCGCCCTCGAGCGAAAACTTGGCCGCGAGCAGCGGCTCGGCGCCGTCGCCCAAGAGGTAGCGCGAGAGACCGTACCAGGCCAGCCGCACGAGCGACCGGTAGCTGCGCGCCGAGGCCTCGTCCTTCATGA
>JAJXZP010000320.1 GCA_021779995.1 bacterium | reverse complement strand
GCCACGAGGAGGGCCGCGGCCGGTAAGGGAATTCTCCACTGCACGAGGACATAGTACCGGCCGCGGCCGCGCCGCGGCTACACCTCGCCTCGCATGCGCCCCCGCGGGCCGCGGGGCCTTGACTGCCCCCGGCTCGTTTCATAAGATGAAAAGCGGTCAGGGCAAGGCGCCGATTCGAAAGCGGAGCGAGAGTCTTTCCCGCGCGACGAAATCGGCGTCGCGTGTCCGCCGCCCTCGGCGAGGACGTGCGGACGCGCACAAATCGAGGCGGCCATCCCGAACCGGTCCGTTCTTGGAGAGGCCGCGATCAAAAGGAGTCATCGATGACCAGCTATAAGGAGCTCGGCCTCGTCAACACGGTCGAACTGTTCAAGAAGGCCGTCAAGGGCGGCTATGCCATTCCGGCCTACAATTTCAACAACATGGAGCAGCTTCAGGCCATCATCCAGGCCTGCGTCGAGACGAAGAGCCCGGTCATTCTCCAGGTCTCTTCCGGCGCCCGGAAGTACGCCAACCAGACCATGCTCCGCTACATGGCCAAGGGCGCCGTCGAGTACGCGAAGGAGCTCGGCTACAATATCCCGATCGTGCTTCACCTCGATCACGGCGACAGCTTCGAACTTTGCCAGAATTGCATCGAGAGCGGCTTTTCCTCGGTCATGATCGACGGCTCGAGCCACCCCTACGACGAGAATGTCGCTCTCACGAAGAAAGTCGTCGAGTTCGCCCATGCCCAGAAGGACTATGTCACCGTCGAGGGTGAACTCGGCGTGCTCGCCGGCGTCGAGGACGAAGTCTCGGCCGAGCACAGTCATTACACCCAGCCCTCCGAAGTCCAGGATTTCGTGCAGAAGACCGGGGTCGACTCCCTCGCCATCTCCATCGGCACCAGCCACGGCCGCATGAAGTTCAAGCCCGAGCAGTGCACCAAGACCGCCGACGGCATCCTCATCCCGCCCCCCCTGCGCTTCGATATCCTCGAAGAGATCGAGAAGCGCCTGCCGGGCTTCCCCATCGTCCTCCACGGCTCCTCCTCGGTTCCCATCGAATATGTCAAGATCATCGAGAAGTTCGGCGGCAAGCTCTCGAATTCCGTCGGCATCCCCGAAGAGCAGCTGCGCAAGGCGGCCAAGAGCGCGGTCTGCAAGATCAACATCGATTCCGACGGCCGGCTCGCCATGACGGCCTTGATTCGCAAGGTGTTCGCCGAGAAGCCGGACGAGTTCGATCCCCGCAAATACCTCGGGCCCGCCCGCGACGAGCTCAAGAAGCTCTACATGCACAAGAACCAGGAGGTCCTGGGTTCGGCCGGCAAGGCCTAACGCCCTCTGCGGATTCGCGGCCAGGCCCCCTGAGCCTGGGGCGAAAGCGGGAAACGTGATCACGTTTCCCGCTTTTTTATGCACCGGGGAGCGGAGGAAGCGGCAGTTCGAAAGATGCGATCCGACGGGGCAAGGGCCTTGCCGACCCGGGCCCCGGGAGCGGTCCTATTCGGCCAGGGGCCGGGGAGCCCGCCTCAGAAGCGAGGGGCGTGCGTAGGCCCAGGCGGCGAGGCAGAGACAGGCGGCCAAGAGCCACGCGAGGGGCCAGAAGCGCAGGAGGAAAAGCCAGGGACAGAGGGAGGCCGCGAAGGTGGCCGCGGCCGCCCCGAGTATCACCGCTATGCGGCGCATGCCGTAGCTATCCTCGATCTCCACGACGATTCTCGGCATGGCCACGGCGATGGCGCCGAAGAGGAAGGGGAGGATGAACAGGTCGTAGGGCTCCGGATGGCCCCAGATGCGCACCATCTCCCCGAGTCCGAGGGGCGCGATCGCTCCTGCGTAGAACGAGGTTATGCGCCGGGCCTTGACCCCGGGGCGCAGGGGCTCGGAGAGACGGTAGAAAATCAGGTAGGCGGCCGCGGGCAGACCGGCGTAGGGCAGCATGCGGACGGACCATTCGTGAAAACCGAGCAGGAAGGATCCGTACAGCGGCGTCACCATCGAACCCATGATGCGCGACACGATCCAGATCGGCAGCGCTGACACGAGGCCGCGCAGGGCGGCGCGTTTCGTTTCGTCCAGTTCTTCGGGCGGATAGACCAGGAGGATCAGAAGCATGAAGCCGAGCAACGGGCCGAAGAGGAGAAAGATGTACATGGCTGGAGGCTAACACGGGGCCCGACGGCCCTTCAAGCCGGCCCTGAGCATATCCTCAGGGGCCGAGCTTGATCAATTCGAGGTGATCCTGCGCCCAGGCCGCGCGCTTCCGAGCTTGCTCGGAGAGAGCCGCGAGGCGTTCGGCGCCATCGGTCGAGAGGGGCAGGAAAGCTCCGGCCAGGGCGGCGAGAAGCTCATAGTCCTCGGTCTCGACGCGAAGAGCGAATTCGAGAAAGGCGCAGGGGTCGGAGCCGGCCGGAATCGCCTGCCCCTCGAGGAATTTCGGTTCGAGCTCGGCGAGAACCGTCTCGGCTCCCCCGACCGAGGCCAGCTCGAGCAGGACCTTGCCCAGCTCCCTGCGCTGATCGGCCAGCGATAGGGCGAGACTCGAAATGGACCGGGACAGTATGGACTTGGCCCCTGCCTTGTATGTCGCCGCGGCCACGGCGTTTCTTTTCGAGGCGGTCTCGAGCGCCGACGACAGCGGGACGTTCATCATGACGTACAGTCTACGTTCCTGGTCGGTGCCCTGTCAAATCGTCCCTTTGGGGGGCCATTTCCCTTCGCTTCGGATTCGTAACTGCCACTTTACGCGAAACCGCGGCCTGTGATAGATTGAATGCACAATTTTGCGCAGGAGTCCACGGCCGTCGTGCGTCCCGGTTGGAACGCGCCCCGCGACCCCGGCGCGCGTGGTAAGGCCGAAGGAGGTCAGTTGGCAGACAAAGACCTGCGGATCAACGAACAGATCCGCGTCCGCGAAGTACGGCTCGTGGATGATAAAGGGGAGCAGAAGGGCATCGTTCCCACCCTTGAAGCCATCAAGATGGCCAGGGAGCTCGGCCTCGATCTCGTCGAGGTGGCTCCTCAGTCGATTCCCCCCGTGTGCAAGCTCCTGAACTATGGCAAGTTCAAGTTCGAGCAGGAAAAAAAGGTCAAGGAATCGAGGAAGAAGATTCGCGTCGGCGAGCTCAAGGAAATCCGTATGCAGCCCAAGATCGCCGGGCACGATCTCGATTTCAAGTCGCAGCACGTGCGGGAATTCCTGGAGGACGGTTTCAAGGTCAAGGTCACCATCCGTTTCCGCGGCCGCGAG
>JAJXZP010000296.1 GCA_021779995.1 bacterium | reverse complement strand
CGCGGCACGGCCGAGTGCGGCCGGGCACGGCCCCGTCGACCGCGGCGCGGCCGGGTGCGGCTCCGTCGATCGCGGCGCGGCCGAGTGGGGCCCCGTCGATCGCGGCGCGGCCGAGTGCGGCAGCCCCGGCTAGCGCCCGAGCTCGGTCAGGGCCGAGGCCACGAAGGACTCGAGCGAGAGGGAGTCCGAGAAGCTGGCCCGGAACGAGGCCGGGCCGCCGCCGCCTTTGCCGCCCGCGGCCTGGGCGAGAGGCTTGAGCCGCTCGCCGAGCCCCGAGGCCCGGGGAGCGGCCGCGACCGCCGTGAGCTCCGGCATCGAGACCGCCAGCACCGCCGCGCCGAGCTCGGCGTAGGCGCGCGCCGACTCGAAAGCCGCCTGGGCATCTCGGTCGGCGAAGCGCAGCAGCGCGGGCGAGGCGAGGCCTCCGGGAGAGGCCGCCGCGAGCGAGGCCTCCAGAGTCGCCCGCTCCCGGCTCAGGGCCGCGAGCGAGGCCTCGAGGGTCTTGAGGCGCTCGACGCTCCTGCGCGCCTTCTCCTCCAGCTCGCCGACCGAGACGGCGAAGGCCCGGGCCGAGGCCCGCGCGATGCGCGACACCGAGCCGTAGTCGGCTAGCGCCCGGCGCCCCGCCACGAAGGAGACGCGGCTCATGCCCTTGTATTTTTCGGCGCCGAGCAGCTTGACGAGGCGCAGCTCGAGCGCCGAGGCGACATGGGTGCCGCAGCAGGGCGAGTAGTCGAGGCCGTCTATCTCGACGATCCGGAGCTGCTCCTCGCCCTCGGGCGGCCGCTTGCGCAGGGGAAAGCTCCCGAGCTCCTCGGGCGGGCAGAGGTGCGTCACGAAGGGGTAGTCCTCGGCTATCACCTCCTCGATCGCGGCCTCGGCCTCGGCGAGATCCTCGTCGGACAGCAGCTTTCCCTCGACGTCGATGGTCGAGCGCTCGGCGCCGAGATGGAACGAGACCGTGGGAGCGTCGAAGAGCCGCAGGAGCACCGCCGACAGGAGGTGCTGGGCGGAGTGCTGCGTCCGATGATCCTCGCGCCGCGCCCAGTCCAGGACGAGGGGCAGGCTGGTCCCCGGCTCCGCATCCAGGGCGCCGGAGAGGCGGTGCAGGACCTGCCCGCCCTCCTCGACGACCGAGTCGAGCGCGACGCCGCCGATCGTGCCGAGATCGCAGGGCTGGCCGCCCCCCTCGGGATAGAAGATCGTCCGGTCGAGGATGAGGACGGGAGCGGCGGGAGTGCCGAGGACTTCGAGCGCGGCGGCCTCGGTCTCCCGGAGCCGGGGCTGGGTATAATACAAGCGCAGGGTTTCAGACATGACGGCATTGTAGGACGGGGAAGGAGGCGCGGCAATCGGGCGAACCGCAGGCCGCAGCGCGCCCTGCCCGAAACGCCGCGTTCCGCCGCAGCGCCGTCCCGGCTGGCGCACTCCGACCGGAGCAGCCCGGCCGGCGCACTCCGCCGCAGCGCCGTCTCGGCCAGCGCCCTCCGCCACAGCGCCGTCCCGACCGGCGCACTTCGACCAGCTCACTCCGACCGGAGCAGCCCGGCCGGTCCAGCCCGACCGCCGCACTCCAACCTGCGCAGCCCGGCCGGCGCCTTCCGCCCGCTCTCCGCCAGGCGTGGACTCCCGCGTTCCACGGCGGCTTTTTCCCCCGGCCGTCCGGAGCGGAGGCACCTGTACCAAGGGGCCGGGGAAAAGCTACCATCGGCCCATGCTCAAGGTGCTCGAAAGCGTGCTCTCCGTCCTCCTCATGATCGGCCTGGGTTTCCTGCTCGCCAAGCGCGGCCGATTCGGCACCGAGGCGGCGGGAGTCGTCTCGCGCCTCGTCATCCTCGTGGGGCTGCCCGCCTACATGGTCTCGAACCTCATGGGCGGCTACGACCGGGCCGGAATCCTCGCCATGCTGCCGGGCCTCCCCGTGCCGCTCCTGGTCATGACGACGAGTTATGCGCTCGCGAGGCTCGCGGCCCGGGCGGCCCGCGTAGAGGGGGGCAGGCGCGGGACATTCGCCTCGATGTTCGCGCTCTCGAACACGATCTACATCGGCCTCCCCGTCAATCTCATCCTCTTCGGCGAGCGAAGCCTGTCCTACGTCCTCTTGTACTACATGGTGAACACGAGCTTCTTCTGGACGGTCGGAGTCTACGGCATCGCGCGCGACGGAGCCCTGCGCACCGGCGGCCCCGCCCCGAAGATCGTGTCGCTCGACAGCCTGCGACGCGTCTTCTCCCCTCCCCTCCTGGCCTTCCTCGCCTCGGCCGCCCTCATCATGGCCGGCCTGAGACTGCCGGTCTTCTTTCTCGGCCTGGCGCGAGAGGTGGGGGGCATGACCACGCCCCTATCGATGATCTTCATCGGCATCACGATCGCGGCCGTCGATTGGAAACTCGTGAGGCCCCGCCTCGACATCGTCCTCGTCGTCCTCGGCCGCTTCGCGGTGACGCCCCTCCTGCTCGTCCTCGCGGTGCGCTGGACCGGCCTCCCCCTGCTCATGAAGCAGGTCTTCCTGATCGAGGCCTCCATGCCGGCCATGACGCAGGCGCCCATCCTGGCCAAGGCCTACGGCGCCGACGCCGAGTACGCGGGCCTCCTGACCTCGCTCACGACCGTGGCGAGCATGGCCACGATACCCCTGTACATGGCCCTCATCGGCCGCATCCTGTAAGTTTGTCTCGGCGGAGATCTCAGGCGGCGACGCCAAACTCGAAGCCCCTCGCCGGCCCGCCGCGCGATTGAGCGGACCCGGGCGGCTCCTGCACGACGCGTCGGCATTCCACAGGAGCCCGATCGTCAGCGAATGTCGAAGTAATACCGCTCGATGTAGGAAACCCGCTCGTTGGCCTTGTCCCAGAAGGGGCTCTCCGGATACTCGTCGACGACCTTCTTGTAGTACGAGTAGGCCCGCCTGATGTCCTTGAGCGGGCCGTTCTGCTCGAGGGCCACGCCGTACAGGTAGTACGCCTCGTCCATTCCCGCCGGATACTTGGCGAGGAGGCTGTCGAGGATCGTGAGAGCGTTCTGCGTGCGCCCAGCGCCGAGTTCGTTCTTGGCGGCGAGCAGCATGCCCTCGGGCGAGTCGGGCGGGGGCAGGGCGACGACGGTGCTCGCTCCCGCCGTCGCGCCGGGCCCCGCGGCTCCGGATGTCGGCGCGGCGCCACCGAGCCCCGTCGGGCCCGGCACTGTCGGACCGAGTACCGTCGCGGCGGGCGCAGTCGCCCCCTGCGCGGGAGTCGCGGCGGCCCCGCCC
>JAJXZP010000031.1 GCA_021779995.1 bacterium | reverse complement strand
TCAGGGCGATCTTCTTTCCCTCGGCGCCCAGCATTCCCTCGATGCGATTCATGCTTCCCTCCGGTTCAAATCGCGTGACCCAGGCGGTCGCGCTTGGTTTCGATGTACCGCAGATTGTGCGCGTTAGGCGACACTTTCAGAGGCACGCGCTCCGCGACCCCGATACCGTATGCCTCGAGGCCCGCGACCTTGCCCGGGTTGTTGGTCAAGAGGCGCACCTCGGTGCGGCCCATCAGCCTCAGGACCTGGGCGGCCTCCCAATAGTCGCGCAGATCGGCCGCGTAGCCGAGCTCGAGATTGGCGTCCACGGTGTCCAGCCCGCGGTCCTGCAGCGCGTAGGCGCGCAGCTTCGCGTCCAGCCCTATGCCCCGGCCCTCCTGGTGCAGATAGATGAGGGCCCCCTCCTCGGCGGCACCGATGCGCCGCAGGCTCTCCTCCAGCTGCTCGCCGCAGTCGCAGCGCAGGGAACCGAAGAGGTCCCCGGTGAGGCATTCCGAATGGACTCGGAGCAACAGAGGCGCCCGGTCTCGCCCGCGGTCTTCGCCGAGTCTCTCGACGCCGCCCGGTACCACGGCGGCGGAGGGCAGGTTTTCGAGCGCCGCGCCCTTGGTAAGAAGGATAATTGTCTTCGCGGCCGCACCGAAGGGCGAGGCGAGGTGATGGATCGTGAAGGTTCCCCAGCGGGTGGGCAGCCTCGCGCTCGCGAGGGGGCGCAGCAGCGTCTCATGGAAGCGCCGGTACCGAACGATGTCCGCCACGCTGAGCTGCGAGACGCCGAGCCTCAGGGCAACGGCATCGAGACTGTCGCCGCTGGCCATGCCGCCGTCCTCGCGCATGATTTCGCAGATGACCCCGGCCGGCGGAAGGGCGGCGAGGCGGCAGAGCTCGACGGCGGCCTCGGTGTGTCCGCCCCGCTCCAGCACGCCGCCCGGACGGGCCACTATGGGGAAGATGTGGCCGGGTCGGCCGAGATCGGCGGGGCGGCTTTCGGGATCGGCCAGGGCCCTGAGCGTGACCGCCCGGTCCGCGGCCGAAATGCCGGTGCTCGTACCCTCGACGGCATCCACGCTTTCGGTGAAAGCCGTGCCGTGCAGGGCGGGGCGGCGCTCGTCGGCCCGGACCTTCAGGTCGAGGCGCTCGGCCGTGGAAGCGTCGATCGCGCAGCAGATGAGCCCCCTCGCCTCCCGCGCCATGAGATTGACCTGCTCCGCGCCGATCTTGGCCGCCGCGACGAGCATGTCGCCCTCGCACTCTCGGTCCTCGTCGTCGCTCACGATGACGATCTTCCCTTCGCCCAGGTCCTTCGCGGCGCGCTCGACGCGCTCGAGGCTCCGCCTCACTTCATCTATCGCACTGTGCGTAGTCATCGGTACCCCCATGCTTTCAACTGCTCCATATCGAGCGACTCGCCGCCGCGGCCGGGACTCTCGCCGGCCGCGCCCCTCCGCAAGAAGGCCGCGACGGCCGCGCCGACGTACGAGGCCATCACGTCGAGCTCGACATTGACCTCGTCGCCGGCTCTCTTGTCGCCCAGATTCGTGGCGAGCCGCGTGTGCGGGATGACGGATATGCGCGCCGCGAAGCGGCCGCTCTCCGCGAAGGGGCCGCGCGTAGCGAAGCGGCCGCTCTCCGACGGGCCTCCGCTCCTTTCCAGGCCGGCCACGGTGAGGCTGATGCCGTCGACCGCGATCGATCCCTCCGGAACGATCCGATCGGACCAGGAAGGATCGAGGCCGATCAGCAGGAACCAGGCCTCCAGGTCGCCCCGCCCGGGTCCTTTCGCCGACGATGCCGCCGGTCCCCAGGACAAGATCGGGGCCCTCCCCGCGACATGGCCCATGACGAAGTGGCCGTCCAGCCTGCCGCCGGCCGACAGGGGCCGCTCGAGATTGACGCGCGTCCCCCTTCGCAGTTTTCGCAGCGTGGTCTTCTCCAGCGTGTCGCCCACCGCCTCCGCCTCGAAGCCCTTCCCGTCCCGCGAGGTGACCGTCAGGCAGACTCCGTCGACGGCGATCGAGGCTCCGATGTCCAGAGAAGGCGCCAGGGCAGGGCAGACGATTCCCAGGCGCAGCCCCGCCGCGCCCGCATGGAGCGAAGCGAGCTCGCCGACTCCTTCGATCAAGCCCGTGAACATGAGGGTCTCTCCTCCGCGGCGGCTGCGGTGTCGCGCATCGCGTCCATCCGGACGAATCCCGGGCCCGCTTCGGCGCGGAATCCCTCCAGCGCTATCCCCCGGTCGGGCGAGAGAATGTCGAGATCGCCCACCGCCTCGAGGCCTTCCCCGAGAATCAGCGGGGCGACGAAGATCGTCACCGCATCCCAGAGTCCCCGCCGCAGGAGAGAGGTGAGGAGGCCCGCCCCGCCCTCGACCATGACCGACCCGACGCCGTCCGCGTACAGGACGCGGAGGCACTCCTCCAGGTCCGGCAGCCCCTGCCCGTCCATTCCCGTCTCGAGCGCGCGGATGCCGCCTGCGCGGCACTGCTTGAGCGCCGCGCTGTCCGTCGAGGCCAGCACGGTAGTGCCCTCGCGGAGCGGAGGCGAAAAGAGTCGGGCGGCCATGTCCAGGGGCCGCCGGCCCGCGAGGACTATTCTCCGGGGCCGCGCATGATCGACGGCCCCTTCCTCGTCGCCGCAAGCGGCGAGGCGCACCGTCAGGCGGGGGTCGTCCACGCGCAGCGTGTTGGCGCCGATCATCACGGCATCGTGCCGGGCGCGCAGCTCGTGGGCCGCCTCGCGGGCGGCCTCGTTCGTGATCCACCGCGAGATCCCGCCGCGGCAGGCGATGCGGCCGTCGACGCTCTGGGCCCATTTGAGTCGGATGAAGGGGCGGCGCTCGCGGATCGAGACTCTGAAGGATTCCAGGAGCCCGGCCGCCTCCGGAGCCATGAGACCCTCTTCTACCGCGATGCCGGCCGCGCGGAGGCGCTCGGCGCCGCGGCCCGACACCGCCGGATTGGGATCCCTGCAGGCGAACACCACCCGCGCGATTCCCGCGGCGATGATCGCCTCGGTGCAGGGAGGCGTCCGCTTGCCCGCCCCCGAGTGGCAGCAGGGTTCCAGCGTGCAATAGAGCGTGGCGCCGGGCGGAAGCGTCGGCGAAGAGGGAGCCGCCTTGAAGGCTTGGGTCAGCCCGACCGCCTCGGCGTGCGGCGTGCCGGGGCCGCGGTGGTAGCCTTCGCCCAGGACGCGGTCGCCGATGACCAGGACTGCGCCCACCGCCGGGTTCACGCCCGCCAGAGGCAGAGAGCGCCGGCCGAGTT
>JAJXZP010000173.1 GCA_021779995.1 bacterium | reverse complement strand
TCGTATAGGGTGCGCCTCGAGCGCCAACCCGGGACGTAGCCTAGGGGCTAAGGCGTCAGCTTTGGGAGCTGAAGATCGGGGGTTCGAATCCCCCCGTCCCGATTTACGTGCCCGCTATCGCGGGCGAAGTTTCGGTGGACGCGCGGCGTCCTTCGCGCGCGCTGCGCGCTTCGGAACCCCCCGTCCCGATTGTCGTGCCCGCTATCGCGGGCGAAGTTTCGAAGGAAGGCGAAAGCAGGAAAACTACGAAGGCGAAGTTCACTACTCCGAGGAGCTCGAAGCGCCAGAGAAGCCGTACAATCCGAAGAGCCGGTTTTCAGGCAAGAAGAAGGGGCGCAGACGATGAGAGTTAAGCCGCTTTCCTCCTACCACTGGTTCGCCTGGCTCGTTTCCGCCGCGCTCGCGTACTGGGCGTATCGGTTCCAGGCCGAGTTCCTCTGGCTCCACGAGTTCGGGCACATCGTCTTCGGCCTGGGCGGTGATGTGGATTGGCGCTGGGCATGGGACCATTGCTACCCGAACGTCTCATGGTACGGGACCGACATCGGGGGCTCGGCCTTTCCCATCATCGCCTACGCGTGGCTCGGCCGCTTTCTTCAGCGCTGGTTTCCCCCGCTCTGGGCGATAGGGGGGATGACCCAGGCGCTCCTGTTGGGATGGAATTACTTCGGAGGCGACTACCCGCACCACTCGACCGTGCATCTTGCCGGCGAGCTCGCAGTATTTGCATTTAGTTTGTATAATCTCTTCAAGCCGACTCGGACGGGTCGACTCCGCGACTTTCTCGCGGCTCACGGATTCCGGGAATTGGCGAGGAGATCGCCGCGCCCGACCGCCTCTATCCGTTCGCCGCATAATTCAAAGACGCCGGCCGCCACGGCCAGCAGCCGCGTTTCCTTGTCCCGATCGCCGGCCTCATTGTCGCGGGGTGGGCAGTAGAGGCGGGCGGCCTCCTCCGAGCGCCGCGCGCTCCGTGGCCCCCGTCCCGACAGAGTCCCCCGTTCCGGTTACCATCCCCTCATCTACCTCTTGACATGCATCGGTAGAAACAGGAATATAGCCGTCAATCTATGAAAAGGAATCCGCGTTTCCGCATAACTTCTGTATTTCTCCTATTCGCGTCTCCCCTGGTCGTCCAAATATTCCCGTGTCGGAATATTATAAGTTCATGAAGGAGGAAATTTCATGAAGCGAATCGTCATTCTCCTTTCCGCTCTGGCCGCTGCCGCGCTCATCGCGAGCTGCGGTCCGGCCAAGCCCAAGGTGCCGAACATCGGCATCACGATCTACAAGTTCGATGACAATTTCATGTCCATCGTCCGGGACAAGATCGACACGCTGGCCAAGGCCGTCGGCCCCGACAAGCTCATCTACTCCATCCAGGATGGCCAGGGTGACCAGTCCAAGCAGAACGACCTCATCGACCAGTTCCTGACCAAGGGCGCCACCTGCCTCGCGCTGAACATGGTCGAGCCCGCCTCGGCCCCCGTCGTCATCCAGAAGGCCGAGGCCAAGAAGGTGCCGATCGTCTTCTTCAACCGCGAGCCCGACGCCACCGAGATGGCCAAGTACGACAAGGCTTATTACGTCGGCGCCAAGGCCCAGCAGTCCGGCACCTACGAGGGCGAGATCGTCGCCGACTACTGGAAGGCCAATCCCAAGGCCGACAAGAACCACGACGGCAAGATGCAGTACGTGATGCTCCTCGGCGACCCCGCCAACACGGACGCCAAGTACCGCACCGAGTACTCGATCAAGGCCGTCGAGGCCGCCGGGATCACGGTCGACAAGCTCGCCGAGGACACCGCCATGTGGCAGACCGGCGACGCCCAGAACAAGATGCAGGCGTGGCTCGCCAAGTTCGGCAACAAGATCGAGGTCGTGTTCGCCAACAACGACGCCATGGCCATCGGCGCCATCAACGCGCTCAAGGCCGCCGGCTATTTCAAGGGCGGCAAGTACATGCCGGTCGTCGGCGTGGACGCCATCCCCGAGGCTCTCGACGCTCTCCAGCAGGGTACGCTCCTCGGCACCGTCCTGAACGACGCCGACAAGCAGGGCCAGGCCACCTTCGACCTCGCCTACTCCCTCGCGCAGGGCCAGCCCGCGACCACGAGCGTCGGTCCTCTCTGCGATGCCGACGGCAATCCCGCCCAGAACGGCCACTACATCTGGGTTCCGTACGTGAAGGTGACCAAGGACAACTACCAGCAGTTCAAGAAGTAGTCCCCAAAGGACCGGCTTCTTCGGTATAATGTCCGCAGGGTGTACGCTTTACGCGTACACCCTGTTTATTTCCGGGCTTCGGAGGGCGCCTCGATGGCCGCAAATGAATATGTATTGGAGCTGAACGGCATCTCCAAGAGTTTCCCGGGGGTGCAGGCCCTGGATTCGGTGAGCATCAAGGTGCGCCCGGGTTCCGTGCACGCGCTCATGGGCGAGAACGGTGCCGGGAAGTCCACGCTCATGAAATGCCTCTTCGGCATCTATATGCCGGACGGCGGCGATATCGTCATAGACGGCAAGAAACTGATTTTCGACAGCGCGCGCGACGCGCTGAACCACGGAATTTCCATGATCCACCAGGAGCTTCTGCCCATCCTGTACAGAAGCGTCATGGAGAATCTCTGGCTCGGCCGCTTCCCGCTCCGCCGCTTCGGTCCTCTCAAACTCGTCAATCACAAGAAGATGCTGGCCGACACGAAGGCCGTCTTCGAAGAGCTCAAGATGGACATCGACCCCTCCACCTGGGTGGTCAATCTCTCGGTGTCCAAGGTCCAGCTGATCGAGATCGCCAAGGCCGTCTCCCGCAAGTCGCGGATCATCATCATGGACGAGCCGACCTCCTCCCTCACGGAGAACGAGGTCGAGCACCTTTTCGAGATCATCAGGAATCTGAAAAAGCAAGGCATCGCCATAATCTATATCTCGCACAAAATGGAAGAGATCCTCAAGATCGGAGACGAGGTCTCGATCATGCGCGACGGCAAGCTTGTCGGCACCTATCCCGCCAAGGAACTGACGACCGACCTCATCATCAGCCGCATGGTGGGCCGCGACATGTCGAATCGCTTCCCCCATCGGGACAATGTCCCGGGCGAGGTCGTGCTCAGGGTCGAGAACTTCTCGTCGCCCGAGCCCAAATCCTTCCAGAAAGTGAGCTTCGATCTCCGCAGGGGCGAGGTCCTCGGCGTGAGCGGGCTCGTCGGCGCCCAGCGCACCGAGCTCATGGAGGCCATCTTCGGCCTCAGACCCGTCGTCTCCGGGACCGTCATCCTCCAC
>JAJXZP010000269.1 GCA_021779995.1 bacterium | reverse complement strand
TTCCGCGCCCAGTTCTGGGCCGAGGTCGAGCCCGTGTCCGGCGTGGGCGATCCCTGGCCCGTGCCGCCCGAGGAGCGCGCCCGCCGTCTCCTGGACGAGGCCGCCTGGGTCTACTCAGGCATGATCTGGGGGTTCTCGTTCAGCTACACGCCCTACGACAAGGTTCGCGGCATAGCGGAGCGCTTCGACCTCGCGAGCCTCGGCTCCCTGAAGGCCGGCGATCCGCGCCTCGTGCTGGGAAGGACCCGCACCGAGTCGGGCATGACCAGGGCCTTCGTGACCTACCGCCCGAGCCCGGACGAAGAGCAGCGCGTCTCAAGCTACGCCGAGGAGCCCTGGCAGAGCAGCCAGGGGATCGGGCGGGCGGACTACCTGCTCGGCTGGAAGGCCCATCGCGCCTCGTTGGAGGATGGCCTCCGGGAGGCCGTCCGGAGCTATCTGCGGATGGTCGTTCCCAACAAGCCGCGGCGCGTCCTGGGTCGGGTCGTCTTCGAGCGGGTGCCCTCGCTGTCGATAGCCGAGGGCGTCTATACCTCCCAGGTGAGGGCGCGCATAGAGGTGCTGGACGTCATGCCGTACGAGGTGTATTGAAGGTCTGCTACACCGCGCCGGAGGCGAGGCGGTCCTTTTCGGTCGCCTCGTGCATGCGCTCGAGCTGGGCCATGATCTCGTCGGCCACCGCCTGCTTCTTGTCCTCGCGGAAATGGTGGATGTGCTTGACGTGCGCCCGGAACTCGGCGCAGTCCATCACCGGGCTCACCGCGTAGATGACGCGATCCTGATAGATCAGGTCTTCCATCATCTCGCCTTCCGGATTGAGCCTGAGAATGTTGCCGTTCACCGCCACGAGACAGACCTTGGAGAAGGACTTCACGTAGGAATCGATTTCGCGCACTCCCTGCTTGGTGCTCGGATCCCAGGGGCGGAAGCGGGTGCCCGAGGGGAAGACGAGGACGATATGGCCCGAGCGCTTGAGCTCGGCGAGGGCCTTCATGGCCGCGTGGTTCACCGTCGTTCCGCGCATGATCTCGGCGACGAGCTCCTTCGGATCCTTGAGATTGCGCTTGATGATCTCGAGCGAGCGGCTGGGATAGATGACCAGGCGCGAGTAGGCTTCGGTGAAGGCGGACACGGCCGGGCTGGTCTCGTTGAGCTTGATGCCGGCCACGGCGATCAGGGCCTCGGCGAGGGCCTGGCCCGTGCCGGGGATCTTGCGCAGGAGGTAGTGGAACACGGGCAGGTCGAAATTGGAATAGTGCTCGAGCAAAAGGAGGCAGGGCTCGCCGCTTTGCGAGGCCGCCAGCAGCTCGCCGAGATGCTCCTCGCCGCGGATGCCCGAGCCGGGAAGCAGATTTTCCTCGATGATCCGGTCGATGTAAGGAAGAATTTCCGGGTTGCCGATCTGATGGACATTCTTGTCGGTGACGAGCGATTGGCCGCCCGATGCCGCCATCATACGCATTATGGAATCGCGATATTTATGACTGATGGTATCCACGGCGGTCTCCTCGGCCACCGAGTATAGAGAGGCCCGGTGGCCGGTGTCAACTTCGAAGGAGAGCCGCCGGAGCCCGCTTCGCCGAAATCCCCGCCGCTCGGCTCGGAGGGCCCGGTCAATAGCCGTCGGACAGCGAGCGATTGACGTCCTTCTGGTAGAGCTCCTGGTAGATGTGGCTTCTCGTCTTGAGCTTGTCCTTGATCTCCTTGGAGAACGGCATGTAGCGCCAGAAGATCGCCCGCACTTCCTTTTCGAGTCTTTGGATGGCCTCGCTCTCCTTGGTGATCCAGACGGCGTAATCCTGGATGAAAAATTCCTTGACGTCGCCTCGGATCTTCTTGGAGGTGAACCACTGGTAGTAGTTGCCGGTGAGGCCTTCCTCCATCCAGTAATAGGAGGCCTTCTCCTTCGCGACCTGCCATCTGAGGTCGGCCACCGCCGTGATGACCGCCTGCGTGAGGTTTTTGGGGTACATGGGAATGGCGACGCGGCCGCGGCTCGTGGCGCGGTTGTAGCGGTCGAAGGGTTCCCAGCAGATTCCCGTGTCACCGTAGCATGGCAGGAGGACGATGAAGGGAACGATCCGATGGAGGGTGTTCTTGTAGGGGCGGGAGTAGGCCTCGCAGTCGATCGACTCGATCCAGGTCAGCAGCTTGATCACGTTCTCGCGGGTGCCGATGTCCTTGATGTTGCCGTGGAAGTACTCGCGCGAGAGGATGGGGAAGTGGTTCCCCTGGCGGCCGATGCAGAGTTTGGTCATCTGGCGCACGGTCTCGAATTCCTGGGCGAGGGACTGGAGGTCGGCTTTGATCTCGTGCCCGCCCGCGGCCAGCTTCTCCGAGACGCTCTTGAGCTCGTCGCTGGCCTTGTCGAAGTCGCCGATGCTCCCGACGAGATCCTTGTCCGAGGCGATCATGCGTCTGAGGATCTCGTTGAGTTCGCCCATCGTCCTTTTCTGCGAGTCCGAGTAGGGCGCCGGGACGTGGAGCAGTCCGGGGTGGCTGCCGTGATTGCAGATGAGCTCGACGCGGTCCCGCAAGGCCGCCTCGAGGGCCCGGCGCTCCTCGGCCTTGGCCTTCATGATGCCCTCGGCCGAGTCGCGCTTGCCCTGGACCCGCTGCATGGTGACCTGGAGTCGGGCGCGATCGTCCCCCCCCTCCTGGCGGCGCGGCTTGACCTCGTCGGTGGCGCTCTGGGTGATCTGGCCGGTGGCTATCGCGCGGAGCCATTCGTCGACGTAATAGACCGGCTCGTCGATGGACTTCTCGAAGATGATTTTATGGAAGGTTTCCAGCATGTCGGGCGAGAAGAGATTGGGGAGGAGGGCGCTGAAGCGGACCATGAGCTTCTTGGGCAGCGGCGCCTGGTTCGACACGCTTCGGAGAGCCACCTTGGACGCGAGGTACCAGTAGGCCGGTATGAGCTGCTGCCTATGGAGGCCCTTATCCTTGGGGTCGGTGGCCTTGAGCAGCTTGCCGAGCAGTTCGTGGACCCGCTGGGCTTCCTCCCCCTCGCCGTTGAGGACGGTCTTGTAGTAGGCAGGATCCTTGAACCATTCGGCCGGGCGTTCCGACTCGATCCGTTCGATAGGGGCGAAGGACTTGCGCGAGAGATCGACGTCCGCGTCTCCGCGCTCGGTGATTTCCGCGGTCACTCCCATGTCGTCGAAGAGCGTGCTGAAGTCGGGGGGCGGCACCGCCCCCGCCGGCGGGCGGGGGGCCCCCCCCGCCGGTCCCTTGGACTTGTATTCCTGGACCGAACCGCCGATGAGGGCCGCTATCTCGGGATCTATCTCGTCGGGCACGATTGAACTCCGATCGCGGCGCCGTTTGGGCCGCGCCGGCTGCCTCTGTCGGCTGGGCGCGGCCGCGCCTCGGGAAACATTCTATCCCCTCGGCGCGGGGGCTTCAAGCTGGAGCGGCGGACGGGGAATCGTCGGCCGAGGCGGGGCCGGCGGGCGTTTCGCCTCTGCGGGGCCGCCAATTCCCGCGAGGCTGACGGGCGTTTCGCCTCCGCGAGGCCGGCGGGCCTTTCGCCCCTGCGGGGCCGTCGGGCGTTTCGCTCCCGCGGGGCTGCCGATTTCCGCGGGGCGGCGGGCGTTTCGCCCCCGCGGGGCCGGCGATTCCCGCGGGGCAGTAGCCTTCGGCACCGCATGCTAGTATTGTCTCGCCATGGCCGCGCTCGCGCTCGCCTGCGTCTCGATTGCGATTTGGAGTTCGCTCGCCCTTCTCAACTCGCGGGTGAATGCGCTCCCGCCCTTTCTGGCGGTGGGGGTCGCGCTCTGCGTCGGCGGGCTGGCGGGGCTCGTGCGCGCCCGCGAATGGCGCGTGGGCGCCAAAACCCTCGCGGTGGGCATCGGCGGCATCTTCGGCTATCACGCCATGCTGTTCGCCGCCTTCCGCATGGCGCCCGCCGTCGAGGTCAATCTCATCAACTATCTCTGGCCGCTGCTCATCGTCATGCTCTCGCCCGTGTTCCTGCGCGGATTCCGACTGGGCCCCCGCCACGTCGCGGGCGCCCTCCTGGGGCTCTCGGGAGCCGCGCTCATCGTCTCGGGCGGAGGGCTGGGCCTGCGCGCGGTCTTCATCCCGGGCTACCTGCTCGCCGCGGCCGCGGCCCTCGTCTGGGCTTCCTACTCGCTCCTCACCAAGCGCCTTCCGCCCTTCCCGACGGGGGCCGTCGGGGCTTTCTGCCTGGTCTCGGGCATCCTGTCCCTCGCTCTCTACGGCCTGGAGCGCCTCGCCGCTCCGGGGATGGCCGCTCCGGCTCTCGGCGGCCGAGATTGGCTCTTTCTCGTCCTCCTCGGCTTCGGCCCCATGGGCGGGGCCTTCTACGCCTGGGACGCGGCCCTCAAACGGGGCGATCCGCGAGTCATCGGCTCCCTGTCCTACCTCACGCCCCTCCTGTCCACCCTGAACCTGGTGGCCTTCGGCGGAAAGCGGCTCTCGCTCGGCTCGGGGATCGCGATGTCGCTCATCGTGGCGGGCGCGGTCGTCGGCTCTTTCGACGTCCTCCGGGCGGCCTGGTCGGCGGCGCGCCGAAGGCCCGGTCGCGCAGCCTAGAGCGTGCCGAAAGGTCGCGCGCGTTGTAGCCGGCGTTCGAATCCGCGCGCACTCCGCGCCGCCGCGGGGAACCGGTCGGCCGTGGCCGCCGGGGCTCGGCCTTCCGGGCCGGCTTTCGTCGCCGGCGCTCGGCATCCTGCCTCGCTTCCGCCGCTATCGCGGCGCGCGACGAACCCTTCAATTCCTCTCACCTCACCTTCGTTAAAAAGCAAAACGGCCGCCGCATATGCGGCAGCCGTTTCGATCGTGGAGGTGATCGGAATTGAACCGACGACCTCTTGAATGCCATTCAAGCGCTCTAGCCAACTGAGCTACACCCCCGACGAAGCGGGCAAAGAGTAGCCGAGGGGGGCGGGGAATGTCAAGGCATCGGGAAAATAAGCTCGGCAGGGGCGATTCCCCGCCTTTCCCGGCTTGCCGATGCCTCGGTACGGAACGATATTATACGAGTGACATCTTCTACCCACGCACTCGCGCTCTGCGCCATCGGTTTGGAAAAAGTCTGCGCCTCCGAGATCCAGCGGCTGGGCATCGAACTCGAGGGCCGAGAGGCCGGGAGGGTGCGTTTTTCGCTCGGCACCGCCGGGGCATCCTCGCTCGTCCGCGCCAATCTCTGCCTCCGAACCGCCGAGCGGGTGCTCATCGAGGCGGGCCGCTTCCACGCGGAGAACTTCGACGAGCTGTTCGAGCAGGTCCGCTCCCTGCCCTGGGAGGCCTATTTCGGCCGCGACGACCGGCTCGTGATCGAGCGGGTGCGGACCCGCGATTCCCGGCTCGCCGCGCAGACCTCGGTGCAATCGATCGTCCACAAGGCTATCTACGATCGTCTCGGCGCGGTCTACCGCCTCACGCGGCTGCCCGAATCGGGGACGGAGCGCGGCTTGCGCGTGTATCTGGACCACGACGAGTGCGTGCTGGGGCTGGACAGCTCGGGCGAGGCGCTGCACAAGCGCGGCTACCGTCGCGCCTCGGGCGAGGCGCCGCTCAAGGAGACCTTGGCCGCGGGGATCCTCTTCCTCTCGGGATGGAACCGCCGCCTTCCGCTCCTCGATCCCTTCTGCGGCTCGGGCACCTTCGCGATCGAGGCGGCCCTCTTCGCCATGGATAGGGCGCCCGGCCTCGGCCGGCACTTCGCCCTGGAGGACATGCCCTTCGTGGAGCGCGGGGCCGTCGCGGCCGAGTTCGAGGCCGCCCGCGCCCGGGTGCGCACCGACGTCGAGTTCAGGATCCTCGGCAGCGACGCCGATCCGAAGGCGATAGCGGCGGCCCGTGCCAACGCCGGCCGCGCGGGGCTCGGCCAGGATAGGCTCAGCCAGGATAGGCTCAGCCAGGATAGGCTCGGCCAGGATAGGCTCGGCCAGGATAGGCTCGGCCAGTCGGTGTCGTTCGAGCAGGGGAAGGCCGAGGACGCCGCGCCCCGCTACGAGGCCGGCTATCTCCTGGGCAACCCGCCCTATGGGGAGCGCCTAGGCACGCAGGAAGAGGCCGAGGCGCTCTACCGGCGGCTCGGCTCGGCCTATGAGCGCTTTACGGGCTGGAGTCTCGGCTTCGTCACCAACAGGCCCGATTTCGGCGACTTCTTCGGGCGCAAAGCGAACTCGGCGAAGAAAATCGTGAATGGGGCCGAGGAGCAGTGGTTCCACTGGTATCCCGCTTCTCCCCAGACTCCTACGAGAAAGGATTGAGAAAATGGATAGCCGCGAGGATCTGTCGAGATACTGCGTGATGGACGACGAAGACCAGGTCATCGAACCGGCGGTCATCGTCGTTTTCGGCGCCACCGGGGACCTGTCGCTGCGCAAGATCTTTCCTGCGCTCTACAACCTCGACCGGATGGAGCGCCTTCATCCTCAGACGAAGGTGCTGGGCTTCGCGCGCAAAAACCATTCCCGCGAAGAGTTCGTCGGCCTCATCGAGAACGCCGTCTCCCGCTTTTCGCACATGCAGCCTGCGCAGCCCGAGGTCCTGGCCAGACTCGCCGCGAGGATAGACTATTTTTGCGGGGAGCTGGACGACCCGGAGGCCTTCGCCCGGCTGGCTTCGCTCCTCTGCGACCCGGATCTCCCGGCCAACAAACTTTTCTACCTCGCCGTGGGGCCCGATCTCTTCGGTCCCACCGCCAAGCGCCTGGCCGAGGCGGGCCTCGGCAGCGCCGACCGCGGGGCCTGCCCCGGCGGCACCTTTCGCCGCCTCGTCGTGGAAAAGCCCTACGGCTCGGACCGGACCAGCGCCCGCTCGCTCTCGAAGACCCTCCAGGATTGCTTTTCCGAACACGATATTTTCCGCATCGATCATTACCTGGGCAAGGAGACCGTCCAGAACCTCATCTACCTGCGCTTCGCCAACTCGATCTTCGAGCCCATCTGGAACCGCAACCACATCGAGTCCATCGAGATCGACGTCCTCGAGTCGGGAGGCATCGGGACCCGGGGCGGCTATTACGATCGCGCCGGCGCCTCCCGGGACATGATGCAGAACCACCTGGTGCAGCTGCTCTGCCTCACCGCCATGGAGCCCCCGGCCAGCCTCAGGCCCGAATCCATCCGCGAGGAGAAGGTCAAGGTGCTGAACTCGGTCCGCACCTATTCGAAGGAGGAGCTGCTCGCGCGCTCGGTCCGGGGGCAGTACGGCCCCGGGAAGTTCGCCGACGGAAGCGAGACCGCCGGCTATCGCGCGGAGCCCAAGGTCGCCTCGGACTCGCGGACCGAGACCTTCGCCGCGCTCCGCCTCGAGGTGGACAACTGGCGCTTCGCCGGCGTGCCCTTCATCCTGAGGACGGGCAAGGCCCTCGACCGGCAGATGAGCGAGATCCGGATCACCTTCCGTCGCCCGCCCTCGACCCTTTTCCAGGGCCACTGCGGCGACAAGCTGGCGCCCAACGCCCTCACCATCCGCATCCAGCCGGACGAGGGCATGTGGATAGGCTTCAACGCCAAGGTGCCGGGAGTGGCGGTGATCGACGTCAACGAGCTCAGGATCTCCTACCGCGAGAGGAACAACGACTATTTCCCCGAGGCCTACGAGCGCCTCATCGGCGACGCCCTGGCCGGCGATCCGACCCTCTTCATCCGCGCCGACGAGGCCGAGGAGGCGTGGCGCCTGGTCGACGCTCTCGTGGAGGCCTGGAACGAGGGGAACGCCCCGCTCGTGATCTACGAGGCCGGCTCCTCGGGGCCGGCGCTTCCGAGGCCCTGAGCTTCGCCGGCGGGTTCGGGGCAGGTCCCGCTCTCCGACGCGAAGACCTCCGTCCATCGAGCCGGCTTCTCCTCCGCGTCGGGGAAGACCACCGAGGGATTGGCGCCGCCGCGCAGGGGCCCCGCGCCGCAGCTCCGGGCGAAGGAATCCACCAGGGCGATGCCCGCGGCCCCGGCGCACGAGGTCGGGTCGCCTCGTCCATGCACGCAGAGCTCCACTCCGGCCGGAATCCTCCTGGCCACGATCCTGACGACCTCGCCGTGGCAGGCCATCCAGCGGGCGAACTCCGCCGCGATGAAGACGAAGGCGTCCACGCAGCCCTCGGGAATCCGCAGTTTTTCGTCCGCCTCGGCCACGGCCGCGAGTCCCGGCCCCACCGAGGCCGCCACCTTGTCCAGCACGGCCTTGACCGGCCAGCCGCCCTCGGGCGCCGTGTCCCGCAGGAATTCGTAGGAAATGCCGAGCGCATCGATGCGCGACTTGATGGCGTCGAGGACCACGCGGATCGAGTCGGCGGCGGTCTGGGTTTCCAGGGCTATGACCGAGTGAAGCACCTGGAGGATGTTGTTGACGCGATGGTCGAGCTCGTGGATGAGATTGTCGCGCTCGCGCACGCTGCGCTCGTAGGCGCGCAGGTCCTGGATCACGACGACATAGCCGCCGGTCGAGTCGGGGATGAGCTCGGCCCGGCCGAAATAGGCCTCGCCTCGATTGGTGCTGATCCGCTTGGTGAAGGCCACGCGCTCTCCCGCGAGGGCGCGCTTGATGAAGGGCATGAGCTCGTCGACGACCGTGTCTCCCCAGATGCTCCGCAGGGACATTCCTTTCATGGCCTCCTGCGGCAGCCCCGCGAACTCGGCGTAGGCGCGGTTCGCGAAGCGGCAGCGAAGGGCGGCGTCCATCGAGCCGATCGGCATGGGCACCACGTTCAGCACGCCCAGAGGGTCTTCTATCACCACTATCCTCCAGCAAAGTCGAAAGACGGATACGAGGCGGCCGCCGGTTCGCTAGCCCGTGCGAGATGCGCCTGTGCGCAAAAGCCGCAATTATAGAAGATACCGAGTCGAGGCAGGTAAAGAAAAGACCACGGCGCGCATCGACGATAACCAGAGAGATAATTTATAGTATAGGCATGAAGCTGATGGAATTCGAGGATGAAAGCGCCTGGATCGCCGCCGCGCTGCGGGAGGTCGACGACCTGGTGGCCGAGGCCGAGGCCGAGCGGCGGATGGGCATGCGGATAGGCCGAATCCGGCTCCGGCTCTGCCTCGCGGGCGGAAGCACGCCGGAGCCCGTGTATCGGGCCCTGGCCGCCCGGCCGATTCCCGGCGTCGAGCTCGAGCTGTGGCCGGGCGACGAGCGCCTGGTCCCGCCCGGCGACCGGGAGCGCAACGGGAACATGCTGGCGCGAGCCTTCGCCGGCGCCGCCTGGAATCCCGGCCCCCGCCTCATGCTCTGGCCCGACCCTTCCGGCGGATATGCGGCTCCCGCCGAGTATCTCGCCCCGGAGGAGCCGTTCGCCGCGGCCGAGCGCCTCTGCGCCGAGCACGAGGCGAGGCTGCGCTTCGAGCTGGGCGGCGATCCGGTCTTCGACCTGGCCTTCCTGGGCCTGGGCGAGGACGGGCACACGGCGAGCCTCTTCCCCGGCCAGGGCATACTCGCCGAGCGCCAGCGCCTGTGCGCCGCCTCGGTCGCCCCCGCGGAGCCTCGGATCAGAATGAGCTTCACCTATCCGGTGCTGGACCGGGTCCGCAGGATCAGGTTCCTCGCGCGAGGCCCCGGCAAGGCCGCGATCCTGCGCCGCCTCGTCGCCGGCGATCAGTCTCTGCCCGCGGCGCGGATCGGGGCGGCCGACCAGGCGGTCCTGTACTGCGCCGTCTAGGCTCGCGAGATATACGGAGGTCCCCCATGTCCGCCTCGGTTCCCGCCCGCGCCGCGCTCGGCGTTTTCCCGACTCCGCTCGCCCTCCTGCCGCGGCTTTCGGAGTCGCTTCGCGGCCCGCGCATTCTCGTCAAGCGGGACGATCTCTCGGGGCTCGCCCTGGGCGGCAACAAGGTCCGCAAGCTCGAGTACCTCGCCGCCGACGCCCTCGCGCGCGGATGCGACTGCCTCGTCACCGGCGGGGCGGCCCAGTCCAACCATTGCCGGCAGACCGCCGCGGCGGCCGCGGCCCTGGGTCTGGGCTGCCATCTCGCCTTGGCCGGCGGGCGGCCCGAAGCGCCTTCGGGCAACTTTCTCCTCGACCTGCTCCTGGGCGCGCAGATCCATTGGTCGGGCCCGGATCGCAAGGGCGAGCGCATCCCGCTGATCGCGGCCGAGTTGCGCGCCGCGGGGAGAAATCCCTATGTCATACCCTACGGGGGGTCGAACGAGATCGGCGCCCTGGGCTTCGTGGCCGCGGCCGGGGAGCTGGCCGCCCAGCTCGGCGCGGCGGGCGAACAGGTCGACGCCATCGTGTTCGCCTCCAGCTCCGGGGGCACGCAGGCCGGGCTCGTCGTGGGAGCGCGGCTGCACGAGCTCCGCTCCGCCGTGGTCGGCATCGCCATCGACAAGGGCGAGGCGGGGGAGGGGCCCTTCGCCGAGCGCGTGCTCGAGCTGGCCGAAAAGGCCGCCTCGATCGCGGCGCCCGGCGAGCGCTTCGCGCCCGCGGACATCGTCCTGAAGGAGGGCTATGTCGGCGGGGGCTACGGCGTCGTCGGCGAGCTCGAACGGCGCGCCATCCGCCTCGCGGCGCGGACCGAGGGCCTGCTCCTCGACCCGGTGTACACGGGTCGCGCCTTCGGCGCCCTCGTCGACCTGATCGAAAAGGGCGAGTTCACGAGGGGCCAGACGGTCCTCTTCTGGCATACCGGAGGCGCGCCGGCGCTCTTCTCCTACGCGAGTTCGCTGATCTGAGCCGCGGGCCCCGCGATCCTTCCGGGGCAGCGGCTCAGGCCGCCCCGTTCATGCGCCGAACCGGCTGCGCGCGAAGGCGAGTTTTTCGCGGGTCTGGAAGGTTCCGCCGCCCTCGTGGTTGTTGTAAGGGTAGACGCGCAGCTCTTTGGGCCCGCCGTGCCAGTTGTAGGCGGCGTAGACCGTGGAGGGAGGGCAGATCGTGTCCATGAGCGCCACCGAGAAGAGGGCGGGAGCGCGGCTGCGCGCGCCGAAGTTGAGCCCGTCGAAGTAGGAGAGGGTGCGGAAGGCCGAGGCTTCCGCGTCGCGGTGCACCTTCAGGTAGGCCGCGATTTCGGTGTAGGGGGCCTCGGCGGCGAGCTCGGTCGCGCGGCGGTAGTGGCAGAGGAAGGGCACGTCGGGCATGAGGAAGCGCACGCGCTTGGAGAGCGCGGCCGCGGCGATCGCGAGGCCGCCGCCCTGGCTGCCGCCGGTGACGGCGATGCGCTCCGGATCGACGGCGCTTTGCGCGGCCGCGGCCTCCACGGCGCGCACGGCGTCCGCGATGAGCCGCCGGTAGTAGTAGGTCTCGGGCGACTCGATGCCGCGCGTCATGTAGCCGGGGTAGGCCGGACCGGAGGGGGCGTCGTCGGGCGTGTCGCCCGGCATCCAGGTCGAGCCCTGGCCGCGCGTGTCCATGACGAGGTGGGCGTAGCCCGCGGCGCTCCAGGTGAGCCAGTCCCAGGGAAAGCCGCGGCCGCCGCCGTAGCCGATGTACTCGACCACGCAGGGCAGGCGAGGGACTTCGCGCCTCCTGGGGAGGATGAGCCAAGCCTTGACCCGCTGTCCCTTCCAGCCCGAGAACTCGGTGTCGAAGACCTCGACATTGGGAAGGCCGAAGTCCACGGGCGCGAAGCGCGGCTCGAGGGGGAAGGCGGCGCACTCGTCGAGGGTCCTCGTCCAGAATGCGTCGAAATCGGGCTCCTCGGCGCGCTCGGGGCGATAGACCTCGAGCTCGGACCGGGGCAAATCGTACAGGGGCATCAGGTTTCCGCGATGAGCAGGGTCTTCGCGTCGAGCTTGAGCTTGAGGTCCTGGGGATTCATGCGATCGTGATCCTTGACCACGGTGAAGTGGATGTACTCGGCCTTGGGCTCCAGGAGGATGAGCACGGAGATCACGTCGATGTACTCGCGCAGGATGACGGGAATGTTGTTCTTGTCGACGAGGGGTTCCTCGCCGATCAGCGTGCAGGAATACCAGACTTCGAGGCCCATCTCGACCGCGAAGGCCTTGACCTTGTCGATCTGGTCCCGGGTGGCGCGGGTGAAGTCGAAGCCGTCCACGATGAGGGTCTTGGCCTTGAAGCCGCCGTCGACGATCATGGCCTTGAGGGAGCGCAGGATCTGCTCGATCGAGACGCCTTCCTGGGCGAAGTTCATGATGACGCGGTTCTTGACGAGGTCGTTCTTCACGTCGCCGAGATGCTCGAGGTTGCGGCGCTTGGCCAGCTCGCCGAAGATGTTTTCGTACCAGGAGATGACATAGCTCGTGTGAGCCGTGAACGACACGTGGATGACTCGCTCGCCCTGGAGCAGCTTGTCGAGCGCGAGCTGGACGAGAACGCTCGTCTTGCCGATGCCTTTGCGGCTGGCTATGACGCCGATATTGCCGACCCTGAGGCCTCCTTCGATGGATTTCTCCAGGAGGCGGACCGGGCTCTTGGCGATAAGCTCCTCTTTCAGCATGGGGACTCCTTTTCGCTGTTCGCTGTTGTGGGATGAAAATGCGGTGTGGGCTCGAAATGACGCTTGGGACGAAACTTCACGTTGCCTCCGGCATCCGAGGTCAATTATAGCGTCAAAGTCCCGAATGGGCAAAATCGTTTTCGCCCGGAAACTTCGTCGTGGAGCGGGGAACCGCGGAGGGGGAGCAGGGCGGCGACGCGGAAAGCCGGACAATTGCAGGATGGGAGCGGCGCGAAACCGATTCGGCCGCTCCCCTCCGCCTTTTCCCCCGCCGGCTCCACGTTTCGGCGACTCCGCGGCTCATCCGCTCCGGGGCTTTCCCTTCCCTAGCGGCCCTGCTCGGCGCGGCGCTTCTCCAGGTACTCCTTGCGGAGCTGCTCGGAGACGTTGGTCGGCACCTTGCCGTACTTGAGGAACTCCATGGTGAACTCGCCCTTGCCCTGGGAGAGGGAGCGGATCACCGTCGAGAAGCCGAACATCTCGGAGAGCGGCACCTCGGCCTCGACCTTGCAGAAGTGGCCGTCCTCGGAGGAGGCGGCGATGATGCCCCGCCTCTGGTTGATCGAGGCGAAGAAATTGCCCTGGAACTCGGTGGGCCCCTCGATCTCGACCTTCATGATGGGCTCGAGGATGACGGGCTTGGCCTTCTCGTAGACCTCGCGGAAGGCGCCGATGGCGGCCAGCTGGAAGGCGATGTCCGAAGAGTCCACGGGGTGGGACTGG
>JAJXZP010000163.1 GCA_021779995.1 bacterium | reverse complement strand
GCCGCGGTGGGACGACCCGCGCGGCAGGACGCGCCGGTGCGCCGCGCGGATAAGGGACGGCCTACTTCCAGGCAGTCGTCACGTAGGCGTAGAGGTCCTTGGCCGCGGACGCGCTCACGGTGGAAGCCGGGTAGGCCGGCATGTTGCCCGCCGAGCCGTCGGGCATGGAGGGCCTGCGGATGAAGGCGACGAAGTCCGCCAGGGTGGCGAGTCTCTTTGAACCGTGCACCGGCAGCGAGCTCACGAAAACATTGCCGCCGTTCGGGTGGCAGCCCTCGCAGCCGTCCGCGAAGAGCCTGCGGCCCGCTTTGGCGTCGCCCGCGGTCGCCGCGGTTTCGGTCGGGGCGTCGGCGGCCTTGGTCGGCGCTCGCGGCGCCGCGGAGACCGCGGCCGGGGAAGCCGCGGCGCTCAGTGCGGCCGCGCCCGTGTCCCTGCCGTAGATGATCCCCGCGCCATAGTATCCCAGGCCCACCACGAGGAGCACACAGACCGCGTAGATGACCATCATCCAGCCGTCGCGGGGCTTGGCCTTGCCGCCCAGGACGACCCCGATGACGAGCAGGACGACGAGCAGCGCGGCCAGGACGATCTTCACCTTTATGGCGGGCATGAAGACCCCGTGATAGAAGTGGATCCAGTCAAGGACGCCGGACACTATCGTGGGGAAGACGAAGATGAGGGCCAGGATCGAGACGTGCCGGGCCGTCAGCGCGAGCCGCTCGCGCTTGAAGATCAGGGCCACAGCGAAGAAGACGAAGGCGCCGATGACGAGCCCGATGGGTATGTGCGTCAGGGGTGAATGAATCGGGTCGGTGAATCCCAGGGAATTGAGCATCCGGTACAGGGCGTCGATCACGCTCGGCCTCCTTCGCGAAGCAACATCGGGAATGAGGCTAACCGCAATCGCTTCCGCTGTCAAATCGTCCCCGCCGTCAAATCGTCCCCGCGACGGACGACCTTCGCCTCCAGCCCCCGACCGGCGGACCCCGAGCGGCCTCCTTTGTCCCCGAGCGGCCTCCTTTGTCGCAGCGCGACCTCCTTTGTCCCAGCGCGACCTCCTTTGTCCCGGAGCCCTTGACCGGCGGGCCCCCTTTTGCGATATTACGAAGTAATACATACTCTTCCCCCTGGAGACCAATGATGGGAATTCCCAAGACCGACTTGGTCAGCTTCAAGGTCGAGGCGGCCTTGGCCGAGCGGATCGACCGCATGCCCAACAAAAGCGAGTTCATACGCAATGCCATTCTCGCGGCGCTGGACAATACCTGCCCCCTCTGCCAGGGCACGGGCGTCCTGAGTCCCGAGCAGCGCGAGCACTGGGAGCGCTTCACGACGCACCACCACGTCCAGAGGTGCGCCGACTGTCACGCCGTGTACCTGAGCTGCGAGTACGGCGCCGAAACCGTCTCCGAAGGAGGCCGGCCATGACGGCGCTCGCCTCGCTGCTCGTGACGCCCTTCTCCTCCAACGGCTTCATGACCAACGCCCTCGTCGCGGGGATTCTCGTCTCCATAGCCTGCGGCATCGTCGGCACCTTCGTGGTGCTGCGCGGCCTCGCCTTCATCGGCGACGCCCTGGCCCACGGCGTGCTCCCGGGCGTCGCGGCGGCCCTCCTGCTGGGGCTGCCGGGCATGCTGGGCGCGGCGGTCGGCAGCCTGGCGATGATCCTCGGCATAGGCTTCGTCACCCGGAAGTCCAACCTCTCCTCCGACACGGCGATAGGCCTGCTCTTCGTGGGCATGCTGGCCCTCGGCGTGGCCATCGTCTCGCGCTCACGCTCCTTCTCGGGCGACCTCGTGCGCATTCTCTTCGGCGAGATACTCGGGATCAGCTCGGCCGAGATCCTGGGCCAGCTCGTCGCCACCGCGGTGATGGCCCTCGTCGCCGCGGTTTTCTACCGTCCCTTCCTCCTTCTCTGCTTCAGTCCCGAGCAGGCCGAGACCTCGGGGTTCTCCGCCCGGCGCTACCACGCGGTCATGCTGACCATGATCGCGGTGACCGTCGTCGTGTCCTTCCGCACCGTGGGCACGCTCCTCGTGTTCGGCATGCTGCTGGCGCCGGCCGCCACCGCCGCGCTCTTCTCGCGGAAGATCGTCACGATGATCGCCGCGTCCTCCGCCATCGGCATCGCGGCGGTCTATCTGGGGCTCCTGTCGAGCTATCAATTCAACCTCGCCGCCGGCGCGTCCATAACCCTGGTCGCCACCCTCATCTTCTTCCTCGCCCTCACGGCCAAGCACGTCTACCGGCGGGTCGCGCGGCTCGGCGCGAGTTCACGGCAGGCGAGTCCCGAAGGGAGCGCGGCATGAGCGGCGACACTGCGGCGACGACCGCGGAGGGCCGCGCGGCGCTCAAGGTCCTGACGGCCGCGAGGCTCACGGTCGGCTATCAGCACGAAGTCGTGGTGGAAGGCATCGACCTCGCGCTCGAGCCGGGCAAGACCCTGGCGCTCGTCGGCTCCAACGGCTCGGGCAAGTCCACCTTCCTTAAGACGATCGCGGGCCTCCTGCCTCCGCTCGCGGGCTCGATCGAGGTGCTCGGCGGCAAGCCCCTCGGAGCTCCCGCCGAGGTCGCCTACATGGGCCAGTTCCAGCCCTCCACCGGCACCCTCCCCCTGCGCGCCATCGACGTGGTGCGCATGGCTCGCTTCGCCCGCCGCGGGCTCGTGGGCCGCATGCGAGCCGAGGACGAGGAAGCGGTGCGAAGCGCCATGGAGGTGATGGGAGTCTCGGAGCTCGCCCGCGCCCCCTTGAACACGCTATCGGGGGGGCAGCGGCAGCGCGTGTTCATAGCCCAGGCCTTCGCGCGCGAGGCCAGGCTCATCCTCCTCGACGAGCCGGCCACGAACCTCGACGCCCAATCGCGCGAGACCTACCGCCGGATGATCGGCGAGGCGGTCTCGGCCGGAGCCTCGGTCGTCATAGCCACCCACGACATAGAAGAAGCGGCAGCCTGCGACTATGCCCTCCTCCTGGCCCGGAAGGTGGTAGCCTTCGGCCCCGGCCGCACGGTATTGAGCGCCGAGACGCTCATGTCCACCTTCGGCATCGTGGGCCATTACGCGAAGGACGGTACCGTCGTGGTCGAGCGGGAGCACGGGCACGACTGCGACTAGAGGGAAAACCCTCGTCGGAAGGCGCTCGCGCCCCGAGCCCGCCCCTCAGCCTTTCTCCCCGTCGTCCAGGCGCCGCTTGATCCAGCGCCAGGCGGCGCCGCAGCCGAGGACGAGTCCCGCGAGGAGCAGGAGGACGAGGAAGATCGGCCCGGTCTTGAGCCAGGCGTCCACGGCGCGCCCAGCGAGAATGCCGAGGAGTATCGGCACGACGATGCTCCAGCCGACGATACTCAGGGTGCCCAGCCAGTGAAGCGCCGCCTTCCGGTCGGCGAGCTGCTTTCGGCGATCGGCTTCCTCGTCCCGCGAACCTGAGGCCTCCTCGGGAAGGCTCTTCTTCGCCTTCATTCGTCCACCAGCGAAGCGGCGGCATGTTGGCGAAACTGGGTCGGGGAGAGAGCCGTGTGCTGCTTGAAAATCCGGTTGAACGCCGACTTCGAGTTGAAGCCGCATTCGAGCGCCATGTCGAGGACGCTCTCATCGATTCTATGAGGATCGACGAGGCAGAGCTTGACGTCCTCGACGCGCAGGCGATTCACGTAGTCGTAGAAGCTCGTCCCCAGGCGCTGGTTAAGCAGCTGCGACAGGTGATGGGGAGAGGCGTGGAGCAGCGCCGCGAGCTTGGCAAGGGTCAGGTCGGGATCCGTGTAGGGCCGCTGGGAGCGCACGGCGCGGCCGAGCCGCTCCAGGAGGAGATCGCCGGCCTCCTCCGATATGCCCGACTTCTCGTACTTGCGCCTGAGCTCCCCCGGGGGTTCGGCGCGCAGGGCGGGCTTGGCGAGCAGGAACACGTCGGGTTGGTGGAAGGCCTTGTAGCTGATGTAGTAGGCGGAGAAGACGGCCGCCAGCGGGGCGAAGAGGTACATGAGCCGGAATTTCAAGAATAGGAAGAAGAGCAGGTACGAGGCCGTGCCCGCGGCGAGAGCCAAGGCGAAGGCCGCGAGCACCTTCCTCATCCACGAGAGGGTGATCGAGTCGATCGAGGAGTAGGTCTCGCGTATCATGGCCTCGTAGCGGCGCACCTTGGACCAGATCGCCCCCAGGTAGATCCAGAGCTGGAGCTCGAAGGCTATCTCGTACCAGAACCGGTCGAAATACTCGGTGGCCGTGTAGCGGCCGTTGTGCAGCCAGACCTCCACGAAGAGCATCTTGAAGACGCGATCCTCCAGGTAGAAGGGGAGGCAGAGGGGCATGAGGAGGAGGGCGCCGCCGAGGTGGAGGAAGAGGCTCTTCCGCATCGCCGCCGAGGGGCTCACCAGGGTCTGGACATACAGGTAGAGCACGGGCCCCATGAGGAGCCGGAAGGCCGGCTCCAGCCCGATGAGGAAGGGGGCGCTGCGGTAGAGGCCGCTGCGGTAGAGGATCCCGTTCATCGTCGCGAGGGGGAGCACGAGGAAGAAGAGCGCGAGAATCCGATTGGCCCTGCGATTGCCCCGGTCGGCCCGCCAGAACACGAAGGCCAGGAACAGGCATTGCGTGGAGCCGAGGATGAGGATCAGAGCGAGAGTATCGATGCTCGCGTGCATTCACTCCTTGTTGCCGCCGCCGGTCATGCCCATCACGATGTACTTCTGGAAGAAAATCGCGATCAGAAGGGGCGGGATCGACGCGATGACGCCTCCGGTGGTGATCATACCATAGTCCACGGAATTCTTGCCGGTGAATTCGGCTATGGCGACCGGTATCGTCTTCGCCGCGAGGCTCGAGGTGAAGATGAGCGAGAAGAAGAACTCGTCCCAGGAGAGCAGAAAGGCGAGGATGCCGGTGGCGATCAGCCCGGGCCGAGCCATCGGCACGTAGACATAGCGGAGGGTCTGCAGCCGCGTGCAGCCGTCGATGAGCGCCGCTTCCTCGAAGCTTTTCGAGATCGAGCCGAAGTAGCTGCGCATGACCCAGACGACGAAGGGTATCGTCATGGACAGATAGAGGAAGACGAGGGTGACCTTGCGATCCAGGAGGCCCAGCGCGCTGATGGCCACGTACAGCGGCAGGACGATCACGATGGGCGGGATCATGTAGGTGAATAAAAGCGCGTACAGCAGCTTTTCCTTGAACGCGAAGCGGAGGCGCGCGAAGGCATAGGATGCGAGGGCGCCCACGACGAGCCCGACGGCGGTCACCAGCGAGGCGACGATCAGGCTGTTGAAGAGGGCGTACTTGAAGGCCCGGGCGATCTCCTCGCCTCCGGGCGCGAAGACCGCCGCGTAGCGCGCGAAGCTCAGATGCCCGGGCGGGAAGCGCAGGGGGAGGGAGATCAGGTCCCGGCGCTCGGACAGGCTGGAGATGAGCAGCCACAGGAAGGGCAGCATGACGAACAGGAAGAGAAGGAAGCCCATGGCGCACTGGAAAAAGGTGAAGCCTCTGCGCCGGAGCGAGCCGCGCCGCCTAGTCATTGACGTCCTCCTGCTTTCCCAGCCGCAGATAGATGACCGTCAGGGCGAGGACCAGGAAGGCGATCACGTAGGAAATGGTGGCCGCGGCCGAATAGTTCAGGTTGTCGAAGCCGCGGAGATAGGCGTCGTAGGTCAGGACCTTCGTGCCGTTCGCGGGGCCGCCCTTCGTCATGACATAGAACAGGTCGAAGGCCTTGAACTTATCCATGGAGCGCATGACGACCACGACGAGGAGGGTCGGCATGAGATGCGGGAAGGTGACGTAGCGGAAGCGCCGGAAAACGCCCGCTCCGTCGATCCGCGCCGCCTCGTAGAGGGCCTTGTTGATGAACTGGAGGGCCGCGAGAAAGAAGATCGCCGAGTAGGGGGCCATCTTCCAGACGTCGGCGAGGATGACCATGTTCATCGCGAGCCAGGGCTGCCCCAGCCAGGCATGGTATTCCTTGATGAGGCCGAGCCAGGACAATAGCGCGTTGAGCGCCCCGTAGTCGGGATGGAGGATCCACTTCCAGAGCGCGCCGGAGACGAGCGTCGGGATCGCCCAGGGCAGGATCACCAGGGAGCGCAGGACGCCGACGCCGGGGAAGGATCCCGCGAGGAGGAGGGCGAAGAGGAGGCCCAATCCGGTCTCCAGCACGAGGGACACGAAGGTGAAATAGAGGGTCCGGCCGAGCGAGGACCAGAACCAGGACGCGCCCAGGACCGAGGCGTAGTTCGCGAGGCCGGTGAAGCGGCCCTTCGCGGCCGAAAGCAGGTTCATGTTTATGAGCGTGTAGCCGAAGGTGATGAGCAGGGGCAGCAGGATGACGATGAGAATCAGCACGGCGGCCGGCGTCAGCAGGAGGAAGGCGAAGCCCTGCTCGCTCAGATCGCCCTCGCCTCCCCTCCCCCTGGCTCTTCTTCCGGGTGACTTCAGGTGCCTCGACCTCATGCTGGCTGCTCCGAGCGAACAAGATGATCCGCCGCCGGCGGACTAGAAAGCGAGGCTCGCGCAGGATGCAGCTGCATCGTGCACAAGCTGCCCAAACCTGGAAGCGAGGGAGGCTCGACGAGCGGGCCTCCCCATTCGACCTTACTGCTGGGCCAGAGATTCGGCCTCGGACTGGGCTTCCTTGAGGGCCTGGTCGACGGACTTCCTGCCGAGAAGCGCCTGCTGGATCTTCACCTGGAGCATCGAGGAGAAGGCGCTGTAATAGGGCACCTTCGGCCGGTTGACGATGTAGTCGTACTGGGTCTTCGCCACCGCGACGACATCGGGATTCGACTTCACGACATTGGGATCGGTGTACAGGCTTCGCCAGATGGGCAAGGAGTTCGCGGGATGGGCCTTCTGGAAGTCCTTGCCGGTCATGTAGAGGATATAGGCCCAGGCCTCGTTCGGGTGCTTCGAGCCCGAGGCGATGCAGAGCGGCTGCCCTCCGTTGACGGTCGCGCTCTTTACCCTCCCGTTGCCGGGGATCATCGCGATGCCCACGTCCCCGACGACCTTGGACTGGCTCGGATCGTTGGCGACCCCGTAGGCGTAGGTCCAGTTGAACATGAAGGCCGCGTTGCCGCCCTCGAAGACGCCGTTGATGTCGTCCTCGCCGTAGACGATGGACTTCGGATTGACGAGGCCGTCCTTGATCGCTCGGACCATCCACTCGAGCGCCTTCCGATTTGCATCGGTGTCGAGCGTGGGCTTCCCGTCCTTGGCCATGGCGCCGCCGAAGAGGGCGGTGATCGTCGTGAAATCGCAGCTGAGGGTTTCGGCCTGGTTCCAGGGCAGCACGATCGGGTATTCCACGATCTTCTTCGCCTTGAGGACCGCGGCCTGGGCGAGCATCTCGTCGAGGGTGGCGGGGGGATGCTTGAAGCCGGCCTGGGCGAGCATCTTCTTGTTGAAGTACAGGTAGCGGACATCGTTGATCCAGGGCATGCCCCAGTACTTGCCGAGGTACTCGCAGGCGTCGAGCGCGCCCGGGAAGATGTCGGCCTTGTCGGCCGCGGCCAGGGGCGGTATCTCCTTCACGATGCCGCCCACCGCGAACTTGGCGGTGAAGGGACCGTCGGAGAGCACGACATCGTAGCCGCCCGCCGCCGCCGCGGTGAGAATCTTCTGTTCGAGATCCTCGTAGGCCACGAAGGTGAGGTTGACCTGGATATCGGGATTCCTGTCCATGAAGTCCTTGGTGCCGGCGGTGATGTCCTCCTCGCTGAAGCCCGCCTGCTTCATGAACAGGGCGTTGAGCGCCACCTTGTCGGCCGCCCAGAGCCCGACGCCCATGAGCGCCATTAGGGTCAATGCCGCGATAGCCTTTCTCGTCATACGATAGCCTCCTGGCGCCGCCGCCTCGGGTCTTGGGGGAGCGAAAGCCCCGCCTCGCCTGCGGTCACCACCTCCATATCCGCACGGTTTTGGAACCGCGTCGTCCATCCCGATCGGGAGAGACCGTTCTTCCGACGAAAATGCCGATCGGGCGAGCTGCATCCCTCCATAGCGATACGGCTTCCTATTTCCGCATCGGTGATGCTGATCGCGGGTCGGGGACGGGCTCCGCCCCGCCGCAGGGCGGAGCGGGAGGAAGAGCCGAGACCCTCCTTCCGGGGGCTTTGACAGTGTTACCGATACTGTGTATACTGCCTTACGAGAGAGACGTTTGCGACATTGTACAAGTGCCCTTTCCTGCAGATGACCACATTTCGAAGTTCCTGCGTCCAGGCCTCGCCAGGTCCGGCCACGAATGAAGATCGGTCGCCTACAGTTGCCGTAAAGAACTTACTGCTTCGTTTGTCCAGAGCTCCCTCACAATTTTCTCCCATGACAAACCACGGGAGGAAAAAACACTTGTCGTAGACAAGTGCACTTTGAAGGTCCGACGCGGAAAACGTCGGGCGAAGGAAGCCAACATGGGCAAGAAACTGTATGTCGGGAATCTCAGCTACAACACGTACGAGGCCAGCCTCAGGGACCTCTTCCAGGCCTACGGCCAGGTCGCTTCGGTGAAGATCATCACCGACCGCGATTCCGGCAACTCCAAGGGCTTCGGTTTCGTGGAGATGGGCTCGGATGCCGAGGCCAGCGCCGCGATCACCGGCATGAACGGCCGCGAGGTCGACGGGCGCCAGCTCAAGGTCAACGAGGCGATGGACAAGCCCCGCAACGATCGCTACTAGACCGCATCGGCGGCGGACCCGCCGTCGTTCGTCGAGTTTCGCGTAGACCACGCGAAGCTTGTGCGATTCGGAAAGCCCCGTGCGATACGCAAGTGTCGCGCGGGGCTTTTTTTAGATCGGGCCCTCCCTCTCCGACCGCAACAGTCGACCGCCTTGCCGACAGGATCGAAGCGGCGCTAGCATGGCATCGTGAACGCCAATCCTGCATGCATCGTGCTTTCGGGCAAGGCCGGCTCGGGCAAGACGAGCTCCCTGCGGGCTTTCGCGGCGGCGGCGGCCGAGGCGGGCCATCCTCTCGCGGTCGCGCTCCAGCTCGGCGAGGCCCGGGGCGCCGACGGCCGCGCCCACGGCTTCTCGATGGAGCTGCTCCGGGCGGTCGGAGGCTCGCTCGCCTCGGAGCGCCGGGCCTTGGCCCGCGAGCGCGCCGCCGGCGAGGCCTCCGCGGCCGGGGCGATCCTCCACGGACACTATGTCTTCGAGGCCGCCGTCTTTTCCTGGGCCGAGGCCTTCGTGCGCGGCGAGCTCGGGGCTCCCCGGCGGCCCGTCCTGGTCGGCCTCGACGAGATGGGCAAGCTCGAACTCTCGCGCGGCGAGGGACTCGGGGCCTGCCTCGACGCGAGCCTCGACGCCATGTCGGGCGACGGCGCTCCCCGCCTCCTCGTCCTCACCGCGCGCGGCCTCAACCTGCCCGAAATCCTGAAGCTCGTCGGGGAGCGCGGCCTCGCGGTAGCCGTCTTCGAGGCCGGGGACCGCGAGGGCTTTTTCCGCGCAGGCCTGGCCGCGCTCAGTCTCCGGTGAAAAAGCGCGCGCAACGTACGGCCGGCCCCATCAGGCGCCGCGCGGCACCGCTACCGGCACCCGCGGCACCGCTTCCGGCGCCCATCGCGCGGCATCGCTACCGGCGCCGGCATGACATGCTTCCGAAAACTCGCTCCGCTCATACGAATTAGGTACGTACCCGCGGCACAGGGAAAGTTGCTGAAACCGCAATAGATTATTATATTAGTCATAATAAAGCTGCCTCATCGTCACCGCTTGAACGTTTCCGAGCTTCGCGGGAGCTTTTACAGGGAGGCGAGGAATGAAGTACCATCTCCGAGGATTACCTGTGGCGCGAATGGCTGTCGTCGCGCTCGCGCTGTCGGCCCTGGCGGCCCCGGCCTTTTCGCAGATTCCGCCCAACTCCTACAGCGGGAAGCTCCAAGCCTCCCTCTTGGGGAGTCTCGAAGTGCTGACCCCCGACGGCCGGCGGCTGATCGTCACGATGCCCCCCGATGTGCTCGTGCTGCGCAGCGTCGCGACCGACGCGGCCGGCATCCGGCCGGGCGACCGGATCGGCGTGGACGCCAAGCGCCAGGCCGACGGCAGCCTCGACTCGGTCGCCATCAACATCTTCTCGGCCGCGCTGTGGAATCGCGTCAAGAAGGGTCAATTCCCGATGGAGTCCGGCGACGTGATGACGAACGCGACGGTCGACACGACCGTGACCAGACTCGACGGCGGACTCATCACCTTGGAGCAGGGCGGCCAAAGCATGCAGATACGGCTCACCAAGGACGTGCAGGTCCACCGCCTCGTGGACGCCTCCACGGCCGACCTCGTACCCGGCATGCAGCTCCTGATCCGGGGCACGCCCAACTCCGACGGCGGCGTGACGGCGGCCACCGTGATGTACGCCGGCCGGAACTGAAACGCGGCGGGCGCGGCCGACGCAGCTTGGGCGGCCCGAGAGGCCGGGACTGAAACGCGGCGGGCGCGGCCGACGCAGCTCAGGCGGCGCAGCCCGGGCGACGCAGCTTAGGCGGCGCAGCTTAGGCGGCGCAGCTTAGGCGGCGCAGCTTAGGCGGCGCAGCTTAGGCGGCGCAGCTTGGCCGATGCGGCACGCCCGGCCCAGCGCGGGCGGCGGAGGTCCGAGCCGCCGCTTTCGGCCGAGTCGAGGGGGGGCGCGCCTGTCGTCAGGATGAGCGGCGGGCCATCTTCTCGATTTCCTCTTCGACTTCCTTCGCACCCGCGGCGTAGAGCTTCTCCTCGTCCGGCGAGAGTTCCTTGAGGAGGCGGAGGAACTCGCCGGCGTGGACGCGCTCCTCGTCGGCGATATCGTTCAGGACTTCGATGGCCAGCCTGTTGTCCGTGGACTCGGCGAGCTGCAGGTACATCTGGACGGCCTCGTACTCCGCCGCCACCATGAAGCGGATCGAGCGGACAAGCTCGGCTTCGCTGAGCTTCCTGTCGTTGACCAGGCCTGCGAAGGGAGAACCGAATTCGGGCATCTCAAGCCTCCTCTCATCGTGAAGTGTGCTTCCCGAACTATACCAGGGAGCGGCGATTTCGATATAGTAAGCTAGGCGAGGAGCGGGGCCGGCGCATATGATAGGCCAATGATTGCAGGTGCGCAGGCCTTGCGGCAAGGAGAGATCATGGTCCGTCACGAAAGCGATATCGAGCCCGTCGCCATGAGCGGCGCGGATATCGAGGGCGCGCTCAAGCAAATCCTCATCGGTCCCAAGGACGGGTATGAGGGTTACCTTCGCGTGTTCACCCTGTCCCCGGGAGGCCACACACCCTACCACCAGCACCCGTGGTTCCACGCCAACTACGTACTCGAGGGCGAGGGCAAGCTCACCATCGACGGGGTCGCCAACCCGATCAGGGCCGGCTCGGTGGCCTACATCGACGGCGGCAAGCGGCACCGTTTCGAGAACACCGGCTCGAAGCCGCTCAAGTTCATCTGCCTCGTGCCGCCGGAGGGCGACGCGTACTGAAGCGCCCCCCGGAGGGCGCGCCGATTTCACGAGAGTAGTTTCAGGGCGCCCTTCGTGTACGCGTCGTCGGCCTCGTTGAGGCTCGGGTCGAGCGCATAGCTGGTCGCTTCGGCCGAAGCGGGGGGCGATCCGCTTCGTCCGTTCGGCTCACCCCCGGACCCTGCGACGCCCCGGGCCCTTCGGCGCCCCGGCCCCTGCGGCGACGGCAGCCGTCGCGGGGCGGCCCGCGTCAGGCTTCGCCGCTCTCGTCCGTCGCGAGCTTGGAAGCGGCGACTTTCTGCGAGAGTAGGGCCTCGGTCCGCTCGAGTTCGGCGCTCAAGTAGGCCTTGCGCGCCTCCAAGGCATTCTTGGCGACGGCCTGCGGGGTCTCATCTCCGTAGCCCATGGCCATCCATCCCAGTCCGCGGCCCATACCCATGCCGTTGCCCATGCCGCGGTTTCCACAGTTTCCGCGGCTTCCGCCGCCGTTGCCGCGGCCGCAGCCTCGGCCATGGCCCTCGCCGCGACCCATGCCGCGGATTCCCGCGCCGGCATTGTCGAAGGACCGTCCGCCGTTGCAGCGTCCGAGCCCCCTACCTGTCATCGCTCCGGCCTCGTTGGGCCCCATTCCATTGAAGTTCGGCATATCTGCCTCCCTAGTGTTTGAAGAAAATTGAATGCGCCGACGGCGCCGATCGTTTAAGGCATTCGCTCAATACGATCCGAGTTGGAATATAAGCAAATGCTCACATCGTGTCAATCGCTTTCGGCAAACTACCACAGAGATTCCAAAACCCACCCGCTTGCCGCGTCTCTCTCGGTATACTATGAACCTACGGCTGGCGGGAGAGGAGATGCCATGAATGAAACAGTGTTGATCACCGGGGCCTCGGGCGGAATCGGCCTGGAGCTCGCCCGGATCTTCGCGAGGGAGGGCCGCGATCTTGCGCTCGTCGCCCGGAGCGCCGAGCGGCTGTCGGCCCTCGCCGCGGAACTGGAAGCCGCTCACGGCATCTCGGTCCTGCCGCTCGCCGTCGACCTCGCCCTGGAGGACGCCCCGGATCGGATCGCCCGGAGCCTGGGGGAGCGGAAGATCGAGGTGGAGATACTGGTCAACAACGCCGGCTTCGGCGACTTCGGAGACTTCGCCGGGGCGGACTGGGACAAGCTCGACGCGATGATCGCGGTCAACTGCCGCGCGCTCGCCCGCCTGACCAAGCTCTTCCTGGGGCCCATGCTCGAGCGCGGCCGGGGAAAAATCCTCAACCTGGCCTCCACGGCGGCCTTCCTGCCCGGCCCGCTCATGGCGGTCTACTACGCCTCGAAGGCCTTCGTGCTCTCGTTTTCGGAGGCCCTGTCCCGCGAACTCAAGGGCTCGGGGGTGACGGTGACCGCGCTCTGCCCGGGGCCGACGCGGACGGGCTTCCGCGACGCGGCCGCGCTCCAGGACTCGGGGCTATTCACGAATCTCAAGGTGGCCGCGGCCGAGGACGTGGCGGCCTTCGGCTTCCGGGCCCTCATGCGGGGCAAGGCGGTGGCCGTCCATGGCGGCCTGAACAAGGCCATGATCTTCGGTCTCAGGTTCATGCCCCGGAGCCTCGTGCGGGGGGTAGTGCTCAGGATCCAGAGATCGCGGCCGGCCGGCCGGGCGGCGAAGCGGGATTAGTCGGGTCTCAAGCGCCGACCGCTCGGCCGTCGGCGCGGCGCTCGGCAGTCGCGGGCCC
>JAJXZP010000303.1 GCA_021779995.1 bacterium | reverse complement strand
ATGGGCCGAGGCGGCCGCGACGCGGGCCGAGACCGCGGCACAGGCCGAGGCGACCGCGGCGCCGGCCGCGGCCGCGACGCGCCGAGCCGAAGTGGGCTATACTCGCGCCGCCGAGCGGCGAAACGACGACAATGAGGACGAGGAGGAAGGCGGCATGAACATAGTGGTGATCGGCGCCCAGTGGGGCGACGAGGGCAAGGGCAAGATCGTCGACTATCTTGCGGGCGAGGCGAGCTTCATCGTGCGCTTCTCGGGCGGAGCCAACGCGGGCCATACCATCGTGCTCGGCGGCGAGCAGTACGCCCTCCACCTGGTGCCCTCGGGCATACTGTATCCCGACAAGACCGTCGTCCTCGGCTCGGGCATGGTGATCGATCCCGAGGCCCTGTTCGCCGAGCTCGCGGGTCTCGAGCAGAAGGGCGTGGACTGGAAGGGGAGGGTGCTCATCTCCGACCGCGCCCACCTCGTCCTGCCGCGCTACCGCAGGATCGACAAGGAGATGGAGTCCCATAGGAAGCGCCCCATCGGCACCACCGGCCGTGGCATCGGCGTAGCCTACGCGATGAAGTCCTCGCGCGACGGCATCCGGATCGCCGACCTCGCCGACCCCGAGCGCCTCGAGAATCTCGAGGACGAGGACGTCGCCTTCGTCAACGCCTGGCGCGACCGGCTCCTGCCCATGTCCGTGGATCTCGTCTCGCTCCTGCGCGGCCATCGCCACGCCTACGTGCTTTTCGAGGGCGCGCAGGGCGCCCTCCTCGACCTTGACACCGGGACCTATCCCTACGTGTCGAGCGGCATGTCCTGCGCGGCGGGAGCGGCGGCCCAGGGCGGCGTGGGGCCGCGGGCCATCGACCGGGTGCTCGGCGTCTTCAAGGCCTACTCGACCCGGGTGGGCAACGGCCCCTTCCCGACCGAGTTCGACCCAGCCTCCCAGAGCGCCCTCGACCGCTACATCCGCGAGACCGGGCGCGAGTACGGCGTGACCACGGGCAGGCCGCGTCGCTGCGGCTACCTCGACCTCGTCGCGCTGCGCCACGCGGCCTGGGCCAACTCGATCGACCGACTCGCGCTGACCCACCTCGACGTCTACGACGAGCTGTCGGAGTTCGAGGCCTGCGTCGCCTACCGCGTCCGCGGCAAGCTCGTCGAGGACTTCCCCGCCTCGGTGCGCGACCTCGCCGACGCCCAGCCCGTGCTGCGCACCTTCTCCGGCTGGAAGCGGGGCATCGGCTCCTGCCGCTCCTTCGACGACCTGCCGCGCGAGGCCCGCGACTACATAGCGTTCATAGAGGAATTCGCCGAAACCCGCGTCTCCGTGGTCTCCGTGGGTTCGGACCGCGCGGCCACCATCGTGAGGGAGAGTCCGTGGACACGATCCTGATCCTGGACTTCGGCAGCCAGTACACGCAGCTCATCGGGCGGCGCATCCGCGAGCTCGGCGTCTACGCCGAGATCCTGCCGGGCGACGCGCGCCTGGGCTCGCGGGCTCTGGACGGCGTCAGGGGCGTCGTCCTCTCCGGCTCTCCGCGCAGCGCCTACGAGAGCGGCGCCCCGCGTCCCGACGCCGCGTTGTACGATTCAGGCCTCCCCGTCCTCGGCATCTGCTACGGCATCCAGGCCATGACCCTGGACGCGGGCGGCGAGGTCGAGCGCCTCCCCGAGCGGGAGTACGGCCGCAAGACCGTGCGCCTGGCGGCCGCCGATCCGCTGCTTTCGGGACTGCCGCCCTCGATCGAGAGCTGGATGAGCCACGGCGACTCGATCGCCCGCCCCGCTCCCGGTTTCGAGGTCCTCGCGGTGTCGGAAGGGGGCATTCCCGCCGCGCTCCGCGATCCGGGCCGCCGGCTCTGGGGCCTGCAGTTCCATCCCGAGGTGAGCCACTGCGAGGGCGGCATGCGGATCCTCGAGAATTTCGTCGTCGGCATCTGCGGCGCCGCGCGGCAGTGGAGCATGGAAGCCTACCTCGACCAGGTGGCCGAGCGCCTCCGCTCCGCCGTCGGGAACGGCGAGGCCCTCCTCCTCATCTCCGGAGGCGTGGATTCGACGGTGGCGGGCGCCCTCCTCCTGCGCATCCTGAGCCGCGAGCGCGTCCATCTCCTGTACATCGACACGGGGCTCATGCGCAAGGACGAGAGCCTCGAAGTGATGGACAACCTGCGCTCGCTCGGAGCCCGGCATCTCCACATGGTCGAGGCCGAGGCCGAGTTCCTCGGCGCGCTCTCCGGCGTCGAGGATCCGGAGGAGAAGCGGCGGCGCATCGGCGATCTCTTCATATCCATCCAGGAGCGCGAGGTCGCTCGCCTCGGCATAGCCGACGCCTTCCTCGTCCAGGGCACCCTCTACACGGACCTCATCGAGTCGGGCAAGGGTGTGGGCTCGAAGGCCCAGGTCATCAAGAGCCATCACAACGTGCGCGGTCCCCTGGTGGAGGCCAAGCGCGCGGCCGGCCGGATCCTCGAGCCGCTCGACCGGTTGTACAAGGACGAGGTTCGCGCCCTGGGCCGGCTGCTCGGCCTTCCCGAGACCATCGTCCGCAGGCATCCCTTCCCGGGGCCGGGCCTCGCGGTCCGCATCCTCGGCGAGGTCGACAAGGAGCGCTGCGATCTCCTGCGGGAGGCGGACGCCGTGTTCATCGAGGAGCTCCGCTTAAGGGGGCTCTACGACCGCATCTGGCAGGCCTTCTGCGTACTCCTGCCCCTGCGCTCGGTCGGCGTCGCCGGCGACGAGCGGAAGTACGGCAGCGTGCTCGCGCTGCGCGCCGTGGTCTCGGAGGACGGCATGACGGCCGACGTGTTCCCCTTCGAGCCCAAGGACCTCCTGGGCATCTCGAGCGCCATCACCAACCGCGTGCCCGAAATCGGCCGCGTAGTCTACGACACCTCGTCGAAGCCACCCGCAACCATCGAGTGGGAATAACAGAAGGTTGCGGGTGGCTACCGCCCGCAACCATCGAGTGGGAATAACAGAAGGTTGCGGGCGGCTCAGTTTTCCACGATGATGCGACCCGCCGTCTTGTCGAGACGGAATCGGCTGGCCTTCATGTGCTCCTCGATCTTGAGGTTGATCCTGCAGATCTCGATGACGACGCCCGGAAAGATCTCGTGACGGACCTCGACCGAGGCGTCGTCGTCCGCGTCGAGCTGGCCGAGAAGCTTTGAGATGAGCGAGCTCTGCTCGGCCGCGGCCTTGGCGAGGTCGGCGCGGACGCGTTCGAGTTCGGGACCGTCGCGCACCGCGGCGCGCGACGCGGCGAGCGACTCGATGTAGCGCGAGCGGCTGGCGAGGAGTCGCAGCCGCTCGTTGGCCTGGTCCAGGCGCTGCTGCACCGTGAAATCCACGC
>JAJXZP010000302.1 GCA_021779995.1 bacterium | reverse complement strand
GTGTCGCGACGAGCCGGGGTGTCGCGACGAACCGGGGGGCCGCGGCCCGGAACGGGCCGGCCGCGCCCCCGAGCCGGCAAGGCTCGCCTTCACGTCAGCGCCGCGGGAAGAAGCGCTTGGCCGGATTGACGCCGAAGCGGACGAGGAAATACAGCCAGCCGATGCCGAAACCGGCGATGTGGGTGAGGTGGGCGATTCCGCTCTGGAAGCTGAAAAGCTGCGACACGATCTCCAAGGCGGCGTAGCCGAGCACCATCACCGGGGCGCGCAGCGGCAGGATGCCCCAGATGTAGATCTCGGCCTGGGGAAAGAGGGCGGCGAAGGCCAAAAGCAGGGCGAAGACCGCCCCCGAGGCGCCGAGCAGCGGAATGTACGCTCCGCCCGTGAACAAATAGAATACGAAGGAAAACACTCCCGCGAGGAAACCGGTGAGCAGGTAGTACAGCAGGAATTCCTTGCTGCCCAGCTCCCGCTCGACCTGGGTCCCGAAGAAGAACACCCCGAGCATGTTGACCAGGATGTGCGTGATGCTTTGGGGATCGTGGATGAACATGTAGGTGAAGGGCTGCCAGAAGTAGCCGTGCAGGACCAGCACGGGCGTCATGGCCAGCTGCAGGAGCAGTCCGGGGAAGAGGTACTCCAGCACGAAGACGAACACATTGATCGCGATGATCCAGAGCGCGGCATTCCTATTCGAATAGACGAAGGGCCGCCTGATGAGCGAATTCCTGTCCATGCGATTACTGTACGGAATTCCGCCGCTCGGGGCAAGCTCCGCTCGAACGGGGCACCGAAGCCGTTCGGCGGCTTCGACTAGTCTCCCTTTCCTGCAAGCTCCTCGAAGTGGACGAAGGTGTCGACGGTATCCAGGTAGACGCCGTCGAAGCCCGCCGCGAGGATCCGGTCCAGATAGGAGGAGGGAGAGCCGAAAAGGATGGCTCGCCAAGCCGGCTCCCAGTATCTGACCCGGAAATTGCCCTTCCAGCGGGGATTTTCGCTCTCGATCCACGACGGCGGATGTCGGTTCCATTCTTGGCGCCAATAGGGCCGGTAGTCTTCGGCCTCCCCGATGCTCAGGTAGGCCAGAACCAGCCGGCGAGCTCCCGCGCTCTTGTGCCGCAGCCTCGCGAGGTCCGATGACGTGAGAAACTCGCCGTCGAAGAGGGCATCGATGACGACGAGGTCGTAGTCCGTTCCGGCCACGGCGCTCACGAACGCCTCTTTCGACCCAAAGCCTTCGGGATCGATCAGATAGAGGAAATTTTTCGCCTGAGCCAGGGTTTCGACGGGAGAGGCCGAGAAAGCCGTGGCGCCGGCGAGGGGGGAAGGTATGCCGTCGAGAGTCCGCGTCGGAGCGGCAAAAGAGAGAAATTTGTCCCTCGAATCGGCGGCAAAAGCTTCCGATATTTGATCGGGCTCATCGCAGTATTCGACAACCAGGACGACTTTGCCCTGCGCTTTCAGGAATCGCAAAATGGGGAGCGCATAGTCGGTGGTTTCGGACGGCGTCCTGTCCCCGTAGGCCGGGTCGCCGAACCTGAGGCTCTCCTGTCCGACCCCGTCTATGGAGGCGAGGTATTTTTTTTTGAGGGCGGTATCCATCGGAGCTTCGAAGAGGGCGTTCCCGTTTTGCGTGAGCACCTGGAAGCCGCTCCGGCGCGCCTTCGCGTAGGCGGAGAGGTCGATGACCAAGCGTCGCATGGAGTCGCGATAGCCCGGATCGGCGGCCGCGACCTGGCCGATCGCCGCGGAACAGAGGCCGGCCAGGAGGGCCAGAAGCAGTCCTCTTCGCATGGGCGGAATACTACGCTATCCTGGGCGAGGGCGAAAGACCGGCCGCGAGGAGCGGCGAATGCCCGAAACGGGTGGGGAGGCTACAGTGGGAAAGGTCCAGGCCTCCGGTCGGCTGCTCGGCCGGCCGATCACGAAGGTTCTCGCGAAAGCGGGAGAGGTGGTCGCGGTCGCCGCCGTCATCGCGGCCGCCAATCGTCTGGGATCCTTCGAGCCCGGCTTCGCCACCTCGCCGATCAATCCCTATGTGATCTTCTGCCTTTTCTCCGCGGTATGGTTCGGCCCCTGGTACGGCCTGCTGGCCTTCGCCGCCTCAGTGGCATCTCTGCTCGTCCCCTTCCCCCGGGGAGGAGGGCCGGCGAGCCTCGCCTCCGCCTTCCTGCAGTACCGGGTCCCTCTCCTGTGGACCCTCGTCGCCGTCTATGTATTCGGACTCGTCCACGATCGCTTCCGGGATCAATTGGATGCGAAAAGCCGATTCCTCCGCAGGTCGGCCTCGGGAAAGGCGCGACTGGACACGGAAGTGAAAGCCCTCGTCGAGGTGAATCGGGACTTGGAGGAGCGCGTCCTCAGGCAGCAGGAATCGATCACCTCGCTCTTCGCCCGCATCCGCGAAATGACCACGCAAAGCGTCGCCGAGACCCTGGCCGTCCTCCTCGACATGGTCTGTCAATATTCCTGGGCGAGCAAGGCCTCGGTGTGGCGCTTTCGCCCGGAGGACGACTGCCTCGAATGCGCGGCGACCATCGGCTGGGAGGAGGACGAGAAGAATCCGGCGCGCATCCCGGCGGCCGAATCGGTCGAGGGCTGGGTGGCCAGGAACAACCTCGTGTTTTCGGCGCGCATGCTCGTGAGCTACGCGAATCTCCGCAGGATGGACAAGGGCCGGAATCTCCTGACCTTCCCCATTTCCTTCGGGAAGACCGTGTGGGGAGTCCTGAATATCGAGGACATGCCCTTCTCCAAATTCAACCTCTACACGGAAAAGATCCTGGGCGTCCTCATCGAACTCGGGTCTCCCGCCATCGAACGCACGGTCGCCGACGAGCGATTGCTGCTCGCCGAGCTTCACCCCCTCACGTCCTTCCCGCTCGCCTCCGTGCTCAGGCGGAAAATGGATCTGTGGGCCGATTCCCCCGAGTCTCGGAAGAGCAGCTTCTCCGTCATCATACTCGAGCTCGCCAGCATGAAGACCCTCACCGAGTCCTTCGGCGAAGAGAAGGCCTACGCCCTGCTCAGGCGCTGCATGGGAGAGATCAAGACGCTTTCGGGCAACGTCCTGGAACCCTATCACTACGAGAACGAGGGGCAGATCGCCCTCTTCTATCCCCAGATCGATTTCGACGGGACGGCCCTCTTCTGCTTCGACCTCCTGGGCATGCTCAACGGCAAGACCTGGGAGATCGACGAAAAAATCGTTCCCATGGACGTGTTCCTGGGCTACGCGAACAGCGGCAAGGGCAAGATCGAGTCCGACGCCATCCTGCGCGTGGCGGAAGAGGTCCTGGAAAAGCAGAAGAGACGGCCGTGAACATACGCGAGTTCTTCCTCGATGTCGGGACCTACATCCTGCCCCGGACCCCGGCGGGAGCCCTCAAGGCCTTCGAGTCGGGCTTCTGCCCCATCGAGGCCTTCATCTACAAGTCCGCGTCCACCAAGCCCGTCGACGAGGAACCCTACGACATCGAAGAGATCGACCGCATCCTCGCCCGCCCCAATCTGGACTTCCGCACCAACCTCGTCCTCATGGGCATCTTCGAGAAGCTGATCCATCACCAGGATCAGGAGCTGGCGCTCTGGGCGGCCGAGAGCATCAATGTGCTCGAGAATCGCTACAACGCCCGGATCGCCTCGATCAAGAAAGGGCTCGGCGGCGACACGGAATCGGGCGCGGGGCTGTCGGAATTGGCTCGAGTCAATTTCGAGCTGGCCCTTCTCAACGCCAAGCGCCAGGCGATCAAGGAGTTCTACATCGATCAATCGCTGGCGAGCTTCCGGGAATTGCTCAAGCTGCGGAAGCTCGCGGGAGATGAGCGGAACACCTATATCAGGGCCCTGATGGAAGCCCGGGATTACGACGCCGCGGCGAGGCTCCTCGAGGTCGGGCCTTCGGAGGCGACGCCCGAAGACATACTTCTGATCGCGGAGATCGAATACTCCCAAAAGCATTTCGACCGGGCCGCGAACGCCATGTCGCTACTGGCCGAGCGCCTGGATACGCTCGCGGAGCGGGAAACCGCCCTGTTCGCCTATTGGATGGGAGCCTAGGCATGCGGGTGTGCCTGCTCATCGAAGGCTCCTATCCCTTCATCACGGGAGGCGTGTCGTCCTGGACCCAGGATCTGATCACGAGCCTTCCCGCGGTCGAGTTCTCCCTTTTCACCATCTCGCCCACGAAAAACCAGACCCGCAAATATGTCCTTCCCCCGAACGTCAAGGAACATGTGGATGTCATCCTCGGGGAGGAGAGGGAATCGAGCGGCCGGCCGGGACATGGCGCGGCGATACTCCGCATCCTGAGAAACATCCGGGATCGGAGCCCGAATGTCGCCATCTCCGACATCGTCGAATTGCTGGGATTGCTGCCCGAGGGCTTCAATCCGATGAATCGGGCCCTGGAGAGCCAGGTTTTCTGGGATATCCTGGTGGAGCTGAACCGACGGCACAATCCGATGTATCCCTTCACCGATTTCTTCTGGGCGTGGAAAGCCGCCTTTTCCATGATTTTCACCATGCTGAGCGTGGCCCCTCCCGAGGCCGACATCTATCACGCGATCTCCACCGGCTATGCGGGCCTGGTCGGCACCGCGGCCAAACTCCGCAGAGGCAAGCCCTTCCTGCTGACCGAGCACGGGCTGTACCACAAGGAACGGGAGATCGAACTCAGGAGGGCGAGCTTCATAAAAGGCTACCAGCGAGACCTCTGGATTTCCGTGTACCACTTCCTGAGCCGGCTGGCCTATCAATCGGCGGACTACTCGACCTCGCTCTTCGAATACAACCGCAGAATCCAGATCGAGCTGGGCGCCCGGGAAGATCGGGCGCTGGTGATACCGAACGGGATCGACATTCCGCGGTTTTCCTCGGTGGTCCGCGCCAGGCGGCCCGGCTTTCACGTGGGACTCGTCGGGCGGGTGGTCCCCATCAAGGACATCAAGACCTTCATCACCATGGCGCGGATCGTGCGGCACGGCATCCCGGAGGCCGAGTTCCACTGCATCGGTCCCACGGACGAGGACGAGGGATACTTCGAGGAATGCGGCCGGATGGTGGAGAGCTTCAGGCTTTCCGAGGTCTTCCACTTCACGGGCCGTCAGGACGTGCTGGAGTACTATTCCTTCCTGGACGTGATGCTCTTGACGAGCATCAGGGAGGCGCAGCCCCTGGTGATCCTCGAAGCCTACGCGGCCGGACTTCCCGTGGCGAGCACCAGGGTGGGCGACGTGGCGGGCATGCTCGACAACGACGAGCGCTTCCTGGCCTCGCCCAAGGATGCCGAGAAGCTGGCCGAAGCCGTGCTGTGGATCTACCGCAATCCGGAGGAGGCCGGGAAGATCGTCGCCCGAAGAAAGAAAATGGTGCGGGAGCGCTACGACAAGGAGATCCTTTACGGCACCTACGGCCGGCTCTACTCCTCCATCGCCGAGGGGACGCCATGGCGGGCATAGGATTCGAGCTGCAGCGGGCGCTCCGGGGCGGGAGCCTCGCCAAGGTCCTCACCGTCGCGATCACCGGGATCGTCATCGTCGCCGGGCCCTGGCTCATATCGATAGTCGGCATCTCCATCCTGACGGGCACCGCCTCCTTCGTGCTGCGGGAGGGCCAGAGCCTCTTCATCGGGGCGATCGTCTACGGCTACGCCTTCTCCATCCTCCTCTTCGGAGGCCTGCATTACATCTTCACCCGCTATGTCTCGGACCTCATCTACAAGGGGCAATTCCATAGGACGACGGCGGCCCTCGTCCTGATGTCCATCGTCACCCTCGCCCTCTCCTTGGCGATCGGCACGCCCTTCGCCCTCGCCCTGCGAAGCCCCGCAGTGAGCCATCTCGGCCTTTTCCGCCTGGCCATGGTCGTCTTCTTCGTCGCCATCAACCTGCTATGGATCGAGATGCTCCTGGTCACCATCCTCAAGGGCTTCCTGGCCATCATCGGCGGCTATCTCGCGGGGATGCTCGCCTCCGTGGGCGCGACGATCTACCTGGGCCGGAGCTTCGGCGTGGGCGGAGCCTTCCTGGGCTTTTCCCTGGGGCAGCTCCTGGTGGCCCTGATCCTCTTCGTCGTGATGATGAGGTGGAATCACCCGACTCCCGCCCTTCGCGAACTGCGCCCCCTGCTCGCCTACGCGCGAAGATACCGGGCGCTCATGCTTTCCGGCTGGCTCTATTCCGCCGGCCTATGGATCGACAAGATCGTGTTCTGGTTCGGCCGCGGGGAACCGCTCCACGGCAGTTTCATCCACCTCTACGATAGCTACGACCAGGCCGCCTACCTCGCGAACCTGAGCGTCATCCCGGTCCTCGTCTTCTTCACGGTCTTCACCGAGACGACGTTCTTCGCGGGGCTCAGGCGGCTGCTGCTCAAGCTGCGCACCGGAACCTATTCCAGGATCGCCGAGGAGAAATACGCCTTCCTGAGAATCACCCGGAAGATCGTCCTGCGCCAGAGCTTTTTTCACGCCCTCCTCGTGGTGGTCCTCCTCGCCGCCATCCCGGGAACCCTCGCCAAGATCCTCGTGATCGGGGTGCTGTTCCACATGGCCTTCTTGACCTTCTTCACCTTTCTTTTCTACATAGAGTCCTATGGCATCGCCCTTCGCGGGAGCCTCGTGTTCTTCGGCGTGAACTTCCTGGTCAGCGTGGCCTCGGCGCGCTTCAATGTGCCGCCTCCGGGTTTAGGCTACCTCCTGGCCGGCCTCGCGGCCTGCCTCTACGCCGGGGCAGGGCTCTTCAGGAATCTCGGCGAGCTCGACCGGATCATCTTCAGACGGAATTAGGAGCAGGCACATGGCCATGAAGTTGCGGACTGTCATCGCCCTCTGGGGATTGTCGCTGCTGAGCGCTACCGCCTTTGCCCAGCAGACCGGGACCGCCGGCACGAGCTCGGCAGCCGCCGCCGCCACCGGCACGGCCGCCGCCGGCCGGATCGAGGCGATACTGCCGAAGCGAGACCCGAACCTGATCTTCGTGGAGGGCGAGGACGCCGTCGCCACCAACTTCGCCCAGCAACCCGTGTTGAACTACGACTGCTCGGGGTTCAGGACGCTCCAGCTCAACAAATCGACGGCGCTCGACTCGGGGACCGCCTATTTCGCGGACTTCTCCTTCTACGTCGAGTCTACGGGCACCTACGAGCTCTGGTACGGGGGGACGCCGCCGGCGAGCAAGGACGGCTCGCACACCTCCTACGCCTCGCCCTTCGACCTCGTCATCGACAAGACGAGCAGCTTCGAGATCTACCGCGAATCCGTGCACGTCGTGGAGAACTACACGCCGGCCTACTATTGGAACCTGGTCGGCGATTTCCCTTTCCAAAGAGGGATCCATCGGCTCAGCTTCGTAATCCGGAAGCCGAGGAATTACGACGGCCGATACTTCTTCTACCTCGACAATTTCTTCCTCATCAAGAAAGAGAACGGCCAGAGACTGCCCGTCACGATCAAGCCCGCGGTATTCCCGCACAACATGGATGACCGATCCATCGACAAGGACTTCTCCTCCATCGACGACTACGAGAAGCGGATCAAGGCCGATCCCGCCGACGCCCAGGCCGACATCGATCTCGCCACGATCTATTCGATGGTCGGGGATTACTACAGCGCGCTCAAGTACCTCCACCGGGCCGACCTCATAGATCCGCAGCGGAAGAGCACGATGCTCCTGATCGCCAAGAACACCCTCTGGAAGGGCGACACGAACGGCGCTCTCGAGCTCTACAAGAACCTGCTCCAATACTACGGCGACGACCTCGGCCTCTGGCTGGAGGCCGGCAAGGTCGCGGCCTGGACGGGCCACTACAACACCTCGGTGAGCTTCTTCGACGACGCGCTCAAGAAGTTCCCCAAGAACCTCTCGCTCGTCGTCAACCGGGGGCTCAGCGAGCTGTGGGCCGGGAAGGCCGGAAAGGCGCAGAAAGACTTCCAGGCGGCCTTCCAGGAGACGGGCAGGGACATCGCGCTCCGGAAGGAGCTCGCCTCGATCTACACGATCAACGGCTATCCCGACCGGGCCGTGCCGATTTACCGGGACAGCCTGGCCATCGCCCCGGCCGACGTGGAGCTGTACGCGCTCCTGTACAAGACGCTGGAGAAGATGAACAAGACCAAGGAGGCGAAGGAGGTCAGAAACGAGATGGGGACCCGCTTCCTCCCGAGCCCCGATCTGGCCGCGTACCTGGAAGCGCTCGACAGGGAGAGCCGACTCAAGGACCTCGTGCTGGAAGACTACCAGAAGCAGCTGTCCGTCGAGCCGGACAACCTGGAGCTGAGAAAAGTCATAGCCGAGGCGGACTTCTGGAACGGGGACATGAAGGCCGGCATCAAGGAATACGAGAGCATCGTCGCCGACTACATCTACCGCCAGGTCCGATCCCTGGAAAAGGACTCGGCCGAGTACATGGGCATCCTCGATCGGGCCTCGGTCTACGCCCGCTTTCTATCCGACCTGCCCCGGCGGACCGCGGAGTACGCGAAGCGGCTGACGGATCTGCTCGGCGCGATCCAGCTGGCGCAGGGCGAGGTGACGCAGAAGAAGCTGGCCAACGCCGAGCTGAAGCAGAACGGGAAGGCTCCCGATGTCGCGGGCGAGAACAAGCTGGTCGCCGAGCTCAGCAAGCGCCAATCCGACCTGGGCGGGCTCCTCGACGAGCTCAGCGCCTTCGATGCGACCGCCGGGAGCCTGGCCGACCGCTTCCAGGCCGACCAGGCTCGCGAAGCCGCGCTCTCCCAGGATGACGCCGCGCAGGCGAAAGCCTTCGCGAGCCTGACGAAGGACACGCGCTGGAAGTGGGACCGCGACGCGACCTACCGGGAGCTGGAGAACGCGCGGCAGGACGGCACGAGCCTCGCGACCTACGCCTTGGGCCGCATCGCGTTCTTCGAGGGCGACCCGGACGCGGCGGCGCGGTATTTCGGCGACCTCGCGAAGGCCCGTCCCGCCCTGGCCGGGGCGCCCTACGGCCTCATGCAGGCCCGGCTCGCCGAGGGCCTGGTTCCCTCGGCGGACACCGTGAAGAAGGACGCCGGCGACTCGGAGGATCCCTTCGCGTCGCTGCGCGACGACCTGGCCGCCTATATCGGCGCCGTCCAGGACCAGCCGCCGGCGGCCCCGGGGTTCCTGACCGGGGACGCCCGGGTCGCGGTGGACGGCGCCCTGAAGGACCTCGCGGCCCTGCGGGACGCGTCCTTCGCCCGAGGGACCGCGGTCTACGAGCTCGAGCAGAAGCTCCATTCGCTGCTCGTCCGGCGGATGGAGCGGAGCTTCTACAACCTGGCGCAGGACACGTCGAGCACGCACAATGAGCTGGGAGGCTTCTACCAGACCGCCAAGCGCTACGGCGACGCCATCGACCAGTTCGAGCAGGTGATGGCCGTCGATCCGTGGAACGAGGAGGCGATCTTCAAGCTCGGGCAGGTCTACCAGTACAACGGCAACTGGCGGAAAGCCCAGGCGCTGTACCGGAAGGTCTACGACCAGGATCCCTACTACAACAACGTCACCCACTTCTACAACGAGCTGGAGCGCCAGTACGCGGACCAGCTGGACGCGTCGAGCCAGGCCTTCGCCGACACGACCCGCTACACCCAGTCGAGCTCCCTCGACTGGAACAGCCATATCAGCGAGAAGATCGGCATCGCGGCCTCCGACGACGCCGTCTATCAGCGCTTCCCCATCGCGCCGACGGGCTCGAGCCTCAGCGACCGGCTCACGGTCTCCCTACCCCTCAACCTCTTCGGCCCCGCCCTCACCCTGACCCCCTACGCCGGCGGACTCGGCTATTCCAGCTGGGCCGGGACGGCCACGGTGACGGGCACCCCGGACCTCGGGACCTTCCTCTCGTCCATCTCGCCGCGGCCCCTCGGGGGACTCGGCGCGTCGTGGGGCGGGAAGACCGTGTCGGCCAACCTCTCCTACGGCTTCGACACGATCGAAGACACGATCACCAACGACGGGCCGCTCTACGCGCAGACCCTCCAGGGCGCGGGGACCCTGCGCTTCCGCTTCCTCGACGTCCCGGTCGTCTCCGACAGCTCGCTGACGCTCTCCGGCTCGGCCCAGCGCGTGGAGGACGGGGCCCTGCTCTGGATGGTGGGAGGCGGCTTGACCGTGCCCCTCACCCTGGCGAACAGCCCGCACCTGGGCCTGGCCTTCAACTTCCCCTGGAGCTACCAGGACAGCCTCGGCGTCCCCTCGCCGACGCCCAGCTATACCGTCTACTACCAGGAGCTGACCTACGAGGCCGGGCTATCGCTGAGCGGGGACTTCGACGCGAAACCGGGCCTGACCATCAGCCAGACGCTCCAGGGCGCGGGGGGCTACGACGGCGAGCTGGTGCCGATCGGGACCGCGCCCACGCAATGGCAGCAGGCCAAGAACCTGATCTTCAGCCTCGAGAGCGACACCGAGTTCCGGACGGAGACCTACACCGTGTATCTCGATCTGATCGGGACCGGCAAGAATCAATACTCGCCCGCCGCGATCTCGCTGTACTACTGGAGCCTGCAGGTCAATCTGGGCGTCAGGTTCCACGCCCCGAACTTCCTGGTCCCCTGATGCGGAGGTAGGAGAATACCATGCGAAGAAAGCTGCTCGGTCTCGTCGTCGGCCTCGTCGCCGCGACTGTCATGGCGCCCTGGGCCTTCGCCCAGGAAGGGCGTTTCGACAAGACGGTGTTGGCGCTCTACAAGTCCTCGGACAATCAGACCGAGAAGGAAAACGAGATCTACTACTACCTCTCGATACCGCTCAAGGAGATGGGGCTGAGCGTCCGGTACTGGGACATCGACCGGGGGCTCCCGCCGGTCAGCCTCACCCTGTACGCCCGCGCGATCATCACCTGGTTCCGCGGACCCTCGATGAACAATGTGGGATTCTACCTGGACTTCCTGGACTCCCAGATGGACCAGGGGAAGAAGGTCCTGGTCTTCGACAATTTCGGCGCCTACCAGGAGCGGCGCACCGGGGAGTTCGTCCAGCCCCTGCGCCTGAATTCCACCCTGGCCCGCCTGGGCCTGATCTACGAAGGCGATTGGACCGACGACGGGAGCAAGCTGAAGCTCGCGACGGTCGTGCCCGACATGGTCGAGGCCCAGGGCAAGCAGGACGCCGCGCTGTCGGCCTTCTACTATCGCTTCCTGCCGGTGGACCGGGATCTCAAGACCTGGCTCTCCGTATCCCGCACGGACCAGGACTACCCTCCGAGCCCCGTGATCGTGACCAATCCCGAGGGCGGCTTCGCCTTCTCCCGCTACATCTACCGTGTCGAAAACGGGAAGGTGAAGCTCCTCCTCGACATGAAGAAATTCCTGACCGAGGCCCTGTTCCCCGATTACGGCGAACAGCGACTCGCCATCCTCGCCGATCCTTCCGACCAGCAGCGCAAGCAGATCCTCTTCTACACCGAGAATATCATCCACCGGCTCAAGATCCCCTACAAGCTCATCCTGGCCCGGGATTTCCCCGGCATGGTGCCGCTCGACCTGCGTCCCTACAGCGCCGCCTTCCTCATCCTGGGAGACGACGAGGGGCTCGATCCCGCCATCCTCGACGGGCTCCTCGACAAAGGCGGGGGCATAGCGTCCCTCTCCTCGGCCACGTTCTCGAAGCTGGCGCCGGTGCTGGGCATCAAGGGAACGACGAAGCGCCCCGACACGGCTATCGGCTACACGATGTCGGCCACGCTTCACACCGGCGAGAACCTGGAACTGCGGAGCAGGTCCATGGAATGGACGCCCGGCCCCTCCGTCCCGGCCGACGGAGCCACGGTCCTGGCCACGGACTACCGCGGCGACATACCCCTGGCCTGGAGCCAGAAGCGGGGCCGCGGCACGACCTTGGTGTGGAACTGGAACGAGTTCCGCTCCGGAGCCTTCATGGGGACCCTCGCCGAGACCTTCCAATTCGTCCAGGGCTGGGGAGCGATCCCCACGCCGGCGATCTCGCTCTTCAATCTCGACGACTGGCCGCTCCCCATGTACGACGTCAAGAAGCCCCCGCTGGACACGACCGACACGGAGTTCTACAGCAAGATCTGGTGGCCGCAGGTGACCCAGATCCTCCAGCAGGAAGGCTTCCCGATCTGCAGCTTCCTGATCTTCAATTACAACGCCCAGACCCAGCCGCCGTTCTACACCGGAGAGTTCTTCATCACCAAGTCGAACGCCCCCTTGAAGATCGCGCGGGAGGAGATCGCCAAGGGCTACGACCTGGGCCTCCACGGCTACAACCATGTCTCCTTGACCCGGCAGGCCTCCGACGGAAACGCGGTGCAGTGGACCGACCTGGAGAGCATGAAGCAGAGCCTCGAGCAGGCGAAGCGCGACTGGATCCGGCTATTGGGGCCGGCCACCCTGCCGCGGACCTACGTCGCGCCCCAGAACGTCATCTCGGACGAGGGCATCGCCGTGCTGAAATCCGTCTTCCCGACGATCAAGACGGTCTCGACGAGCTACTTCGGCTCGGGCGAGGCGAGCGCCTGCGATTTCGGCCCCAATCCCTCGGTGCGCGACGTCTACATGATGCCGCGCACGGTGGCCGGCTACCATCTGGACGACGACACCAAGCTTGCCACGATCTCGGGCATCCTCGGCCCCGGCGTCTATGCCCACTTCATCCACGGCGACGACATCTTCGACCCCGGCCGGTCCCACGGCGACAGCTGGGACACACTCCGGGCCGGCTTGGAGAAAAATCTGCAGTTCGTGGATACGCAGTTCCCCTGGCTGCGAAAGATGAGCACCTACCAGGCATATCGGGCCTTGCAACGCTTCGACGCGACACAGGTCGAGGTGCGGCGGGTCGGTCCGGTCACCACCATACGGTGCTCGGACCCGGGGACCCTCTTCAGGGTGAGGACGGGGCCCAAAGGCCTGGGCAGCGTCGAGGGAGGGACGGTCGAGTACGCCTACACATCCTTCCCCGAGGCGATTCTGCGAGCCGACGGGCCCGTCGTGACGATCACCGACAATTAGCCCGGATCTCCGACGCCAGTACGAGGAGGGGGCCGCAGCATGATTCCCCCGAATGGAAACCGGGCGGGGTGGCCCGGCAGGGCCGCATGGCGGGGCGGCCGGAGTGGCCGACCAGGCTGGCCCGGCAGGGCGGCATGGCCGGGCGGGCGCGACGGGCTGGGTGGCCCGGCAGAGCGGCCATGCGGGACGGCCCGGCAGGGTAGTCGGGCGGAGCGGCCGGGCGGGACGGCCGGGCGGCCGAGCAGGC